>CANQDL010000104.1 GCA_947591105.1 uncultured Oscillospiraceae bacterium
AATACCCCCTGTCGTAGTCATTCTCCTACAACAGGGGGCCTTTTGTCTACTGTCTACTTTTTATGGGGCGGTGCATTTTGGCCGGGCCTGTATTTTTGATGTGACCGGGCGGTCTTTTCAGAACAGACCGCAGACCAGCTCCGTGTAGGCGGCGGGGTCGTCCAGAGGCAGACCGGCGATCAGCTGGGCCTGGGCCAGCAGCACCATGGCCAGCCGGGCGGCCCGGGGCTTATCCTCGGCGTACGCCTTTTCCAGCGCCGCAAAGGCGGGGTGGGAGCCGTTGAGCTCCAGCACCCGCTTGGCCTTTATCCGCTCCGCGTCGGGCACGCCGGGCAGACCCTGGAAGTACTTCTCCATCTCCAGCGTCACCTCGCCGTCGGTGGTGAGGAATACGGGCTGGCTCTTGAGCTTGTGGCTGATGCGCACGGTCTCTACCGCGCCGCCCAGGCTCTGCTTCACAAAGTCCAGCAGCTCCTTGGACTTTTCGGCCTTTTCCTCGGCGTCCTTTTTCTCCTCGTCGCTCTCCAGACCCAGATCGTCGTTGGTGACGTTGCAGAACGGCTTGTCGGCGTACTGGCCCAGCATCTGCATGACGAACTCGTCCACGCTGTCGGTCAGGCACAGCATATCATATCCCGCGGCCTTCACCGTCTCCGCCTGGGGCAGGGCGGCGGCCCGCTTGACCGTCTCGGCGCAGGCGTAATAGATCTTCTTCTGCTCCCCGCCCATGGCGTCCACGTATTCCTGCAAGCTGATGAGTTTGTCCTGGGCGGTGCTGTAAAACAGCAGCAGATCCTTCAGCTGATCCTTGTGCATGCCGTAGGAGCCCACCACGCCGTACTTCAGCTGGGGGGCGAAGGCGTTATAGAAGGTGAGATATCTCTCCCGATCCTCGGCCATCAGCCGGGTCAGCTCCGCCTGGATCTTCTTTTCCAGATTTCCGGCGATGATCTTCAGCTGCCGGTCGTGCTGCAAAAGCTCCCGGGAGATGTTCAGACTCAAATCGGGGGAGTCCACCACGCCCCGGACGAACCGGAAGTGCTCCGGCACCAGATCGGCGCACTTGTCCATGATCATCACCCCGGCGGAATACAGCTGCAGTCCCGGCTGGTAATCCCGGGTGTAATAATCGTATGGCGCCTGGGCGGGGATGAACAGCATGGCGCGATAGGCTGTCAGCCCCTCCGCGTTCACCCGGATCACGGCCACCGGATCGGCGTTGTCGTGGAAGTGCTCCTTATAATACGCCTTGCAGTCCTCGTCGGAGACCTCGCCCTTGGGCCGCTGCCAGATGGGCACCATGGTGTTGACCACCTGCTCCTCGGTGAGGGTGTTGTAGGCGCCCTTGCCGTCCTCGCCGCCCTTCTCGTCCCACTCCCGGCGCTCCACCATCATGTGGATGGGCCAGCGGACGTAGTCGGAGTACTTTTTGATGAGATCCTTCAGCTTCCAGCTCTCCAGATAGGAGCTGTAATCCTCCTCGTCGGCGTCGGGCTTGATGTGCATGATCACGTCCGTGCCAACCCCATCCTTCTCGCAGGGGGTGACGGTATATCCGTCCGCGCCGGCGGATTCCCACTTCCAGGCCTGCTCCTCGCCGAAGGCCTTGGTGATCACGGTCACCCGGTCAGAGACCATGAAGGCGGAGTAAAAGCCCACGCCAAACTGGCCGATCACGTCCACGTCCCCGGCGGATTCGTCCTCGGTGATGGAGTCCCGGAACAGGCGGGTGCCGCTGGAGGCGATCACGCCCAGGTTGTTTTCCAGCTCCTCCTTGGTCATGCCAATGCCGTTGTCCCGCACCGTGAGGGTGCGCTCGTTCTTGTCCGCATTTACCCAGATGAGAAAGTCCTCCCGGTTCATGCCCACGCTCTCGTCGGTCAGGGACTTGTAGCACAGCTTGTCGATGGCGTCGGAGGCGTTGGAGATGATCTCCCGCAGGAAGATCTCCCTGTGGGTGTAGATGGAGTTGATCATCAGATCCAGCAGACGCTTGCTCTCGGCCTTGAATTGTTTTTTCGCCATGATATCGTCGCTTCCTTTCGGGTGATTAGCACTCTTTTTGTTCGAGTGCTAATGTACCACGTTTTGCCGCCGCTGTCAACCCCTTCCCGCGGCTAATTACAAGTTATTACAGTTTCAATGTGACTCTTTACATTTCCGCTTTGCTGTGGATATAATAAAGGCCGTAGATTTACATAACGAGATTACATAATTTACGATGGAGGCGGAAGAGATGAGGCGTCTGGGCGTGGGACTGACGGCGATGCTGCTGGTGGTATGTCTTGCGGTGAGCTGCGGGTTCAGCGCGCCCGGGACGGCGGCCTCCGGGACGCTGGAGCTGCCCCAGCCGGCGGCGGGCTGGCAGGACAGCTACCTTGCCTTTCTGGACGACTGCTACGACATCTTTGCGGCCCTGTGGCCCGACGGCATCAGCGGCCTTGGCTTTATCGACCTGGATCTGGACGGCACGCCGGAGCTGGTGGTGTTCGACCAGGGCGCATCGGCCACCATGGGGGTGCATCTGTTCGACCTGTCCGGCGACTGGGTCTACTGCGTGTCCAGCGAGCTGGACAGCGCCGCCGGCGCCTTCACGGACGAGCATATGACCGACGTGAGCGTGTGCGCCAACTATTTTGAGTCCTTCCGGCTGAGCTGGACGGGCAGCGGCTGGTGCTTTTGGGTGGACAGCGCCAACGGCACCATGGAGACCGCCTGGGATGAGTTCGTCCGCTTCGACTGCGAGGACGGGGTCTTGGTGCCGAAGAGCGTGTGCGCCCGGTACCTGGAGAGCGAGCCGGAGAGCGGCACCGTGACGGCGGAGGCGTATACCGTGGCCGGGCAGCCGGTGGACAAGGAGCAGTACCAGAGCGTGGCGGACAGCTACCAAACCGCCCAGGACGCGGGCTACGAGGCCAAGGGCGTGTTCCGCTGGAACGACATGGACGCTTATGACACCTCCAGCTACGACGGCTTTATGGCCCTTGCCCAGGCCGCCGTGAACGCCTATGTGCCCATCACGGACACGGTGACGGTGGCGTCCGTGGCGCCGTAATAATACTCAACAGGAAAATGGACGGCAGGGGCCGTCCATTTTTTTGCAATTTGGATACAAAAATACTTGTTTTTTGTAATTTTTGTAATATAATATAATAAATTGCCCTTCCGGCGGGAAAACCCGCGGTTTGGGCGGGGAAGGGGGCGGAGCGGTTGCCCACCCAGTGGAAGCGCTCTCCGGAGCAGCTGCACAAGACCTATATAGCCAACACGGAGGCGTTTTACCGGGCGGCCGGCCGGGGGCTGGCCGAGCAGATGGACGAGTTCTGCACCGCCTGTGCCCTGCAGCTTTTTTCCCGCAGCGCGAGTCTGACCGAGGAGCACGCCCAGGCGCTCAACGCCCTGTACTCCAAGGGCAGGCCTCAGCCCAGCTGGCTTTTGTGGGCGCTGACCAGCGCGGTGGGGGAGAGCGGCGCGTTTTTGCCGCCCCTGTTTTTCTGGACGCTCACCGACCAGGACGCCCGCCGGGGCACGGACTGCTCCCGGGTGTTTGTGCGGATGCTGACGAATATCCTGCTGTGCCTGGCTGCGGTGGACGACGACGTGACATACGCCGAGGCGGAATATATCACCGAGTGCGCGGACAAGCTCTCCGCCCTGTGCGACAGCGCTGGGGTGAAAAAGGGAAAGCCCGGTCTGCGGGCGGCGGACTTTGTCACCAGCGCCCAGCCCTCGTTTTTGGAGAAGAACCCGCCCCAGGCGGCGGGACAGACCGGTTCCGGCCAGGCAAAGCCGACGCAGGCAGCCGCCGGACAGGCGGCTCCGGAGAAGCCCGATCTGGACGAGCTGATGGCGGAGCTGGACGGGCTGGTGGGCCTGGAGCAGGTGAAAAAGGACGTCAAGAGCATGATGAATCTGGTGAAGGTGCGTCAGCTCCGGCAGCAGGCGGGCCTGCCTGTGCCGCCGCTGAGCCTGCACATGGTGTTCATGGGCAATCCGGGCACCGGCAAGACCACCGTGGCCCGGCTTCTGGGCGGCCTCTACGCGGCCATCGGCGCGCTGAAAAAAGGCCAGCTGGTGGAGGTGGATCGCTCCGGCCTGGTGGCGGGTTACGTGGGTCAGACGGCCATCAAGACCCAGGAGGTGATCGCTTCCGCGCTGGGCGGCGTGCTGTTCATCGACGAGGCCTATTCCCTGGCCAGCGGCGGGGAGAACGACTTCGGCCGGGAGGCAATCGAGACGGTTCTAAAGGCCATGGAGGATCACCGGGACGAGTTGGTGGTCATCGTGGCGGGCTATACCGGCCCCATGGAGAAGTTTCTCGCCTCCAACCCGGGGCTGGAGAGCAGATTTAATAAGTATATCTTTTTCAGCGACTACAACGGCGAGGAGCTCAACGCCATCTTCCACCTGCAATGCAAGAAAAACGGCTACGAGCTGGACGAGGCGGCGGAGGCCTATTCCCGGCAGTTTTTCGACGAGCTGTACGAGCACCGGGACGAGAATTTCGGCAACGGCCGGGACGTGCGCAACCAGTTTGAGGACATGGTGGTGCGTCAGGCGAACCGGGTGGCGGCCATGCAGTCCCCCTCCAAGGAGGATCTGGCGCGGTTCACGAAGGAAGATTTTTCGGAGCCGGAGGAAGCCGAGGGATAAAGGCCTCCCACTTCAGAGAGACTTGGCTCCCGCGCTCCTCCTCTCCCCAAAAGGCGGATGTGCCTTTTTGGGGCCCATGATGACGCGCTGCCAGCCCCCTTTGCACAGAGGGCCCCCAATAAGGTAGAAGGATATAAGATTATGGAAGATAAGCATCTCGGGATTTATATCCACATCCCCTTTTGCGCCTCCAAGTGCGGCTATTGCGATTTCTATTCCCTGGCCCACTGTGACAAGAGCATCGGCAAATACCAGGACGCCCTGCTGCGCCACATCCAGGAGGCGGCCAACACCATGGCGCCCTACTACATCGACACGGTGTATTTCGGCGGCGGCACCCCCAGCTATTACGGGGGCAAGCGGCTGGCGGCGATCTTCAACGGTCTGAAGCGGGCGGGAAAGGTGCTCAAGAGCGCGGAAGTCACGGTGGAGTGCAATCCCGACAGCGTGACCCGGCACGACCTGAACCTGCTGCGCAAGGAGGGCGTGAACCGCATCTCCCTGGGGGTGCAGTCGGCCAGCGACGATCTGCTCAAGATCATCGGCCGGCGCCACAACTTCACCCAGGTGAAAAACGCGGTCAAGCTGATCCGCGGGGCGGGATTTGAAAATTTGAGCCTGGATCTGATCTACGGCCTGCCCAACCAGACCAAGGGGGACTGGGCGGAGACACTGGCGCGGGTGCTGGATCTGGAGCCGGAGCACTTAAGCTGCTACGGGCTGAAGCTGGAAGAGGGCACCCCCATGTACGAGGCATACAAGGACAGCCCCGTCATCCCCTCGGACGACGACCAGGCGGATATGTACCTGTACGCGGTGGAGACCCTGACCCATTACGGCTACCAGCAGTATGAGGTGTCCAACTTCGCCCGGCGGGGCTTTGCCTGCCGGCACAATATGAAGTACTGGGATATGGAGGACTATCTGGGCTTCGGCCCCGGCGCCCATTCCTGTATGGGTAACACCCGGTTCAGCTTTATCCGGGATCTGCGGGGCTATATCAAGGGGATCACAGAGGGAAACAACATCCTGGACGAGTACGAGACGCTGGACGAGCTGGATCGGGCCTCGGAGTACCTGATGCTGGGCATGCGCCGGAGCCGGGGCATCTCCCAGGAGGAGTACCACAGGGTGTACCGCAGCGATTTTGCCCCCATCGAGGCGCTGCTGCTGGAGTACGAAAAGGACGGCTGGACGAAGAAATTCGACGGCCGGTGGTGCTTCACCCCCCAGGGATTTCTGCTGTCCAACATCCTCATCGGCTCCCTGTGGGAGGCCCAGGCGGAGTACCGCATCAGCGGCAACCCCTGGATCGAGGACAACCTGCAGGTGGGCGTGGGCGAACTGACGGGCGCGTCGGAGGGCGGGCCCAAGCGATAAAGGGAGAAAGAGAAAAGGAGAGAGGGTTCCATGTCGGACTATGAGTTTGAACAGTGGCTGGACGAGGAGCGTCAGGCGCTCAACCGTCCGGATACCCGTGCCTCCGGCCGGGCGGGCAGCCCATCCGGAGCCGGAAACGCCCCGTCCGCTTCCCGGCGGGCGGCCCGGGCCGCCGCGGCGCCGGAGCCCCGACCGCGCCGGGAAAGTCCCGTCTACGAGGACGACGCCCCCAGCCTGTGGGATCGGTGGAAGCTGGTGCTGCTGCCGCTGACGGCGCTGCTGCTGGTGGCTGTGATCCTGCTGGGCGTGGGCTTTGCCTATGCCAACAAGATATCCAAGATATCCACCATCTTCCCCAACGTGTCCGTCAACGGGGTGAACGTGGGCGGCATGACCCTGCCGGAGGCGGTCAAGGCCCTGGGGGACGACCCCCACCGGTATGACGCCGCCGCCGTCACCGTCAGCTTCCCGGACGGACAGGAGCTGACCATCACCGCCCAGCAGGTGGGACTCAAGCCCCTGGACGGCACGGCCTATGCCCAGGCGGCCTATGGCTACGGCCGGGACGGCAGTATGCTTTCCAACATGAAGGCGTACCGGTACTGCCAGAAAAATCCGGTGAACATGGCCGTGGATCTGGCCAGCACCCCCACGGTGGATCAGGCGGCGCTGACCGCCCTGGTGACCCCGGTGGCCCAGCAGGTGGAGCAGTCTGTGGGCGCCACCCAGGCCCAGATCGGGGAGGAACAGATCACCCTGGTGAAAAACGCGGGACTGCTCTATATCGACATCCCGGATCTGTGCGCGCGGATCACCGCCGCCTTCGAGCAGGAGGCATACGCGCCCATCACCTGCGCCTTTGCCCATATGCCCCTGGCGGAGGGCCAGACGGAGGAAGACCCCGGCGTCATGCTCCAGTCCCTCTATGACCAGGTCTACACCGCCCCCCTGGACGCCATGTACGACCCGGTCACCGGCGGCGTCACCGACAGCGTCACCGGCGTGCGCTTTGATCTGGAGGGGGCCCGCCAGCTTTGGGAGGCGGCCGCCGACGGACAGACGGTGACCATCCCGCTTATCAAAGAGGAGCCTTCCCTCACCGGCGAGCAGCTCTCGTCCCGGCTCTTCGCGGACGTGCTGGCGGAAAAGAGCACCAGCCTTTCCGGCTCCAGCTCCGCCCGTATCAACAACATAACCCTGGCCGCCGCGTCCATGAACGGCGTGGTGCTCCAGCCGGGGGAGGAGTTTGGCTACAACGCCTGCCTGGGCGAGCGGACGGCCTCCAAGGGCTACCAGGAGGCGGGCGTCTATTCCAACGGCAAGCACGACACCGCCCTGGGCGGCGGGATCTGCCAGGGCAGCTCCACCCTGTATTACTGCGCGCTCTACGCCAACCTGGACATCACCCTGCGCTACGACCACTATTTCACCGTCAGCTATCTGCCCATGGGCCTGGACGCCACGGTCAGCTGGGGCGGGCCGGACTTCTGCTTCCGCAACAACCGGAGCTACCCCATCCGGATCGAGGCCTTCGTGTCCAACGGCAGTCTCACCGTGCGCCTGCTGGGCACGGACGTGGACGGCAGCTATGTGATCATGACCTCCGACACCTGGGAGGACGCGGATTACTATTACGCCCAGACCTACCGGAACGTGTACGCCGCCGACGGCAGCGTCATCAGCTCCGCCAAGGAGGCGTCCAGCCGCTACCACAAGCACGAGGCCGTGGAGGCCACCCCCACCCCGGCGCCCACCCAGGCGCCCGTACAGGAGGCGCCAGTGTATACCGAGCCGGAGTACACCGAGCCGGAGTACACCGAACCGGAGTACACCGAGCCGGAATATACCGAGCCGGACGTGTCCGGGGACGGGGACATCTCCACGCCGCCCATCATATGACCGCGTAAAGCACCCGTTATAAATATCCGTTACTGGAGGTAAACCACCGTGAGCAAAGGGAAGTTCTATATCACCACGCCGATCTATTATCCGT
>CANQDL010000105.1 GCA_947591105.1 uncultured Oscillospiraceae bacterium
AAAAGGTGGAGATACACTACAAAATGATAGGATATGTGGAACTGCCGCACATGAGCCGGGCAGCGGAGCAGTCCTATTTAGCGGCCTTTGGCCGCAAAGAAATAGGCCGGGGCGCTTGACCCCAGCCGATAAAAGAGAATACCCACAAGGGAACTCAAGTCCCTTATGGGTACTCGTCATGGTCCGAGTGACTGGACTTGAACCAGCGGCCTCCTGAACCCCATTCAGGCGCGATACCAAACTTCGCCACACCCGGTCGTGTTTCGCTCAAATATATTAGCACAGCACGCCAGAAAATGCAAGAGGTATTTTCACTCCCGCTGAAAAAAGATGGGGCCGCCCGCAGCCCGTCACTTCCCGCTCTTGGCCGCCTTCCGCTCCGCCCACTTGTCCAGCGCCCGGTTGCGGTAATAGATCAGGATGCCGCAGGTGACCATCAGGGTATTGACGATGTAGAAGAGCATCACATACCACTTCACCGTCACATACCAGTGCTGGGGCGCGTAGTAGGCGATGAGGATGAACTTGCCGATGATGGCGAACACATAGCCGATCCAGATGAAATAATAAAACAACACGCTGGTACCCTTGGCCGTTCTAGCCTTCCAGGCCTTGGCGATATTCAGGGGCCAGGAGACGCCGAAGCACACCACCATCAGCATCTCCATGATGCTCGCAATTGTCTGCATATTCCTCTCTCCTCGATGTTATTTTTCCGGCGCGGAGCCGGTTTTTTGACAGCGCTAATGCGCGGCAAAAGGCGGCACCCGCTTACCGGGATGCCGCCGCGCTCGCCTTTATGGGTTTTCCTCCCCCTCCGGCACCAGGGGTTTCGTTTTCAGGTTCTCCGTCACCACAAAGCCCCAGATGAGCATCTGGGCCGCCATGGCGCCAAAGGCCATGCTCTGGGACAGGCCGTTCTGATCGATGGCGCTCATGATGCACAGAAACGCGCTGAAATGACAGAAGAACAGCGTCCACCAGGGATGGGCCGCGTGGAAGAAATAGCCGGACAGGTAGTACAGGGCCAGCAGCACCGTGCACTGGGCCACGATGCCCACCACGAACCGCCACACGATAGGGTCGGTGGCCGCGTCCCGGTAGCCGGTGACCAGCCAGAACACGCTAAAGATCATCAGGATCATCACGCCCCGCCGCCGGGCGGCGTCCTGTTCGGGCTTGGCGATATTCATGGCCAGATGTCCCGCGCCGAAGGCCCCCACCACGGTCATAGCGCCGCACAGCCGGTGCATAGTGGGCCACAGCACGTCCCCCGGCAGGATGATCCGGTAGATGCCGGACAGGGCCAGCACGGCCGCCGGCAGCAGTCCGATGGCTCCATACACGGGCGTGTGGCCCGCCAGAGCCTTCTCCGGCTCGGCCGGGGCGTCGAACTGCTTGAGCCGCAGGACAAAAAAGGCCAGACCGGCCGCGGCCAAAAGGATGATCCCCGCCACCCAAAAACTGATGGGCGCGTTCTCCGGCAGGCCCGTCTCGGCGTTGAGAATACGCATATCCTGCAGCCACCGGAGCAGAAAGCCCACAGCGCTGATGACGATGGTAAAGCCGGACAGTTTATACGCTTCGCTCTGCATATGCCGCTCCATTCCATCATAGTATTTCCCACCGGCGATTATATACCTATCCTGCCGCCGCGTCAAGTGACGCGCCCCGGCCGGGCGGCCAAAAAGGAGCAGACTGGCATGAAGCAGATACGGGGCTTTTGCCTCTGGTGCCTGCTGCTGGCGCTGCTGACGGGACTGTTTTATCTGCGGCGGGGCCCGGCGGGCGCCGACGAGCGCATGATCCTGGCGCTGCTGACCGGGGACGGGGTGCAGACCGTCACCATGGCGGACTATCTGCCCCTGGCGGTGGCCGGGGAGATGCCCGCCGGGTTCGAGATGCAGGCGCTGCAGGCCCAGACCGTGGCTGTGCGCACCTTTGCGCTGGCCTGCCGGAAGCACGAGCGCGACGGGGCGGACGTGTGCGCCGACCCCGGGTGCTGCGTCGCCCTGCTGACGGAGCAGCAGCTGCGCCAGCGCTGGGGCGGGGATTATGAGAAAAACATGGCACGGCTCCGGGCCGCCGCGGCGCAGACGGACGGGCAGTATCTGACCTACGGCGGCCAGCCCATCCAGGCGGTCTTTCACGCCAGCTCCCTGGGCAGAACAGAGGACAGCGGCGCGCTGTGGTCGCCGCTGCCTTATCTTGTCAGTGTGCAGTCGCCGGAAGATCCCCGGCAGGTACCCGGCCTGGTCACCCAGGTGACCGTGACAGCCCAGGAGCTCTCCCAGGCCCTCGGGTTCGTCCCGGCGGGCGATCCGTCCGGCTGGGTGGAGCAGACCGTGCCGGACGCGGCCGGGCGGGTGGAGACGCTGGTGCTCTGCGGCCAGCGCTTTACCGGCGCGCAGGTGCGCGCGGCTCTCGGCCTGCGCAGCACAGCCTTCACCCTGTCCTGGCAGGACGGCGGTTTTCTCTTCACCGTGTCCGGCTACGGCCACGGGGTGGGCATGAGCCAGTACGGCGCCCAGACCTACGCCGCCCAGGGCATGGACTACCGGGCCATACTGGCACATTACTACCCCGGAACAGAGCTCGCCTGCCTGGACGGTCAGCTCTCCGCTGGCCTGTTGAGGAAAAACAGCTCGAAGTCGGCGGACACGATCAGCTCATCCCTGTCGTCATAGAGCTCCACCGCGCACAGGGCGGTGGTGTGGCCGGCCTGCACCACCCGGCCCTTGCCGGTAAAGGCCGTGCCCCGGCCCGGGCGGAGAAAGTGGATGTCCGCCGAGCGGCCCACCACGCCCCGGCCCAGGCTGGTGCCCGCGATGCCGGCCACGGTGTCGCATATGGTGAACAGAAAGCCGCCGTGGGCGATCCCGTGGGGATTTTCCTTGTTCTTCTCCATCCGGGCCCGGCACTGGCAGCAGCCCGGCTCCAGATGCGTCACCTCGATGCCGTTGAAGCGCATGAAGCCCTCGTCGGCGTTGACCTTTTCCTTCAGCTTTTCCAAATCCATCTTATGTACTCCCTCTCTGCCGGATTTGCTGACGGCCCCCTCTGCCGAGGGGGCCTTTCGCTGTGGCATTTTATCATCATTCCTCCCCGCCGTCAACCTTTTCCAGACGCACCTGTCCCTCCCGGAGCGCCACGCGCACCCGGTCGCCCTTTTGCAGGGAGCCGTCCAGCAGCATCTGGGCCAGGGCGTCCTCCACCGTCCGGCGCAGGTGCCGCCGCAGAGGCCGGGCTCCGTAGGCCGGGTCATACCCCTGCCGGGCAAGCTCCTCCAGGGCCTCCGGCTCCGTCTGCAGCGCCACCCCCTTGGCGGCAAGCCGCCGGGCGATCTTCTCCATCAGATTGGCCGCGATAGCCCGCAGCTGCTCCTGCTCCAGGGGCCGGAACACCACCACCGCGTCCATCCGGTTGAGAAGCTCCGGCCGGAACACCCGCCGGGCCTCGGCCAGCACCCGCTCCCGCAGCGCGCCGTACCGGGCCTGGGCCGTGTCCGCCTGGCCGGAAAAGCCCAGCTGCCGGGCGCCGCTGACCAGGGTCTGGGCGCCCACGTTGGAGGTCATCACCACCACCGTGTTCTTAAAATCCGTCCGCCGGGAGTGGCTGTCGGTCAGACATCCGTCCTCCAGTATTTGCAGCAGCAGGCCCCACACATCCTCGTGGGCCTTCTCCAGCTCGTCGAACAGCACCACGCTCCACGGATGGCGGCGCACCTTTTCCGTCAGGTACCCGCCCTCGTCGTGGCCCACGTACCCCGGTGGCGCGCCGATGAGCCGGCTCACCGCGTGCTTTTCCATATACTCGGACATATCCACCCGGATCACGGCCTTCTCGTCGCCGTATACCGCCTCCGCCAGGGCCCGGCACAGCTCCGTCTTGCCCACGCCGGTGGGCCCCAGAAACAGAAAGCTTCCCACCGGCCGGCCCGGGTCGGCCAGTCCCACCCGGCCCAGCCGGATGGCCCGGCAGACGGCGGACACCGCCTCGTCCTGGCCGATGAGCCGCCGGTGGATGATCTGTTCCAGATGGGCCAGGCGCTCGCTCTCCTCCTTCGTCAGGCTCTCCACGGGCACCCCCGTCCAGCCGGAGACCACCGCCGCCACGTCCTCCGGCCCCACCCGGAGAAGCCGGCCGCCGGAGGAGGCCGCCCAGGCGCAGCGGATCACGTCCAGCGCCTCCCGCTGGCGCAGCTCCTGATCCCGCAGAGAGGCCGCCCCCTCAAAATTCTGCTCCTTCACGGCCTGCTCCTTGGCCGCCTGCAGATCCTGCACCTTCTGCTCCGCCTGTCTGACCCCGTCCGGGACACGGCTTCCCGCCATCCGCACCCGGCTGGCCGCCTCGTCGATCAGGTCGATGGCCTTGTCGGGCAGATACCGGTCGGTGATATACCGGGCGGACAGATCCACCGCCGCCGCAATGGCCTCGTCGGAGATCACCAGCCGGTGGTGGCTCTCATACCGATCCCGCAGGCCGGTCAGGATGCGCACGCTCTCCTCCCGGGTGGGCTCCCCCACCGTCACCGGCTGAAACCGCCGCTCCAGCGCCGCGTCCTTCTCCACATGGGCGCGGTACTCCTCCACCGTGGTGGCGCCGATCATCTGGATGAGCCCCCGGCCCAGGGCCGGCTTGAGGATATTGGCCGCGTCGATGGCCCCCTCCGCCGCTCCCGCGCCCACGATGGTGTGCATCTCGTCCACGAACAGGATCACGTCCCCCGCCCGGCTGACCTCCCGGATGACCGCCTTCACCCGATCCTCAAAGTCCCCCCGGTACTTGGTGCCGGCCAGCATGGAGGGGATGTCCAGGGCCACCACCCGCTTTCTGCGCAGATGCTCCGGCACGTCCCCGGCGGCGATCCGCCGGGCCAGCGCCTCTGCCACCGCCGTCTTGCCCACCCCCGGCTCTCCGATGAGGATGGGGTTGTTCTTCGTGCGGCGGGACAGGATCTGGATCACCCGCTCCAGCTCCCGCTCCCGGCCCACCACCGGGTCAAGCTGCCCCTTCGCGGCCATGTCCGTCAGATCCCGGCTGAACTGATCCAGCAGCTTCGTGTCGCTGCGGCGGGACGCCGTGCGGGCGCCGCCTCCCTCCTCCGGCCGGGAGCGGTACTCCGGCCGCTCAAATATGCCCACCACGTCCGTATAGAGCCGGTTGGGATCGACCCCCGCCTGCTCCACGGCCCGGGTGCCCGCGCAGTCCGACTGGCGCAGGATCCCCATGAGGATGTGCTCCGTACCCACGAAATTGTGCCCCAGGCGGGCCGCGTCCGCACAGGCAAGCTCTATGCTCCGCCGGGCCTTGGGGGTGAGTCCCTGGGCAGGCGGCCCGGGCACGCCCCGGCCCGCGGCGCTGGTGACCCGCTCCGTCAGGGCGGGCTCCTCCAGCCCCGCCCGGCGCAGACACCGGCAGGCCAGGCCCTCCCCCTCCCGGATCAGCCCTATGAGCAGGTGCTCCGTGCCCACATAGCTGTGGCCCATGTCCCGGCTGGCCTCGTACGCCTGTTCGATGGCCTTCTGGGCCCGCAGGGTGAAGCGCTCCGTATTTTTCATCTCATCGCCTCCGGGAAGATTTAATGCGTATATGGCAAAGCGGTTCGCCATCCCATAATCATTATAGCCCTCCGGGCCCAAATAAAAGCGCGAGAGCGGTTGGTTATTTTGTCGGAACGGTTTATTTTTGGAAACATCAAAAAAGTATTGCAATCTATAGGGCATTTATGTTAGTATGGGTGCGTACATAAAAAACGGAGGTAATCAACATGGCTTATAAGATTTCCGACGCCTGCATCAGCTGCGGCTCCTGCGCCGATCAGTGCCCTGTCGAGGCCATCAGCGAGGGCGACGCCCACTATGTCATCGACCCCGACAAGTGCATCAGCTGCGGCTCCTGCGCCGAGCAGTGCCCCATGAGCGCTATCGCCGAGGAGTAAGACACAGGCAAAGACGGCGGGCGGTATGCGTTTGCATACCGCCCGCGACTTTTGGAGGAAAACGCCATGAAGCGACTGTGGCCCCAGGGGCCGGTCTATGCCGACGACCCTGTTTTCAAGATCACCACCGACTCGGTGCTGCTGGCCCATTTTGCCGGCGGCGGGGACTTCGCCCGGTGCATGGATATCGGCTGCGGCGGGGGACTGCTGAGCGTGCTGCTGCACGCCCGCTGCCCGGACGCGGTCTTTGACAGCGTGGACATCCGGCCTGACGCCGCCCGGGCCTGCCGTGCCAACTATGAGGCCAACGGCATCGCCGGCACGGTGGAGTGCGTGGACGCCCGCCAGTACCGGGCCATGGGCCGGCCAGGCTCCTACGATCTGGTGGTGTGCAATCCCCCCTACTTCTACGGCGGCAAGCCCTCCCCCGACGCCGACCGTGCCGCCGCCAGAGGGGACAGCCTCTCCCCTGCCCAGTTCTCCGGGGCCGCGTCCTATATGCTGCGCCGGGGCGGGGAGTTCTGCCTGGTACATAAGCCGGAATTCCTCACGGACATCTTCGCCGCCATGCGCCTGGCGGATATCGAGCCGAAGCGGCTGCGCTTCGTCAGCCACACGGCCCAGAGCGCCCCGGCGCTGGTGCTGATCGCCGGCCGGCGGGGCGGACGGCCGGGTCTGGCCGCCCAGGGCAATCTGATCCTCACCGACGAAAACGGCGAGCCCACCGAGGAGCTGCGCCAGATCTACCATATGCGCAAGAGGACGTAAAGAAAACCGCAAAGTGCCCGGGAGAGGGGACGTGGCCCCTGTCCCGGGCTCTGACTGTCAAAGGATGGATGAAAGGGAGCGAAGGCCGGTCAGGCCGAGCCGCGCGGCGGGCCGCGCGTCAATCCAAAAGCCGCAATACATCAGGCTTTTGGATTATGCCGGCGGGATTCACTCCCGCCGAGCAGATTCAATCCGAGCTGTCAAAAAACTTGCTTTTTTGACAAGCTCTGCCCGGGAGAGGGGTCATGACCCCTCTCCCGGGCTTATTTTATATCTTATCATTCCTGCAAAAAGGCCCCGATGGCGTCCAGCTCCTGCGCCAGGGGCAGGTTCCGCCGCCGGACACAGGCGTCCAGATCCACGGCGGCGTATATGCTCTCGTCAAAGACGGCGCTGGCGGCCTTATACTCCGCCATGGACAGCTCCTCCAGGGGCTTTCCCCCGTGCACCAGACCCGCGGCGACGGCGTACGCCTCCCGGAAGGGCACGCCGTGCTCCACCAGCCAGTCGGCGCAGTCGGTGGCGTTGATGAACCCCGCCCCGGCGGCCTTGCGCATGGCCGACCGGTGGGGCTGCATCCCCTCCACCATAGGGGCCAGCACGCCAAGGCACAGCGCCGCCGTGTCCAGGCCGTCGAAGAGGGCCTGCTTGTCCTCCTGCATGTCCTTGTTGTAGGCCAGGGGCAGGCCCTTCAAGACCGTGAGCAGGGCCGTCAGATCCCCGTAGACCCGGCCGGTCTTGCCCCGGATCAGCTCCGCCATGTCCGGGTTTTTCTTCTGGGGCATGATGGACGAGCCGGTGACGAAACCCTCCGGCAGGGTGACAAACCCAAATTCCAGACTTGACCAGAGCACCAGCTCCTCCGCCATGCGGCTCATGTGGGTCATGAGCAGGCTCAAGGCGGCCAGGATCTCCACGCAGAAATCCCGGTCTGACACCGCATCCAGACTGTTGAGCACCGGCCCGTCGAATCCCAGGGCCGCCGCGGTGGCCTCCCGGTCGATGGGAAAGCTGGTGCCCGCCAGGGCGCAGGCCCCCAGGGGGCACTGGTTGAGCCGCTTTTTGGCGTCGGCCAGCCGTCCCGCGTCCCGGATGAGCATCATGGCCCAGGCGCACAGATAGTGGCCGAAGGTCACCGGCTGGGCCCGCTGCAGGTG
>CANQDL010000106.1 GCA_947591105.1 uncultured Oscillospiraceae bacterium
TCAAAAGCCGGGCGATGTACATGGCCGTGGCGTCGCCCTCCGTGTCCGGGTTGGTGGCCATGATGACCTCCTTCACGCCGCCGTCGGCCACGCGCTTGACCAGCTCCGAGATGCGGATGTCGTCCGGGCCGACCCGGCTCATGGGGGACAACACCCCGTGCAGCACATGGTACACCCCGCCATACTCCCGGCTGCGCTCCAGGCTGGCCACGTCCCGGGCCTCCGCCACAACGCATATGACGGATCTGTCCCGCCGCTCGTCGGCGCACACGGAGCACAGCTCCCCGTCCGTCAGATTCTGGCACACCGGGCAGGTGTGTACGGTGCGCCGGGCCCGGAGGATGGTCTCGGCAAAGACCTCCGCCTCCCCCTCCGGCAGGGCCAGCACGTGAAATGCCAGCCGCTGGGCGCTCTTGCGCCCGATCCCCGGCAGGGACGCGAAACGGTCGATCAGCTCTTCAAAACTCGTCGGAAAAAACGCCATATCCTGTCCTCACTCGCCCCGCAGCGCCCGCATCACGGCGGCCCGATCGGGCTTTCCAAAGACGGCGGAGCCCGCCACCAGCACGTTGGCCCCGGCCGCCGCCGCCACCGGCGCCGTCGCCGGGTCGATGCCGCCGTCCACCTCCAGCTCGCAGGCGGGATTTGCCTTGTCCAGCATGGCCCGCAGCTGGGTGACCTTGCCCATCATGTCCTGCATAAACTTCTGTCCGCCGAAGCCGGGCTCCACGGTCATCACCAGCGCCATGTCCAGCTGCTCCAGCCAGGGCCCCAGCACCCGGGCCGGCGTGGCCGGCTTCACGGAAAGGCCCGTGCCTACGCCCTGCCGCCGGGCCTTTTCCAGCGCCGCAGTGATGTTCTCGGGGCTGTCCGCCTCCACATGAAACGTCAGATGGCTGGCCCCCGCCCTGCAGAACGCGTCCACATACCGCACCGGCTCCCGGATCATCAGGTGCACGTCCAGAAAGGCGTCGGGAAACGCTTTGCGGATGCTCTGCACCACCGGCACCCCGATGGAGATGTTGGGCACAAAGCACCCGTCCATCACATCCACATGGATATATTCCGCGCCTGCCGCCAGCACGTCGGCGATCTCCGCCCCCAGGCGGGTAAAGTCCGCCGACAGGATCGAAGGAGAGAGTTTTATCTTTGTCATCGGTCTTGACCTCTGCATAATATGTCTCAGCCGCGCCGCGCGCGAGCTGGCTTTTATATAGGGGGCGGGCCGGTAAAAAGCCCCGGCCTGTCCCCGGCTGTGTCACGGCTGAAATATTTTCCTATAGTATAGCACGGCGAAGGCAAAACAGGCAAGTAGGCCCTTGACGATATTGTCGGTTTAGCATAAAATAATAGTACATTGTGTAGGGGGGCTTGCCATATGCGTCAAGTCAAACGCCGCTCCGCTCTGCCGGTCTATATCGCCGCGGCCGTCTTCGCCCTATGGGCGCTGGTGCTGCCGCTGTATACGGTCTGGCACTTTCTCGCCGCCGCGCTGGTCACGGCATCCGTATGGCTGGCGGCGGACAAGCTCGTCAAGCCGAAGATCGAATACGTCCCCGAGCCGGAGCCGGAGCCCGTCTCCTATGGGGCCGAGGCCGACGCCATCCTGGCCCAGGCAAAGACGGCCCGCGCCGAGATGGAGCGGCTGAGCGCCTCCATCCCCGACGAGGCCGTGCGGGAGAAGATCGCCCTGCTGGCCGGATTGAGCGACCGCATCGCCAAGGACGCCACGGAGGACGCGTCCGACATCCCCCTCATCCAAAAATTCCAGAGCTACTTTCTCCCCTCCACCATCAGCCTTCTCAACGCATACGACCGCATGAGCGCCCAGGGGGTGGACGGCGAGAACATCTCCGGTGCAAAGTCCCGCATCCTCCAGATGCTGGACACGGAGATCCAGGCGTTTCAAAAGCAGCTGGACGGCCTCTATCAAAACGACGCCATGGACGTGGACGCGGAGATAAAGGTCATGCGGAACCTGCTCACCCGGGAGGGCCTGTCCCAGGAGGGAGACCAGCTGAAGGATCTTCTGCGCAAGACCGGCGCGGAGGGAAAATAACACGCCAAGCAAATGATAAACTTACTATACGGAAAGGAAACGCATCATGTCTGACGAGAAGAAATACGAGATCAACCTGACCCTTGATCCCACGCCCGCCGCGCCCGCCGCCCCCGGCGCGCCTTCGGACACGGCCGCCGCTGCCACCGCCGTCCAGGCCGCCCCCGAGACCCAGGAGCCCGAGGCCCCGGTGGAAAAGCTGGACATCAACACCCTGTCCCCCGCGGAGCAGGCAGCCGTGCGGGAATTTGCCAAGAAGATCGACGTGACCGATTCCGCCCAGATACTGGCCTACGGCTCCGCCGCCCAGAAGAACATCGCCGACTTCTCCGCCCAGGCGCTGGAGAAGGTGCGCACCAAGGATCTGGGCGAGGCGGGAGACATCCTCACCGACCTTGTCTCCCAGCTGAACGGCCTTACGGTGGACGAGGAGCAGCCCAAGGGCCTGAAGGGCCTCTTCAAAAAGGCCGGCCGGAGCTTTTCCGACCTGAAGACCCGCTATGAGAAGGCCGAGGTGAACGTGGACAAGATCTCCGCCGCCCTGGATCAGCACTGGATCACCCTGAACAAGGACATCGTCACCATGGACACCATGTACGAGATGAACCAGGCCTATTTCAAGGAGCTGACCATGTATATCATCGCGGGCAAGCTGCGTCTGGAGGAGCTGCGGGCCACCACCCTGCCGGAGCTGAACCAGAAGGCCCAGCAGACCGGCGCCCCCGAGGACGCCCAGGCCGCCAGCGACTACGCCTCCATTCTGGGCCGGTTCGAGAAAAAGCTGCATGATCTGGAGCTGACCCGGATGATATCCATCCAGATGGGCCCCCAGATCCGGCTCATACAGAACAACGACGCTCTCATGGCGGAGAAGATCCAGACCGCCATCGTCAACACCATCCCCCTGTGGAAGAGCCAGATGGTGCTGGCCATGAGTATGCACCACTCCCAGCAGGCCATGGAGGCCAGCCACAGCGTCAGCGAGGTGACGAACGAGCTGCTCAAGAAAAACGCCGCCGCGCTGCACACCGGCTCTGTGGGCGTGGCCCAGGAGGCTGAGCGGGGCATCGTGGATCTGGAGACGCTCCAGCAGACCAACCAGGATCTGATCGCCACGTTGGAGGACGTGCGGAAGATCCAGGACGACGGCCGTGCCCGCCGGGCCCAGGCCGAGATCGAGCTGGGCCGCATCGAGGGCCAGCTGAAGCAGAAGCTGCTGCAGATCAACGGCTAACACCCGCGCGCCTCCGGGCGCGCGCTGAAGCGAGGCTTTTGGGATGGATTTTTTCAAAAAGCGCTCTGTGGCCATCGCCGTATTTGTAGTCGTGGTGGTCGTATTCACATTTGTGGGCGCACATCGGAGTCTGAACAGGGCCTGCCGGCAGGCGGAGGCCGCCTTCTTTGACGCAAGCCTTCTCCAGGCGGAGGACTATCACACCTGCCCCGGCGACCAGCTCTCCTTCTGCGTGGACTACGCCAACCGCCTGCTGTCCGTGATCGGGCAGGACGGGCCGTGGGCGGAGCCCTATGAGGCGCTGCGCGCCGCCCGGCGGGATCTGGACGACGCCTTGAAATCCCGGGACATCCCCGCCATCGCCGCCGCCAACCAGGCCCTGGTCGGGGCCGTGGGCCATGTGAAGGCGGCCGCCGATTCCGGCGCGCCCCTGCCGGAGAGCCATGACGACTACGACGCCATTATCTCCGACTTTCACAGCACCCAGTCCGTGCTGGCCGATCCGGCCTACAGCGAACACATCCTGGCCTTCCGGGAGGATGTGCTGGGCGACTTTCCCGCCAATATCCTCCGGCATCTGACCGGCGTGAAAGCGCCGGAGACCTTTCCATGAGGTGACGATATGCGAGCGCTGAAAAAGACGGCAATCATACTGCTGATCCTGTCTCTGCTGGCCGTCCCCGCCCTGGCCGCGGACATCGATCCCGGCACCGGCAGCGGCTTTTACGTCCGGGACACGGCCAACGTGCTATCCTCGGACACGGAAAGCACCGTGGCGGAGTATAACGCCGTGCTGGAAAACCAGTGTGACGGCGCCCAGCTGGTGGTGGCTACGGTCAGCTACCTGGACGAGGACGCCGACGTGGCGGCCACCCGGCTGATGAACGATTGGGGCGTGGGCGACAGCGGCCAGGCAAACGGCATGCTCCTTCTCCTGGTGTCCAACGAGCACAGAGGCTGGCTGGCCATCGGCGACGGCATCGACGGCGACTTCACCGGGGACATGGCAAACGAGTATCTGGAGGATTATTTCTGGCCGGACGTGGATCGGAACCGGTTTGACGACGCCGTACAGAAACTGACGGAGGAGCTTTACGACTGGTATCTGGATTACTACGGCGCGGAGCCGCAGGCCGACCTGTCGTCCGGCTACGGCTATGATTATGCCGGCCAGACCAGCTCCTATGGAAGTACGACAGGAGGATCATCCATTATGGGTCTGATCGTGTTGGTCATCCTTGCGATCGTCGTCTTCTGGGTCATCGGCGCGGCCAGCCGGTTCACCCGGATGCGGCGCTGGGGCTACAGCGGCGGCTTCTTCCCCATCTTCTGGTTCGGAGGCCGCAGACGGTATAACGACTGGTATCGGCGTCAGCCGCCTCCTCCCCCCGGCCCGGGCGGCCCCCGAGGCCCCGCCGGATTTGGCGGGCCCGGCGGTTTCATGGGCGGCGGCTTCGGCAGCAGCACACGCCGGCCCTCCAGCCGTCCCAGGGGCGGCGGCTTCGGCGGGTTCTCCGGCGGCACCGGCGGCGGACGTTCCGGCGGAAGCTTCCATGGCGGCGGCTTCCGCGGCGGCGGTGGCGGCGGTCACAGCGGCGGTGGCGGCGGCGGACGCCGGTAAAAATGGCATGAAAACAGCGGGTCTGCTGCGTTTGCAGCAGACCCGCTTCACTTTTGTCGGGATGGCAAAAGACGCTCTTTCCTCTTCAGCTTCCCCAGGACTCCGGCTGATAGTCGTCATAGTACCCGCCAGGGGCCGTACCGTAGCCGGGACTGACGTAATAATAGCCCCCAAAGCCTCCAAAGAGCATACTCAAAATGAGCCGCACGATGAACAGCATGGCCAGAATGGCGATGATCATGCCCAACGGGCTCCGGCGGGGGCGGTAGGTGTAGTAATAGGTGCGTCCGGCGGCGAACGGGTCAAAGGGATTTCCCTGGCCGGGCCCGTAGCTCTGGCCGGGACGGTATCCCCCCTCGTTGGGCGAGGCGCCTCGCTGGCGCATGGCCTTGATGTCGTCGTAGGCCCGGTTGATGCGTCCCATCTGCTCCGCCGCGGACTGGTCTCCCGGGTGCAGGTCGGGATGGTACTTCTTGGCCAGACGCTTATAGGCCTTGGCGATCTGCTCGTCCGACGCGCTGGGGGGTACGCCCAATACGTCGTATGGATTCATGACTTGCGCTCAAAGCGGTTTCCGCACTTGCGGCATGTGAGCACCAGCTTTCCCTTGCCCCGGGGCACCCGCAGCAGCGCATGGCAGGAGGGGCAGCGGAAGAATTTATATTCCTTTCTCTGCTGCCAACGATCCTTCAACGAGCGGAACCACCGCATCACGGCCTGCTCCTTTTTCAGGTACCAGCCATTCTCCCTCTGCCGCTGGTACACGTTCCGGGACAGCAGCCGGAAGATGCAGTAGATCAGCGCCGCGTACTGGAGAAGCAGAAACAGCGGGTACACCGTCCGCGGCAGGAGCATCCCCAGCAGCGCGCACGCCAGCGCAGCCAGGATCAGAAACCGGCCCAACTGGTCAAAGCCGTTGCGCCCATACATGAATTGCTGCATTCTCTGTCTGAAATTCATGGGATCACCTTACAGATCAGTATAGTATAAGAATACCCCAACCGCAGGCGCTTGTGTTGAACAAACTGTGAATATTCTGTAGGATTTAACGCAGCGTATGAAGTTTCCATAATTTGAATACAATTTGTAATATCGTCGCGTTTCACAAAATCGCAGATCCTGGAGGGCTTTCGCCTCATTTCCGGTTGCATCGGCGGCCGTTTTATTTTATTATTAGGGTGTATCTGTACGCCCCTGGAAAGGAGAAGCTATGAAGAAAGCATCCATGCTTTTATCTATATTTGCCCTGTTGTGCCTGCTGCTGGCCGCCCCGGCCGCTTACGCCGACCAGGAGCCGCCGGTGATCGATCCGCCCAGCGAGACGGACGTCCCGCCATTGGCGGAGGACGGGGAAGCCGAGCCGGAGGATATCCCGGCGGATCTTCCCGGCGGCGCGCCCGGCGGCACGGCGTATGCCGTGTCCGGGGCGGCCCTTCCCGGCCAGGAGGCGGACGCCGCCGGCCAGGCGCTGACCGTGGTGGACTACCAGCTGGACGGCGGCGGAGAATCCGGTGCCGTCTATGCCGGTCAGAGCATCTACTACTACGGCGCGGACATCGCCGGCGTGACCTACGGCGTTCAGATCGACGGGGCCGGTTGCGGCTACTTTGGCTCCTCCGACGGTGCCATCCCCCTCTATGACGGCAAGGGGGCCGTGGCCGGGATCGTCTGGGGCGACCGCCGCCAGAGCACCATCGACTGCGACGTGGGCTTTCTCGTCCAGGGCGACGTGACCGGCGGCTTCACCGTGGAGGACGGCACCGCCATCAACGCCAAGCAGGAGCTGATCCTCTGCCAGAGCGGCAGCGGCAGCTTCCGGTTCAACAACGCCCGGCTCCACACCGACAGCGGCGTGCTGGTCAGAATGGCCCCGGACGCGGGGGCGCTGACCCTGTCCTATAAAAACGGCGCCTACGCCGGCGCCCACATCAACGAGAGCGCCTCCCTCCTGACCGTCCGGGTGGAACAGGGCACTCTGCTCTACGGCGATACAGCCGCGGAGGGCGGCCCCGTCTGCGTGACGGTGGAGGCCGGCGGGATCTGGGCGGTGCAGCAGAGCGCCAGCCTCACCCAGCTGACCGTGGAGGAAGGCGGCACGGTTTACGGCGCGCTGGAACAGAATGAGGACGGCTCTCTCACACTGCTGCCCAGCGACAGCGTGCTGGAGCCCGGTGTCTACGAAGCCCAGCCCGTTACAGAAGATCTGCCCTTCGGCCCCGGCCCCGCCGTTGCCGAACAGGAGGCCGATGAGTCGGCGCAGGAGATCGAGGCCGAATCGGAGCAGGAACCGGCCACAGAGGCCGACGCCTACCCCGAGCCGGAGGCCACCCCGGAGCCGGAAGAGGAAGTTGAATCCGCCCCGGAGCAGGAACCGGCCACGGAAACCGACGCCTACCCCGAGCCGGAAGAGGAAAACAAATCCGAAGCCGAGCCCGAGACAGAGCCGGCCGACGAGCCGGAGCCGGCGGTCGAACCTGGATCAGAGCCGGCCGAAAGCGCCGATCCCCTCCACCTGCGCGCCGAGCTGGAACACTCCGTCCTCTACAGCTTTGGCCTCTCCCGCCAGTCGATCTTAGACGGTCTGGGCAGCGCCCGGCACAGCGCCTCTTCCATTGGGCTCACGGCCCAGCTGGCTGCGCGGGCCGGCCGGGGCCCGGTGGTCGCCGCGCTGATAAAAACAGGTGCAAAAACCCATTCTTTTCTGCCGGAAACTCTTGACAAGCCGTCCAGAATCTTGTATAATCCCTATTGCTGTCTGGCGGCGTAGCTCAGTTGGCTAGAGCATGCGGTTCATACCCGCAGTGTCACCGGTTCGAATCCAGTCGCCGCTACC
>CANQDL010000107.1 GCA_947591105.1 uncultured Oscillospiraceae bacterium
GAGATGGGCTCGTCTGCCACCACCAGCTCCGGCTCCATGACCATGGCCCGGGCGATGCCGATACGCTGGCGCTGGCCACCGGAGAACTCATGGGGATACCGGGTCAGGTGCTCGGGCAGCAGACCCACCTCGTTTATCATGTTCTCCACCTTGCGTACCCGGTCGGCCTCGTTCTCGAACAGGCCGAAGTTATACAGGCCCTCGGAGATGATATAGTCCACCGTGGCCCGCTCGTTCAGGGACGCGGCCGGATCCTGGAACACCATCTGCACATTGCGGATGACCTCCCGGTCCAGGGAACGGGGGATCTTGCCGGAGATGCGCACGCCCTTGTAGTCGATCTCGCCGCCGGCCAGGGGGTTGACCCGGATGACGGCGCGGCCGATGGTGGTCTTGCCGGAGCCGGACTCGCCCACCAGGGAGAACGTCTCGCCCTTATAGATGTCGAAGGACGCGTCCTGCACGGCACGGACGGCGTTTTCGCCCTTGCCGAAGGTGATATCCACGTTTTTCAGAGACAGCAGTATCTCTCTGCCGTTTTCCGCCGTAGGCCCGTGCTCGGGGAAGTGGGAACGGCGGCCTTCTTTTGTTCCTTTTACATTAGACACGTTTCCGCCCCCCTTAAATGTTGAATGCCTTGATCAGCTTGGAATGGATATCATGGATGACCTCGGGCTTTTCCACCTTCGGCGCCCTGGGGTCGAGCAGCCATGTCTTGGCGTAGTGGGTATCGCTGACCTTGAACATCGGCGGCTCCATGATGGTGTCGATCTTCATGCAATACGGGTTACGGGGCGCGAAAGCGTCGCCCACGATGGCGTTATACAGGGACGGGGGCGTGCCGGTGATGGAATACAGAGTCGTGTTGCGCTCGGCAAGCTGGGGCAGACTGGACAGCAGCGCCCAGGTGTAGGGATGGCGGGGATCGTAAAAGACCTCCTCCACCGTGCCCAGCTCCACGATCTGGCCGGCGTACAGCACCGCCACGCGGTCGGCGATATTGGCCACCACGCCCAGGTCATGGGTGATAAACACTGTGGTAAAGCCGAATTCCTTTTGCAGATCCTTGATGAGCTTGAGGATCTGGGCCTGAATGGTCACGTCCAGCGCCGTGGTGGGCTCGTCGCAGATCAGGATCTTCGGCTGGCAGGAGAGCGCGATGGCGATGACGATACGCTGGCGCATACCGCCGGAATACTGGAACGGATAGTCGTCGAAACGGGCCTCCGCGTGGGGGATGCCCACCTTGTGCATCAGCTCCAGCGCCCGGGAACGGGCCTCCACCTCGGAGCACCCCTGGTGCTTGATGATGATGGAGGTGATCTGCCGGCCGATGGTGATGATGGGGTTCAGGCTGGTCATGGGATCCTGGAACACCGTGGCGATACGGCGGCCGCGAACCTGCGTCCAGTCCTTGGAGTACTTCATGTTGGCCAGGTTCAGCACGCAGGTACCGTGCAGCTTCTCCGGCGTCTCGTCCAGATACCGCACCCGGAACACCACCGTGTCGAACACGGCATTCCTCTGATCCTCGTTGTCCAGATCCACGCCCATTTTCATGGCCTTTTCCAGGGCCGCCAGCAGCTTGTTGGTCAGCTGGATGCGCTTGATGAACGGATAACGGCCGACGGACAGGCGGATCTCCTTGCTCAGGATCTCGTTGCGCTTTTTCGTCTTGTCGGTGATCTGACCGGCGATTTCCTTTTCATACCGGGCCTTCAGCTGGGCCATTTCCTTGGTATAGCGCTCGTTGAAGGCGGTGTCCTTGGCGGCGGCCTCCTTGCGTTTTTTCTCCTCGGCGGCCTCCTTCCCCTCCAGCGCCTTGATCTGGGCGTCGAATTCCTTCAGCTTCTGGTCGGCGGCGCGGATGCGATCCTTCTCGCTTTTGGGATCGTAGGTCTGCTTTTCGTTGAACAGGTTGGTGCGCCTGAATTTCAGATCCTGCAGCTCGCTCTCGATGGCCTCTTTTTCCTCCCCGGACAGGGAACTGCGGCGCTTTTTCTCGCTCTCCAGCTCCATGATCTGCCGGTAGGTGGCCGCGCCCAGCTCGTAGCGGCTCATCCTGTTCAGACTGGCCAGCGTCTGCTCCATCTGCTTGCGCGCGCCGGAAGTCAGGGCCACATGGGTATCAGCCAGCTCGGGATCATCGAAGATGATCTTGCCCTGATCCACAAAGCCGTTGGAGTCGGTCATGCCGGCAAAGGTCTTTGTCAGCACGCTCTTGCCGGAGCCGGACTCGCCCACGATGGCGATGGACTCGTTTTCATAGATATCCAGGCTCACGTCCCGGATGGCGGTCAAAATACGGCCGCGGACCCGGAACTTGACGGTCAGATTCTGGATGGACAGCAGCACTTTTTTCTTCTCTTCCATGTTGCCGCCCCCTTATTCCATGTGCGTCCGGGGATCGGACGCGTCGCCCAGGTTCTGGCCCACCACGTACAGCACCACGGTGATGATGGAGGCGATGACCACCGGGCTCCAGAACTCGATCTCCCAGCCAGGCGTGACCATAGCGGTCTCGGACTGATAGATCAGCCGGCCCAGGCTCATCTCGCTCATGCCCATGCCGATGTAGGAGAGGAACACCTCGTAGGATATGTAAGAGGGGATCTCCGTGGCCAGGAGCGTCACGATGACGGAGGTCATGAAGGGCAGGATGTTCTTCATGGCGATCTTGATGGTGGAGGTGCCAAGGCACTTGGAGGCCAGGTTATACTCCCGGTCGCGGATGATGACCACCTGGGTACGGATGAAGAACGCGATGCCGATCCAGCCGATGACCGTCATAGCCAGCACCATGGTCCAGAAGGTGGGAGAAAACAGCATGGCCATCACGGAGATGATCAGGATCAGCGGCACGTTGCCGATGATGTTGTAGACCTCCATCATGATGGCGTCCACCCTCTTGGAGAAGCCCCACACCGCGCCCAGCAGCACGCCGATGGTCATGTTGATGGCGGCGCAGATGAACGCCAGGGAGATGGAGATGCGGGAGCCGTACCACATGGCGTCCCAGGTGGACTGGCCGGAACCGCCGGTGCCCAGGATCCAGTGGATACTGCGGCCGAACAGCTCCATAGCCTTGGAAGGATTCAGGTGCTTGGACTGGGAATTCATCAGGTTGATGTAGGGGTCCACTGTCGCATCATAACCGATGACGCTGGGGTAGACATACGCAAACACGATCACCAGGACAAGCAAGGTCAGCACAATGATATTGACTTTGTTGCGGAAGAAGACGCGGAACACACTCCTCCAATAGGAATACCGGGGGGCGGTGATCTTCTCCGACTCGGCGTTGCTGTGGTCGATATGGGAAAACAGCTCCTCGTCGGTATAGCCCAGTTCTTTCAGGTCGATCTTATTATCCATGCCGCTCACCTCTCTTTCGTGGAGAAGGAAATTCTCGGGTCAACGGTGGCCATGAGCAGGTCGCCCAGGATCAGGGACACCACGCTCAGCACCGCGTAGAACAGGGTCACGCCCACGATAACGCCGTTATCATATTTGTTGATGGCCTGGGTCAGCAGGTTGCCGGCGCCGGGAACCACGTACACGCGCTCGGTGATGATGGCGCCCGTCATGGCAAAGATCACGCTGCCGGGTATACCATGCACGATGGGGATCAGGGCGTTCTTCCAGATATGTTTGGTAAAGATCTCGCCCTCTGAAAGACCGCCGGCTCGGGCAAATTTCACGTAATCGGAGTTCATCTGGTCGATCATGTACCGGCGCATCCACTTCATCAGGTTGGCGATGGAGGGCAGCGCCAGGGACACGATGGGCAGGATATACATCATCTTCTCAGCGGAGTCCATATCAAACAGTGTAGGCAGCCCGAACACCTTGCCGCCCACGGCTTTGAACATGAAGATGTAGGCCAGACTGGGCACGGCGATGATGAACATGATGTAGATGGTGCCCAGCTTATCCAGCAGCTTATCCTTCCGCAGGGCCATGGCAAGACCGACGGGCAAACCAAGCACGTAAGCCATGATGACGGAGATGATGCCAATGATGAAGGAGTAGCCCAGCTTGCTGTGTCCGGATCGAACAGAGGCGACGTTGGTGTAGTCATCCGCGAACCGATCCTGCAGCAAGGCACTGGTGGCACGGGAGCCCTGCATATAGGTGGCGCTGTGCAGATCATCCGCGCTGTTCTCCATGTGTCCGCTGGGATAGGTGATATCTGCGTAGCTATAGGTGCCCTGAGAAAGGGACATGGTATCGAACACATCCACGCCCATATTCACGCTGTAAGAAAGACCCAACCGGATCGATGCTACATTCTGGTGAATGTATGGGAAACTAGAATCACAATACAGCAGATACTTGTGATAGGTTCCGTTGCCGATGATTGCGGGAGAAAACTTCTCGCCGCCGTAAACCGGGTCGAACCAGGTGAACGTGACTCCGCGCTCACCGATGTCCACGTCATCGGAAACATAGTGGATATCGTCAATGAACAGCAGGTTCACAAAGTAGGACAGCGCACGTTTGAACACCGGGATGTCCCGATATGCGAACAGCTGTTGCTGTCCGCCGTTGGCCACGCGCCGGCCGCTCATAACGACATCCAGCCGCTGAACCGTATAGCCCTGGCTCTCATAATACTCGGTGAACCGCTGCACATATTCCGCCGTCTCCTCGCTGTCATTCTCCGCCTTGCGGCCAAGCGATACAACGGTGTCGCGGGTAGCGGAATCGATCTCACCGGATCTTTGCAGCTGGTTGATGTAATCGGCGTATGTGACATAGTCCAGATACCCGTAGTCTTCCCACTTCTGATAGGTATAGGTAATACGGTTATTATTGCTCTGGTGGGTATAGTTAGGATCCTGGGCAAAGATCAGGTTGCGGTTCATCAGCGAGTAGATCAGCACCATGACAACGATCACAACGATAATCACGGAGACCGCGCCGTGCAGCAGCCGCTTCAATACATATTTTCCCATAAATTCACTCAACTCCCTCCACATGGCGCAAGGGGGTGGGGACCAGCCCCACCCCCCTGTAAATGTCTATTGAACGTTCGAAGCGGATCAGCGTCTATTAATAGACACCGATGCACTTAGCCATGTAGCCGGAGTACTGCGGCAGGAACGTATCCAGATAAGTCTGAGGATCGCCGTAGTCAGGGCCCCAGCCGGAGTCGTCGTACATGTCGTAGTTGGCCTCGGAGCCGACGTTGGTGTCGTAGCCGCAGCCATTCCAGCCGTCATAGTCGACCACGTCCACAACGTTGACGATCACAGCGCCGTCGAGAGAAGCCTCAACAGACTGCTTCCATGCGTTGGCACGGTCGGCATAGACCTGGACGCTGCCGGGGAACGGCAGGTCGAGCTGGATGGGATTCTCCGCAGAGACCTCGACACCCTGAGCGGCCAGCTCTTCAACAGCAATGGCCAGCTCTTCCTTCGCGTTCTCGGGGCTGTACCAGCCGTCGAAGCCGTCGGAGGACAGCAGCTCGGTATCCCAAACCTTGAGCTTCACGCCGTCAGCGTCGATCTGATCCTGCATGATCTGGCCGTAGAAGGTGCCGGCAGGATAGGTCTTGGACTCGCCGTTGATCTCGATGGTGGCCTCGTTGGGCAGGGTCACGAAGTTGCCCGGGGTATAGGTGTTACGCAGAGAGTTGAGCTTGAGCTCCTCGCCGTTGGAGGCGGCGTTGTAGGACGCACGGTCAAAGCCCATGGAGATGGCCAGACGGAAGTGCTGGTTGTTCATCGCCACACGGGTGCGGGCGGCATCCTCCTCGGTCTGAGAGGAAACGCCGACGGTGTCATCGGCCAGGTTGGCAAAGGCCTGACGGTTCAGGTTGTAGAAGCCCATGAAGGAAGTGGCCTCAGTGGAGCTGACATAGCTGTACAGGTCGTAGTAGGTCTCATCCTCGCCCTCGGGTTTCTCCTCGCGGGCCAGAGGCAGAGTGTTGGTGGTGAAGCTGCAGCCGACAACGACGCCGGTCTTGGCCTCTTCATAGGTACGGGTGGGGTCGGTGCCGTCGTTGAAGGTCCAGGTGATGGACTTGCAGTTGATGGCGTCGGCATTCCAGTAAGTGGGGTTGGCCTCAAAGGTGATCTTGGTGTTCGCGGTGTTGTTGGTCACCAGATAGGGGCCGCAGTAAGCGATGTGGGTCGGGTCGATACCGTACTGATAGCTGGGATCGGCAGCGGCATTGGTGTACTCCTCCTGGCCGAAGACGCCTCCCTGAGACTCATAGTAGGAACGGCACATAGGAGCAAAGATGGAGTAGGTCAGCATGGTCTCGAAGTAGGGGCAGGGGCCGGTCAGGGTGTAGACCAGGGTGTGCTCGTCCTCAGCCTTGACGCCTACCTGAGAGAAGTCGGTGATCTCACCGTTGATGTACTCGCTGAAGTTCACCACGATGCCGTCCAGCAGATACTCCAGACCGCCCATGGAGTCGCACATGTGCTGCAGACCGGCTACCCAGTCGTCAGCGGTGACGTCGGCGATCTCACGGCCCTGATAGTCGACCCACTTGACGCCCTCGCGGATGTGGAAGGTATAGGTGGGGTGGCCGTCGGCGTCCTCGGAAGCCTCCCAGCTCTCCGCCAGAGCGGGCTGCAGCTTGTTGAGCACGTCGTACTCTACCAGACCGTCAAAGGTGTTGATGATGGCCTCGGAGTCCGCAGCACGGGAGGTGGCAAGCACGTCCCAGGTCACGGGGTCGCTGGAGTAAGCCGTTGCATAGGTGTCGTTCAGGGTATAGCCGTGCTCGGCCAGGTAATCCTTCACGAACTGCTCGTACTCCACGCCGTCATGGCCGGCCAGCTCGGCCCACTGGGCCTTCATGGCATCCTGATCCTCGCTCTTGATCAGCTCATTGGCGACGATAGCCTGATGATAACGGCTGGCGTCGGAGCCCCAGAGAACGGTGGGGATGGTGCGGGTGGCCACATGGCTCATGGCGTACATGCCGCCACGGGTGGTGGTGGGCACCATAACGGCGGACTCCATCAGCTTGGCCTCCGCCTGCGCCATCAGCGCGTAACGCAGGCCGATATCGGTGACCTCTTCACGCCCGCTCTCATAGACGCTGTAGAAATCGCCCAGGTTGTAGTTGTAGACAGCATCGGACGCCTCGTCGTATTCCATCGCGTCGATGGCCTCGAAATCGAGGGGCTCCTCCGCTGCCATTGCGGGCGCCGCCAGAGCCAGGCACATGACCACGGCCACGACAAGCGCGAGCAGCTTCTTTGCGTTGTTCATTGTTTGACCTCCTTCGTCATACAATACACTTTTATGAACAGGGCGCGCCCGCCCAAGTCCACAAGCCTCATTCGCTTGCATCAAAGATGCAAGCGGAAAGGGGCTAGCCCCTTTCCCGTCCACCGTAAAAGGACAAATATCCACACAGTAAACATTTTCTGTATTTTATTACTTTAATACAATAATGTCAAGGGAAGTTCGTGGAAAACCACCATATTCGGGCCATTTATGGCACATTGCCCATAAATGCGCCGTGGATATTTGCAACCAATAGGGCAATTCCC
>CANQDL010000108.1 GCA_947591105.1 uncultured Oscillospiraceae bacterium
GACCCCCAGGCGCTTCTCATTGGCGAGGTGTGGGAGAGCGCGGGCCACTGGCTGGGCGGCGACATGTTCGATTCCACCATGAATTACGACCTGCGTAAGCACAGCGAGCTGTTTTTCGCCAGGGGCGGCATCGACGCGGCGGCCTTTGCCGGGCGGGTGGGGGACATGCTCATGCGCTACCGGGCCCAGATGATCCCGGCCCAATTGAATCTGCTGGACAGCCACGACGTGCCCCGGTTTTTGTCCCTGTGCGGGGGCGATACCGCCCGGTATAAGCTGGCGGTGCTGTTCATGTTCTGCTGCCCCGGTATGCCCACGGTCTTTTACGGCGACGAGCTGGGCCTGACGGGCACGACGGAGGAGCAGTACCGCCGCCCCATGCCCTGGCAGGAGGGGGATCGGGCGCTTCTCGCTTTTTTCAAACGCGCCGTCGCCCTGCGCCGGGAGCTTGCCGCCCTGCGCCGGGGGAGCTTTCGCATCCTCCAGGCGGAGCGGGACAGCGCCCTGCTGGTGTTTTGCCGTACATACGAGGGCCAGACGGTCACCATCTGCCTCAACGCCGGGCCGGCCCCCGCAGCGCTGCCGCCCTGCGCCGGAGCCGCCGTCTGGAGCGAAGGACTGAACGGTGACGCCCTGGACGGATTTGGCTTTGCTCTATTCGTTGACGGGGAGCGCTGAAAGGCTTACAATATAGGCGTGAGGGGAGGCAGTGCTGTGAGCGTGACCATCAAGGATGTGGCAAAGGCCGCCGGGACAAGCGTTTCCACGGTTTCAAAGGTGCTCAACGGCCATTACAGCATCTCCCAGCAGACGGCGGATCGTGTCCGGCAGGTCATGCGGGAGCTGAATTACTACCCCAGCGCCAGCGCCCAGAGCTTTGCCCGGGGCGCCACCCGCGCCGTGACGGTGCTGGCTGACCTGGGGCCGGACGCCGCCTTTCAGAACCCCCATATGTTCGAGATCATCGCGGGCCTGGAGCAGACCCTGCGCGCCCGGGGCTACCGGCTCATGCTGCGGGGCGTGGACGCAGCGGGCGCCTATGAGACGGCGGAGGACATCATCTCCCGCAAGAGCGCCGACGGCCTGGCGATCCACGTGTCCGTGCTGACCCACCCCCTGTCCGCGCTGCTGACCAAGACCCAGTTTCCCCACATCGTGCTGGGGATGCCCAACTTTGAAAGCCAGCTGTGCTGGATCGACAACAACAACGTCTACTCCGGCACGGTGGCGGCGTCGTTCCTGCTCTCCCAGGGCTACGGTTGCATCGCCTTTCTGGGCGGGCAGTATTATGACCTGGGCTCCGCCCACCGGCTCCAGGGTCTGAAAGAGGGACTGCAGACCCGGGGGTACACCCTGGATGACCAGTACGTCCGCCTGGGCCAGTCCACCCGTGCCGACGGCTACGCCATGACGGACAGGCTCCTGGACGAAAAGCAGCTGCCGGACGCCATCGTGTGCGCCAACAACTACATTGCCCTGGGCTGCGTGGCGGCCATCCAGGAGCGGGGGATGGACATACCGGAGGACGTGGGCGTGCTCACCTTCGACGATTACCCCTTCTCCCGGTTCACGGAGCCCCAGCTCACGGTGGTGGACATCGACGTGCGGGATCTGGGCATCCGGGCGGGCAAGCATCTGGTGGAGATCATCCGCCACCCCACCCTGCAGGTGCAGACGAACGTGACCGCCTCCATCATCATCGAGCGGCAGTCCACAAGGCGCCGCGGGTGATGGCGGGATGGAAAAACGCAAAACCGGGACAGGCGACCTCCTGTCCCGGTTTTTGTATGCGGCGATATGACTCGGCGGCCCCTGCCGCGCGGCTGCGCGGGCTGCGGTGTCACGTTTTGGGCGCGGGGGTTGTCTATCAAGGCGAGAGCTCTCGAAAAGGAGGCAGACATGACCGAGGTATTGACAGAAAAGACCGCCCTGGATCGGATGCGTCGGGGGGACGAGTCGGGGCTGGCATGGTTCATCCGGCGGTACACAGCCTATGTGTCCGCCATCGTTTGGAACCTGGCGGGCCACGTCATGACAGTCCAGGACGCAGAGGAGATCACGGCGGACGTATTTTTGACCCTCTGGCGGTACTGCGAAAACCCCGCGGCGGACAAGGCCAAGGGATATCTGGGGGCCATCGCCCGAACCAGGACGCTGAATTGGCTCAAGCGGGCGGGGCTCTCCCAGGCCCTGGAATACGACGAGGTGACCCTGACGGCGGACAGCCCGGAGCGGGCCGTGCTGGAGCGGGAGGTAAAACAGGCCCTCCGCCAGGCCGTGGAGGCCATGGGCCCGCCGGATCGGGAGATATTCATCCGCCACTACTATTACGGCGAGAGCAGCGCGGTCATCGCGGACGCGCTGGGTCTGACCGCCGCCAATGTGCGCAAGCGGCTGGAGCGGGGCCGGGAGGCCCTGCGGCAGCGGCTTGAGAAAGGAGAGCGCACCCATGACGATCATTAATATATCCGACCTGATGGACGGCCTGGGCGACGAGACCCTGGCCCTGACAGATCCGGGGGTGACCAGCCCCGAGCGGATTCTGGCCCTGGTTCGGGAGCGGAGCGGGAGGACGTCCTCCGCCTCGGCCCGGCACCCAAAGGCGAAAAAGACGCGCCGGCTGGGCCGGGCCCTGCTGGCCGCGGCGGCGGTGGCCGCGCTGCTGGGTGCGACGGCCTACGCGGTGTACGAGCTGGTCATTGACCGGTACGTGATCGATCGGCCCTTCTGGTTCGAATCCGAACAGGAGGCGGCGGCGAACCCGGCCAGCCGCATCTCCCTGGTGGGCTACCAGGGCACGCCGGAGTATCTGGCCTTTGCCGAGTGGGAGGGCCTGCAGGAAAAATGGCAGGCGGAAAAAATGGCGTTCTGGCAGGAGCGGGGCGCGGACGACTCTTACCATGAGACGTCGGACAGCTATTACGGCTTTTACAGCGCCGTCACCCAGGAGCAGGCGGATCAGGTGGACGCCATCATGGCCAAGTACGGCCTGACCCCGCATACCGCCTGGGCATTCTATTCCAGCGCGGCGGAGCTCTACGACGCCCTGGGCACGGAGAGCTTCTATGCCGACGCCCTGGCGGGCAGCTCCAATGGCTACGTCTATGACGACGGCACCTTCAAGGACGAGGGCCGCAGCTATGTGTTCCCGGACGGGCAGCAGGTGAACCTGACCGTGTTCGTCAGCGCCAAGGGCTCCTTCACCGACATCTCCGGTACGCTGGACATGACGGGAGGCTGGGACGAGTGGAGCTATACCGCCGCCAGCGGCGTGACAGTGGATCTGGTGCTGACGTCTACCCAGGGGGAAATTCTAGCCGAGACCGGCGGGGCGTATATTGACGTGAGCGTGAGCGCGGGCCGCACCCGGGAGGATCTGCAGGCCATCGCGGACTGCATCGACTTTGCCGTGCTGGCGGAGCGGTTTGACGGCCGGCCCCATCCGGAGACCGGGGAAAAGGTCGCCGCAATGGCCCAGGCGGCCGCGGCCCAGGAAGAAGCGCGTCAGGCCGAGGCGGAGGCGGACGCCGCCCGGCGGGAGACCGCGTCCCGGGACGTGATAGCCCGGCTCGGCGCCTATGGAATCGCCGCCCTGCCGGAGGGATATAAAAACACGCTGACGCAGGGCCGCCAGGAGCGGGATCACCGGCTGCCCTGGACGGGGATGGCCGATTTCGACCAGGTGACGCGGGCCTATTGGAACCAGCAGCTGGACGCGAACATCGACCTGAACGTGTTCCGCTTTCCCGACACGGCAAAGGCAATGGAGGACGCCCGGGCGTACTTCTGCGGCGCGGACTGGCCCGGGACGCAGATCCGGGGCTGCGACGGGTTCGTAACCGCGCAGGAACAGCCGGGATCGGTCATCGCCGTCTGGTATGACCCGGAGCGGGACGTGCTGTTTCTGCTGGAGTGCGCCCGGACGGGCCTGGACACAGACGGGGTGCTGGCCCTGGCGGAGAGCGTGACGGAGCAGGCATACACGCCTTGACCGGCCGTCCCGCCCACCCTGAAACCGTGAGATTTGCCGCCACCCGGGCCTTTTCAGCCCGGGCGGCGGCTTTACAGAAAAGGCGGAAACGGCTATAATCATAGAAAACAGACACACAGCGCAGGAGGTCATACCGGTGACGATATTCGACATTATGGGCCCGGTGATGGTGGGGCCGTCCTCCTCTCACACGGCGGGGGCGGTGCGCATCGGACGCATGGCCCGGAAGCTTCTGGGCTCCCAGCCGGCGCGGGCGGACATTCTGCTGCACGGCTCCTTCGCGGCCACCGGGGCCGGCCACGGCACCGACCGGGCCATCGTGGCGGGACTGCTGGGCATGGCCCCGGACAACGGGGACATCCCCGGCAGCCTTTGGCTGGCGGAGGGCGCGGGCATGGCCGTGACCATCCGCACGGGGAACATCCCCAACGCCCACCCCAATACCGCCGTGCTGACCGTGACCAACACCGAGGAGCGCACCCTCACCGTCAGCGCCTCCTCCCTGGGGGGCGGGCGCATTCGGGTCAACGCCATCGACGGGATGGAGGCGGCCTTTTCCGGGGAGCTGCCCACCCTCATCATCCGCAACGAGGATCGGCCTGGCATCCTCTCGGAGGTGACCCGGATGCTGTCGGAGCAGGCGGCCAACATCGCCGCCGTGCAGCTCTACCGTGACCGGCGGGGCGGTCTGGCGGTGATGGTCATCGAGTGCGACGAGCCCCTGGCCCCGTCGCTGCGGGCGGCCCTGTCCCAGGTGGACGGGGTGGTGCGGTGCACTTATCTCAATATGGAGGAGGCGTGAGCGATGGCGTTCGGTTCGACGGCGGCGCTGGTGGCGGCGGCGGCCAAACAGCCCCTGTGGCAGGCGGTGTTGGAGGACGACTGCCGGGATCGGGGCGCGGAGCGGGCGGACAGCCTGGCCCGGATGGAAAAGCTCTGGCAGGCGATGGTTCGTTCGGCGGCGGAGTATGAGCCCGGCCGCCGGTCGGCCAGCGGCCTGTCCGGCGGGCAGGCGGCAAAAGTGGCGGCCCTGGAGGGGGCGCTGTGCGGGCCGTTTTTGCAGCAGGTGGTCTCCACGGCCCTTGCGGTGGCGGAGCACAACGCCTGCATGGGCCGGATCGTGGCGGCGCCCACCGCAGGCGCCAGCGGCGTGCTGCCGGCGGTGCTGCTGCCCCTGCAAAAGCGGGACGGCCTCTCCGACGAGGATATGATCCGGTGCCTGTATGTGGCGGCGGGCTTCGGCCAGGTGATCGCCCTGCGGGCGTCCATCTCCGGGGCCGAGGGCGGCTGCCAGGCGGAGATCGGCTCCGCCTCGGCCATGGCCGCCGCGGCGCTGGTGCAGGCCCGGGGCGGCACGGCGGACATGATGGCCGCCGCCTGCGCCATGGCCCTGCAAAACGTGATGGGTCTGGTGTGCGACCCGGTGGCCGGCCTGGTAGAGGAGCCCTGCGTCAAGCGCAACGCCATGGGCGCGGTCAACGCCGTGGCCTGCGCCGACATGGCCCTGGCGGGGGTGCGCTCTGCGGTGCCCTGCGACGAGGTGATCGACGCCATGGCCGCCGTGGGCCGGGCCATGCCCGCCGCGCTGCGGGAGACCGGCCAGGGCGGTCTGGCCGCCACGCCCACCGGCCGGAAGATCGCCGAAACGGGCCTGCGGGCGGAGCGGACGTAGGCGGGCGCCGCCCGGTGCGGCAAAAAATTAACGAAACCGCCGCGTTATTATTGTGCGATATGTAAAATTCCGCAAAAAAGCCCCGATTGCCGTGCAATAGCACTTGATAAATCCAGAGATTGCCATTATAATAACAATGGCGCGGAAGGGTTCGCGCCTACTGTGCTACGCGATTCGGTCAAGTAAAAAATTTTTGAATCTATAGGAGGAAACGCAATGAAGGTTGCAGTATTTGGCGCCGGAACCATGGGCAGCGGCATCGCCCAGGTGTTTGCCGCGAAGGGCCACACCGCTCTGATGTACGCCAGCAGCGTGGCTTCCGCCCAGAAGCACAAGGACAAGCTGGCCGCTTCCCTTGCCAAGCGCGTTGCCAAGGGCAAGATGACCCAGGAGGCCGTGGACGCCCTGCTGGCCAACGTGCTGGTAGAGGAAAAATCCGCCTGCGCCGACGCGGATCTGGTCATCGAGTGCGTCAAGGAGGACATGGACACCAAAAAGACGCTGCTCAAGGAGCTGGACGAGCTGTGCAAGCCGGAGACGGTCTTTGCCTCCAACACCTCTTCCCTGTCCGTCACGGAGATGGGTCTGGGTCTGAAGCACCCCGTCATCGGTATGCACTTCTTCAACCCCGTGCCCAGCATGAAGCTGGTGGAGGTCATCCGGGGCGCCAACACTACCCAGGAGACCTTTGACTTCATCTTCAACCTGTCCAAGGAGATCGGCAAAGACCCCGTCGAGGTGGCCGAGGCCCCCGGCTTCGTGGTCAACAAGATCCTGATCCCCATGATCAACGAGGCCATCGGCCTGGTGGAGACCGGCGTCGCCTCCGTGGAGGACATCGACAAGGCCATGCAGCTGGGCGCCAACCACCCCATGGGCCCCCTGGCTCTGGGCGATTTCATCGGTCTGGACGTGTGCCTGGCCATCATGGAGACCCTTTACAACGAGACCGGCGACAGCAAGTACCGTCCCGCCCTGCTGCTGAAGAAGATGGTGCGCGGCGGCCTGCTGGGGCGCAAGTCCGGCAAGGGCTTTTACGATTACAGCAAATAACATTTTGAAGGAGTATAAATAGTATGGACTTTCATCTGAGCAAAGAGCAGCTGATGCTCCGGAAGATGTACCGGGACTTCGCCGAGAACGAGGTCAAGCCCCTGGCCGAGGAAGTGGACGAGACCGAGGAGTTCCCTGCCGAGACCGTCAAGAAGATGGGCAAGCTGGGCATGATGGGCATCTACTTCCCCAAGGAGTATGGCGGCGCCGGCGGCGACGTGCTCTCCTACGCCATGTGCGTGGAGGAGCTGGCGAAGGTCTGCGGCACCACCGCGGTCATCGTCTCCGCCCACACCTCCCTGTGCTGCGCCCCCATCTTTGAGCACGGCACCGAGGAGCAGAAGCGCAAGTATCTGCCCGACCTGCTGTCCGGCAAGAAGATCGGCGCCTTCGGTCTGACCGAGCCCGGCGCCGGCACCGACGCCCAGGGTCAGCAGACCACCGCCGTTCTGGACGCCTCCGGCGAGAACTACATCCTCAACGGCTCCAAGATCTTCATCACCAACGCGGGCTTTGCCGATGTGTTCATCGTCATCGCCGTCACCGGCAAGACTGTCAACAAGCGCGGCAAGCCCATCAAGGAGATCTCCGCCTTCATCGTGGAGCGCTCCTTCCCCGGCTTCAGCGTGGGCAAGCACGAGAAGAAGATGGGCATCCGCGGCAGCTCCACCTGCGAGCTGGTGTTTGAGGACTGCATCGTGCCCAAGGAGAATCTGCTGGGCAAGATCGGCCAGGGCTTCAAGATCGCCATGCAGACCCTGGACGGCGGCCGTATCGGCATCGCCGCGCAGGC
>CANQDL010000109.1 GCA_947591105.1 uncultured Oscillospiraceae bacterium
GATTACACTAAAGCATGATGTGATGTCGGGACACAGGAGCATATCCCCCTTCACATAGCTGGTGGTGAACACCACCGTATAGTCGTCCGGACAGCGGATGTCCTCTATGCCGGCGCAGTAGGGGGCCCACACCGGGGAGTGCAGGCTCATGGTCTCGTAGCTGTACTTCACGTCCGCCGCCGTGAGGGGGGTGCCGTCGGAGAAGGTCACGTCCTGACGCAGGCGCACCGTCCACGTGCGCTGGTCGCTGGACAGGCTGTAATCCTCCGCCAGGCAGTTGACCGGTTTACCGTTGGCGTCGATGCGCCAGAGGGGATCGTACACCAGCAGCATAAATTCCTTTGCCAGCCTCCCCTCCGCCACCAGCGGGTTGAAGCTGTCCGGCTCGTCCATCACCGCAATGGCCAGCTCCTCGCCCTGCTTGAACTCGGCGGGCTGCGGCCCGCCGCCGCAGGCAGTCAGAAACAGCAGCAGTCCGCATAACGCCGCTGCCGCTATCCGTTTGCACATCGCCTTATGTATCGCGCGCATCCGCCGCATTCCTCCCGTTCGTTCGGTCTCGGAAAAGGGCCGTGGGTGTTAACCACGGCCCTTTGGAATGATTATGCTATAGGATCAATGTCTGCTGGAGCTGCCGGAATTTCTGCGCTTCATCACGATGATGAGCACCACCGCCAGGGCCACGATCAGCACCGCCAGGATGATGATATACATCACGATGGGGGTGTCGTCGCCGGTCACAGGCGCGCCGCCCGCGGTGCCGGGGGCGTTGGTGGCGGCTGCGGTCGGGCTGACGGCAGCCGCCTCGCCGGTCAGGGTGAGCTTCAGGTTACTGGTGGTGCCGTCGCTGAAGGTGACGCGGAAGGCGTACCGGGCGTTGGACCACACGCCGCCCCAGTTGCCGTTGACAAGCGCCGGCAGCAGGGTCAGGCGGCTCTTGCCGCTGACCTGGGTGATGGTGTAATCGCTGTTGACCTTGGCCTCCTGATAAACGTCCTGGCCGTTGCTCACGCCGTAGTAGATCTCCAGCTTGGTGACGGTCTTGTCAAAGTCGTGATACCACTGGCTGGCCCGGTTCCAATCCTGGGACAGGGTGTTCTCCTCGGTGGTGCCGGGAGCGGTGGTGGCCACGGGATCGGGACGCTGGATCTCTAGGTTGCGGCTCTCGGCGGCGTAGGTGACGCCGTTGCCGTCCGCCTTGAAGTTCACGGTGACAGCGTGGGTACCGGTGTTCAGCGCGTCCAGATAGGCGTTGTCGAAGGTGACGGTCTTGCCGTCATCGGACAGGTAATACTGGGAATCCTCGCTGAGGATCTGGGCGTCCACCGCCACGGACTCCACCTCGGCGTTGGTGAAGCTCAGGCTGGGGGCGTCCGTGCCGCCCTGGGTGTAGGTGAGCATATCGGTGGTGGTAGCGCCGGGATCTTCGTCGGTCTTGGGCTGCCACACCGCCAGGAAGGTCACGTCGCCGGTCACGGTGTAGGAGGCGCCCACCGCCAGCGTCTCGCCGCCGGCGACCTGCCAGCCGCCGAACTGCTGGCCCTCGGGGGCCTCAAAGGGGTTGGCCTGCAGGATGATCGCGGTGTTCTCCACCTGGCCGGACAGGATCACGTCGCTGCCCACGCCGCCGTTGGCGCTGTAGGTCACGGTGTAGGTCGCGGCCACAGGCGTCCACTGGGCGGTGACGACCACATTGTCATTGACAGGGATCGAGTCGCCGGGGTTCTTCAGCTCACTGCCCACCAGCCAGCCGGTGAAGTTCATGCCGTCCACCACAAACTCGTTGGCACGCAGGGTGTAATTCTCGCCCGCGTTGACGCTGTCGGCGGCCATCTCGCCGCTGTAGCTCTCGGCGTTGGGGGCATAGGACACGGTGTAGACAGTGGCCGGCTGATCGGTCACGGGGACATCAGCGGGGGTCTCCGTGGCCTCCGGCACGACGACCTCGTCCGCGGCCCACAGGGCCTTGACGGTGATGTCGCCGGTCACGGTGCAGGCGTCGTTCTCGTTATAGCGCACACCGTCGATCTCCCAGGCGTCAAAGTGATAGCCCGCGGGAGCGGTGAAGGGGTTGGCGGGCAGGGTGTAGCTGGTGCCCGCGCCGATATTCTCCAGAACCACCGGGCTCTGGAAGCCGGACTCATTGGTGCCGCCGTTCAGGTCGAAGTACACGTTGGCGTTCACCGTCTGCACTTCATCGGCCTTCCAATTGGCGGTGAAGGTCACGGCACCGCTGACGGTATACTGCTCGCCGGCGGGGTGCTGGGTGCCGTCCCCGGCCGTCCAGCCGTCAAAGGTGTGGCCCTCATAGCTCCAGCCCTCGGGGCAGCCCTTCAGCTGGATGGAGGCGTTCAGCTCATAGTTCTCCACGATGGCGTCGCCGGTAGCGCCCTCGCCGGCGCTGTAGGTCACGTCAAACTTCTGGTTCTCCTGCCACTGGGCCACGAACGCGATGCCGTCAGGATCCTGCGCATTCGCAGAGCTGACAAGATAGGCCTCGCCGGGCTGATGCACCTTTTCGTCAAGATCCAGATACCAGCCGGTGAAGGTAAAGCCGGTACGCACAAACGCGTTCTCCGGAAGGTTGATGGTCTGGCCGTCCGCAGCGGCCATGGCCGGGGTATCGGTGCCCGCATCGGCGCCGTTGCCGCGGAAGTGCACCGTGAAGGCAATGGGATCGGACATCCCGGGCACATCCGCGACCTCGGGGCTCGGAGTGGGATCTTCAAAGCTGGGCGCATCCTCTTCGCCGGGCACCTGGGTGATCACAGGGCCCAGACCGGGCTCGCCGACCTGGGGCTCGGCCTGGCCAACGCCGGGATCGGCGGCCGCGGGCAGAGGCATATTCTCCGCTCTGGTCAGGTTGCCGTCTCCGTCGATGAACAGGGCGGCCACGGGGGCGTCGGACTTGCCCACATGGATGACCTTGGTGCCCTCCAGGTCGGTGATGGCGCCGTCATCGCTGCCGGTGGCCAGAAATACCTTGACCTGGTTCTTCACAGCCTCGGCGGCCGCCATGGGGCCCACCGCCACGGTGAACTCGGTGCCGTCGGGAGCCGTCTCGGCGATGGCCGCGGCCACTTCCTCCGCAGAGGTCTCGGCGCCCACGCCCACCAGCAGCACAGGCTGCATCTCGTCGCCCAGTCCGATGATCTGGGCAAAGCCGGGCCAGACATAGGCGATATCCGTGGCGATCAAAGGATCGGCCTCTACATATTCTACGTTATAGCCGATGGATTCCTGCTCGTCACGCAGGCCGTTGGCGTCCAGTACCAGCATATCGCTGCACTGCTCCGCCAGACGGGAGATATGCTCCGCAGTGAGCTCCGCGTCGGTGACGGCAAAGACCGCCACGTCCTTCTCCTCCTCGGCAAAGGCCTGCGCACCCATGCACACGACCATGCCGACCAGGATCGCCAGTACAACGAGCAAACACAATACTTTCTTCATAGTGCTGTACCTCCGAATCCATTTTCTTCCAGTAAATGTAATCTTTTTGTTATTTCTTGTTATTTACCTCTGGATTCGGTAACAATTCTATCATCAAACTCTCCGCTTGTCAACGAAAGATTCGTATTTTTTTAATTTTGCAGGTATTTTTTTACCTTTTTGTCACGCATCCCCCGCTCTGCCGGCGCTCTCTCCCGACAGCACGTTGACCCAATACCGCTTGCGCACCAGCATCACGCCCACCACGTCCTTGATCAGCACGGTGGCCGTGCTCAGCGCGTACACCGCCAGGATGCCCAGGCCCGTCCGGTGAGCCAGCAGCCACGCCGCGGGCACGTTCACCGCCCAGGTAAAGCAGCTGTCAAAAAGGAACGTGACCATGGTTCTCCCCCCGCAGCGCATGGTGAAGTAGCACCCGTTTGCCAGGCACTCGAAGGGCAGGATGACCGCCATGACGCAGATGATCCGGGTGGCCAGCTGGCGCACCTCCCCTGTGGTATTGTAAAACAGGGGGAAGAGCCAGGAGAGCCCAGCCATGACCACGCCGATGGCCGCCGCCATGGCCACCTCCAGCGCCAGCAGCTTCCGGTCGGTGTCCACGGCCTGCTCCGTCAGCCCCGCGCCCAGCAGCTGCCCCACAATGATGCCGATGGCGCTGCCCAGGCTGAACGCCACCGCCGTGAACACGTCAAAGAGCACATAGGCGATGTTCAGCGAGGCCATGACGGTGATGCCCCGGGTGGAGTAGATCTGGGTGAGGGTGGCCGTGCCCACGCACCACAGCGCCTCGTTGGCCGTCAGGGGCAGGCTCCGGCGGGTGATGTCCCAAAACAGCTCCAGGGACATGGGCGCGCCCTCCAGCATCCGGCGGGTGAACAGCACCTGGTTTTTGTGCCTGTGGCTCCACAGCACATTCACGCCCATCTCCGCGAACCGGGCGATCACCGTGGCCAGCGCCGCGCCCCGCACGCCCATGGCGGGCGCGCCCAGCTTTCCAAAGATCAGCACCCAGTTCAGCGCCAGGTTCACCGCCACCGCCAGCCAGGAGGCGATCATGGGCACCAGCGCCCGATCCGCCTCCCAAGGTGACGGAAGTCAGGCCCGCGCCGCGCGCGGGCTCCATTCGGCGCTTTTCTGCGCGCAAGCGAGGTATGCTATGCAGTCGTTCATCTCCATTCTTCTGGCCATCGTGCTGACCTTCTCCCTCTCCGGCGGCCTGGGCGATCCGGCGCGGACGCCGGAACTGCCCTCCTCCGCCCCGGCGGCCGTCGTCACCGCCGCCCGGGACACGGACTGGGCGGACATGAAATACGTCCACTACGACCCGGAGACCTTCTTCGCCGGTACCGACCGGCTCAAGACCCTGGCCTCCGGCAGGGACGGCCAGGCGGTGATCGAGCTGTACGACGCGCTCTACGACCAGATCCTCCGCATGGACACCCTGGACAGCATCGCCTATGTGCGCCACAGCGCCGACGTGACGGACGAGTATTGGTCGGCGGAGAGCGTGTACTGCGACGCCGCCGTCTACGAAATGAAGGACGCGCTGTGCACCGCCTGCTACGCGGTGACCCAGGGGCCCTGCGCGGACGTCTTTTCCGGGCACGTGGGCCCGGACGCCTTCGGGGAATTTCTGGAATACGAGCCAATGACGGAGCGGCAGGCGGCGCTTTTGCAGCGCCAGTCGGAGCTGGTGGACGAGTACCGCCGGCTCATGAACGGCGCCGGGGACGTCACCTACTCCTACCTGGGCGAGACCTGGACGCCGGCCATGCTCTCTGGCTTTCCCGGCAGGGCCCTTGCCTACCGGGACTATGACGGCTATCTGGAGGTCTATTACGGCCTGCACGGCGCCGTCAACCAGATGGTGGGGCCGGTGTATCTCTCCCTGGTGCAGCTCCGGGACGAGCTGGCAGGCTTTGAGGACGAGGACAATTACGCCGCGCTGGCCTACCGGGACATATTCGGCCGGGATTACACCTTGGACGACGCCCAGGCCCTCTGCCAGCAGGTAAAAGCCTTCGCCCGGGAGTATTTCAGCCGGTTTTCCCACGGCGATTTCCGGCGGGCGGCCCAGGCCGCCTCCCCCATCCCGGACGGGCCGGGGCTCATCTCGCTGCTGGGGCAGTACGCCAGCCGGCTCGACCCCATGCTGGAGGCCCCCTGGCAGTTCATGACGGAGCACGGACTTTACGATCTGTCCGACGCGGAGGATCGGGCGCCCGGCGCGTATACCATCACCCTGTCCCAGTATGACAGCGCCTTCGTGTTCGCCACCCTGTACGGGACATTTGACGATCTGGGCACCCTCACCCACGAGTTTGGCCACTTTGTCAACGACTACTACGCCCCCATTCCCAACATCCTCACCTCCGTGGGCAGCTACGACCTGATGGAGATCCACTCCACCGGCCTGGAGATGCTGTTCACCGCCTTTTACGACGAGATCTATGAGACGGGCGCGGAGGCCGCCCGCTGCGCGGTGCTGGCCGACGCGGCGGAGGCGCTGATCGACGGGTGCATCTACGACGAGTTCCAGCGCCGGATATACGCCCAGCCGGACAAAACCCTGCCGGAGATAAACCGGCTCTTCGCCTCTGTCTGCGCCGAGTACGGCCTGTTTGAGCCCATGGATGTGGACTACGACTGGGTCTACGTGCCCCACAACTTTGAAAGCCCTCTGTACTATATCAGCTACGCCGCCTCCGCCCTGGCCGCCATCCAGATCTGGGAACAGGCCCAGGCCGACCTGCAGGCCGGCGTGGACGCGTGGAAGGCCGTCATGGGCCACAACGCCTACACGGAGGGATATATGTCCGTGCTGGAGCAGTGCGGTCTGCGCCTTTTCACCGAACAAGGCGCTGTGGGGAGCATATGCCGCCCCCTGCTGATGGAGCTGAACCGGCTGCAGGCCGGTGCACAATATTGATCGTGAAGGAGAACCGCCATGAACGTAATGCAAGCCATTGAAGACCGCCGGAGCATCCGCGTCTATCAGGACGCCCCTGTCTCCCGGGAGCAGCTGACCGCCTTTCTGGAGGCCATCCGCCTGGCCCCCTCCTGGAAGGACATGCAGTGCTGGCAGGTGATCGTGCTCTCGGAGCGGGAGCAGATCATGCGCCTGGGCGAGCTGCTCAACTACAACCCCCGGCGGGAGGGCGTGTTTGAGAACGTGCCCTATTTCATCGCCGTGGCCGCCGATCCCTCCCAGAGCGGCGACGAGCAGGGCAAGCCCAATTACATGACCGACGTGGGCATATGCCTGGAAAACGCCTGTCTGGCCGCCACGGAGATGGGCCTGGGCACCTGCTGGATCGGTCTTTTCGACGAGAAGGCCGTCAAAGAGTTTCTGGGCGTCCCGGACAATTACCGTCTGGTGGCCCTCACCCCTCTGGGCGTTCCCGCCCAGGCTCCCAAGCCCCGTCCCCGCAAGGCGCTGGCGGATTTCGTGCACCTGAACCGCTGGGGCAACCCCATGGAATAAAGGACATATCCACAAAAATGGACAGAGCCGGCTTTGTAAGCCGGCTCTATGTTCCTACTGATTTTGATACGAGCAAAAAAGCCCTGGTGGAGCGGTTCGAGCCATCCCTCTGGTGTGCGCTGCTGGATTTCGTGACGGTCTACTCCAAAGAGGATGTACGGTTCACCTTCAATGACGGAACGGAAATAAGGGCATAAGGGCAAGAAAACAACTCCTCACTACCATTACGGCGGTGAGGAGTTGCTTTTTATTAGTGGCACAGCTTAGTACCCCAGCTTGTGGAGCAGCTTCTCCACGTCGGCGGCTTTCAGCACCTTGCCCGCAGATACCACCTGCTCATTGACCACAATGGCGGGCATACTCATAACGCCATAGACCATGACTTCTTCCATGTCGGTGATATACTCGACTTCTAAATCCAGTCCCATGTTCTTGACGGCCTGCTTTGCGTTTTCATACTGCTCATGGCAGGATTTGCAGCCAGCCCCCAGCACCTTGACACAGCAGATACCGTCCACGGTTTTCCCGCAGCACTCACTCGCCCCC
>CANQDL010000110.1 GCA_947591105.1 uncultured Oscillospiraceae bacterium
ACGACTTTGTGACGAAGCCCTTCAACGCCCAGGAGGTACTGGCCCGGGTGAAGGCCATCCTGCGCCGCTATATGCACGCGGGCCAGGGAAGCGGCTCCTCCCTGGTGCTGGGCGGCATAGAGATGAACGACCAGGACAAGACCGTTCTGGTGGAGGGGGAGAGGGTGGCCATCACCCCCAAGGAATACGATATTCTGAAGTTTTTCATGGAGAATCCCGGCAGGGTGTTCTCCAGCAGAGAGATATACCGGCAGGTCTGGAAGGACAAGCCGGTGGGAGCGGAGGGCACCGTGGCGGTGCACATCCGCCACCTGCGGGAGAAGCTGGAGATCGACCCCGCCTCGCCCAAGTATTTGAAGCTCGTCTGGGGAAAGGGCTACAAGCTGGAGGTTTGAGCCAATGAAGGCAATCCTGGAAAAAACGTGGGTCAGGCTGCTCGCCATGATCCTGTTTTTCCTGTTGTCCGCGGGCGCGGCGCTGAGCCTGCACCTGTATAATTTCGCGCTGATGGACGGATGGTATCGGGACGACGACAGCTACACCTTCGCCGACTCCAACATGGCCCAGGCATACGTCTATGACGCGCTGGCATACGTCAGCCGGAACCTGAATTGGCTGAAAGATCCCTACAACACAACCCTGGGCGGCTACGGCGGAGACGCCTTTTCCTACGTGATCGAGGGCTACTATGATCCCGAGGTCGTCTATGCGGACACCACTGACGAGAGCTCGCACTATGTGGCGGAGATAAATTGTCCCGTTTCGATACAGGACATCGAGCACATCTACCGTCTGAAGGGGTACGTGAATCTGCCGGTGCACCCCTACGGCGGGTGCTATCGGGAGTATTACGTCTTTGAACACCTTTTTCCCCTGCGCGGCTATTATCTGCCGGTGGGGATCGTGCTGACAGTCCTGTGCGTGGCTCTGCTGGCCGTGGTCTTGAGCAGCGCGTTGCTGGCGGGGAAGAAGGGTTCTTCGCCCACGCTGGGACGTTTCCCCTTTGACGGGGCGCTGGCGGCGCTTTATATCATTCTGATCCTGACAGAGAACCTTGTCTACAACAGTCTGGACGAATCCATAACCGACATATTGATCCAGGTGGGGCTGTACCATGGGCATTTTCACACGGTGTGCATGATCTGGTACGGCGCGCTGATGGGGATGCTTCTGGCCTACCAGCTGGCCGCCCGCTGCCTCACAAAGCGGCTTTTGCTGCGCAAGGCGGTGAGAAAGCTGCCCTTCGGCCTGCTGATGGGGATCATCACGGCCCTGCACATTCTCACGCTGCTGCTCATGCTGGCCCCCTATTACGGATGGGGGATCGTAATCAACAATTACCATGACCAGAATTATTACCTGATCTTCTGGCTCATCGGCTTTGACGCGGCGGCGGCGGTGTGCCTTATCCGGTATAACCGGGAACGGAAGCTGGTCTGCCAGGCGTCAAACGCCCTGACCCAGGGGGAGCTGAACTATAAGATCAACACCGAGCGGCTGCATCTTGTCTGGCACACGCTGGGGCAGGATCTGAACTGCATCGGGGACGGCATGGCCGCGGCGGTGGAGGAGCGGATGCGCAGCGAGCGGATGAAAACGGAGCTGATCACCAACGTCAGCCACGATCTGAAAACGCCCCTGACATCCATCATCAACTATATCGCTCTGCTGAAGGAAAAGGATCTCCCGCCGGAGACCCAGCGGGAGTATCTGGACGTTTTGGACAGGCAGAGCGCCAAGCTGAAAAAGCTCACCGAGGATGTGGTGGAGGCCTCCAAGGCCGCCAGCGGCGTCATGCCGGTGCACCCGGAGCTGCTGGATGTGACGGAGCTGCTGACCCAGTCGGTGGGGGAGTATGCCGAGCGCCTGGAGGAAGCGGGCATCCTGCCTGTGATCCACACCCCGGAGACGGAATCCTATATCATGGCGGACGGACGGCTGCTGGGCCGGGTGCTGGACAATTTCATCACCAACATCATCAAATACGCCCAGCCGGGCACTCGGGCCTATTTTGACCTGACGGCGGGGCAGACGGACACGGTCATCGCCGTGAAGAACACATCCCAGGCGCCGCTGGATATTCCAGAGGAGGAGCTGATGGAGCGCTTTGTCCGGGGGGACAGCTCCCGCAGCACCGAGGGAAGCGGTCTTGGCCTTTCCATCGCCCGAAGCCTGACGGAGCTCATGGGGGGCCAGATGCATCTGACCCTGGACGGCGACCTTTTCAAGGCCGAGGTCACCTTTCCCACTGTGCCATCGCCAGTGCCAAAGGAGCCGGAGCCGCCACAGCTCCCGGAGGGCAGGGAAAGCCTTCCGGCGGCCGAGGCATGATACAGAAAAGAATAAAGGGCTGTTGCGTTCTTGCAACAGCCCTTATTGTATACGCTCATGCCCCTGTGCTGCCGAAGCCGCCCTGGCCGCGCTCGGTGTCCTCCAGCGTGTCCGCCAGCTCCAGCGGCGGGGTGAGGATAGGCAGGATGACCAGCTGCACCAGCTTCATCCCGGCCTCAATGGTCACGTCCCCCGAACCGTGGTTATACACCTTGGCCACGATAGGGCCGGTATAGCCCGCGTCGATGACGCCCTCACAGAGCAGGCCCCGCTTCACGTTCAGGCCGCTCTTGCTCTTGAGCATGCCCACGGTGCCCTCGGGGATGGCCACGTGCACGCCCGTGTCAAAAACGCCGCTGCCGCCCGCAGGGATGGTCACGGTGGTGCGGGAGTAGAGGTCAAGGCCCGCGTCGGAGGCGTGGGCCCGGGTGGGCATATACGCCCCCGGATCAAGAGTGATCTTCATTTTTCTTCCTCCGTTTCCAGTAAAGAGGGCTCCAGCAGGAACAGGTTCCGATCTGTGGAGAAGTTGTTCACGCTGTACAGCACCAGGATCATATCAAAACCGTTGTCCCGGGCATAGGACGCCAGGGAGTCCCGGTAATACCGCAGATCCACCAGGTCGATGCGGGAGAAGTTCTCCAGCAGGAAGGGGGCGAGGCTGTCGGAGTAGGAGTCCCGGACGATCAGGATAGAGGGGCCCTCATGGCCCGTCTCGATGGAGCGCAGGGGACAGTTGCCGCCCAGGAACATGGAGTATTTGTCCTTGACGTCCAGGAAGGACGCATCATACAGCGGCCCCTCCGCGGGCGGATCTTTGCTCATGTCCAGAACCTTCACAGAGCCGTCGTCGGGCACGAAGGTCTCCATCGTGTCCGGCTTGACCCAGGAAAAGCCGGAGGAGGAATAAGTGGTGCCATAAAAGCTCTCTGACACCGTCTGGCGGTCGTAGGAGGCCAGGGAGGGGGCGGGAAGGCCCATGGCCTGGCACAGGGCCTCGTAGCCGTAATAGGCCCCCAGGCTCGTCCAGTGGTGGTCTGTGCGGTAGAAGATATACTCGTCCTTATGGGCGCCCAGGGCGGACTGCACATCAATGTTGAACGCCCGGCTCCGGTCATAGGCCCAGTCGATGACCGTCTGCTGGCTGCCCATGGGGGCATTTTTCGGCAGGAGGGAGGCTTGCACCTCGCCCGCGCCGGGGATCAGGCCGAAGTAGACCGGTATGTCCGTGCCGTCTACCAGCGCGTTCAGATAGTCGATGTTTTTGTCCACGGTCTCTTTTGCGGGGACGTCAAAGTTGGGGATCAGAGCGCCGCCCTTGCAATAGTAGACGCCGTTGTTCTCCTTTTTCCCAAGCAGCAGCTCGCACCGGGCCTTCAGCGCCGTCCAGGCGTCCCGAAAGGGGAACTGGTCGGTGGTATAGCTCTCAAAATCCGCGGTGAAATCCCCGTCCGCCAGCGCTTCCAGGGAGAAGGAGGGAAGCTGCTGCAAAAGGCGGTTTTCCTGCTGGGAAAATTCCACGTCCGGCATCACCGGCAGCAGCACGGCAAGCGCCAGGATAAACAGCGCGAACACGGCGATGACGATTTTGATCTCGGTCTTGTTCATAGCATTTACCCTCAAAACCGGAAATACAGGAATGGGTTGTAGGTGGAATCCACCAGGTACGCGGTGGATATGACCAACACTGCCAGGAGCAGCACGGGCGCCGCCACAGTCCGTACCTTTTGGGGCAGGCGGTTAAAAAGATCCCGGCCCAGAGGCAGACAGGACACGCAGGCGATCAGCAGCATGGTGCCAAAGCCCGCCAGGTAGTAGAGATCCTGCCCGCAGCAAAATCCGCCTTGTCCAAAACCGTACATGGCCCGGAAGAACACCGCCGTCTGGCTCACGCTGGTCTGCTGGAAGATGACCCATCCGGAGACGGCCACCAGCAGGGTATAGATATGTCCCACAACGGCGTGCTTTTGGAGCCACTTGAGCAAAAACATCTTTTCCAGAAACAGGAAAAAGGCGTAATAGAGCCCCCAGAAGAGGAACGTCCAGCTGGCTCCGTGCCATATGCCGGTCAGCGCCCACACGATCAGCAGATTCAGCAGCTGGCGGGGCAGTCCCTTCCGGTTGCCCCCGAGAGGGAAGTACACGTAGTCCCGGAACCAGGTGCCCAGACTGATGTGCCAGCGCCGCCAGAACTCGGTGACGGAACGGGAGATATAGGGATAGTTGAAGTTTTCCAGAAAGGTAAAGCCCAGCATACGCCCCAGGCCGATGGCCATGTCGGAGTAGCCGGAAAAGTCAAAATAGATCTGCAGGGAGAAGGCCATGGCCGCCATCCAGGCGCCCACAAAGGTCAGCTGACCCGGGGCGGCGTTGGCGTACACGTCCCAGAGCATCCCCACGTTGTTGGCGATAAGCACCTTTTTCCCCAGCCCCACGACGAACCGCTCCACGCCCGCGGCGAACTGATCCGCGCTCTCATGGCGCTCGTCCAGCTGCTGGGCGATGTCCTTGTAGCGGACGATCGGGCCGGCGATCAGCTGGGGGAACAGTGCCACGAAGGTACCGAATTTGATGAAGTTTTTCTGCACATGGCCGTCGCCCCGGTACACGTCGATGGGGTAGCTCATGGTCTGGAAGGTGTAGAAGGATATGCCGATGGGCAGCGTCAGGCCCAGGGCGGGAATGTCCACGCCGGGGATCATACTCAACGTCTCCGCCACCAGGTCAAAGTACTTGAAGAAGAACAGCAGTGCCAGATTCAGCACGGTGTTGAGGATGAGCACGCCCTTTGCCTTTTTCCGCCGCGCCGGCAGATATCTGCCGATGAGCAGTCCGCTCACATAGTTGAGGCAGATGGAGAAGATCATCAGCAGGATGTACACCGGCTCGCCCCAGCCGTAAAACACCAGATTGACGATGAACAGCCACAGGTTTCGCCAGCGGGCGGGCACGATGTAGTAAACTGCCAGCACAATGGGCAGATATATGAACATGAAAAGGATGCTGGAAAAAACCATATATCTCTATTCCTCCGAATCGTCGCCGGCGGGGGAGAACTCGGCCAGGGGATTGGCGGACGCGGCCTTTTTCAGCTCGGCGTTGGCGATGTGGGTATATATCTGGGTGGTGTTCAGATTCTCATGGCCCAGCAGCTCCTGGAGCGTGCGCACGTCCACGCCGCCCTGGAGCATGAGCGTGGCCGCTGTGTGCCGCAGCTTGTGGGGGGAGATGGCGTTTGCGTCCAGACCGGCCTTCAGCAGCGTCTTATGCACCATCACCTGGATGGCGTCCACGCTGACCCGCTTGCGCCGGGCGGAGAGAAAGACGGCGTTTTTGTCCGTGGTGGCGATGTCCTTGCGGATGGCAAGCCAGTCGTTCAGCGCCTGGACGCAGGCGTCGTTGAGATAGACGATCCGCTCCTTGCTGCCCTTGCCGTGGATCAGCAGACAGTCCTGCCGGATGTCGGTCAGATTCAGTCCGACCATCTCCGAGATACGCAGGCCGCAGTTGAGGAAAAGACAGAGGATGCAGTAATCCCGCTGCTTGTTTTTTCCGTCCACCGCCGAGAGCAGCCGCTGACTCTCTTCCAGCGTCAGATAGTGGGGGAGGGCTTTTTGCAGCTTGGGCGTGTCCAGATTCAGCACCGGGTCATAGGTTAGCTGCTTTGTCTTGACGGTCAGGTATTTATAAAACCCCTTGAGACTGGTGATCATTCTGGCCCTGGACGCGGCGTTCAGCTCCCGATCCCGGGATAGGTACGCCAGAAAGTCGTAGACCTCCGTGAGCGTCACCTTGCCGTAAAAGTCCAGATCGGCCCCGCTGATGTCCACGTCCTCCAGCGCCGTGTCCCTGGGCACCAGATCCCGGGCAATGAACAGATACCGCGTGAATGTGCGCAGATCCATAAAATAGGAATCCACGGTCTTTTTGGATTGGCCCTTGATGGTGTCGTGGTAAACGAGAAACTCCCGCAGCACCTGGGGCGCCTCGGTCTGATAGCTCATGACAAAATCCTCCAACGGAGAATATACCAGAGCAGGGCGGGCTTGTCCAGTGGCAAAATACACAAAAAATTCGGCATAATTAATATTATGCCGAATTTGGGGGAGTCTTAAACGGGAATCGCGCCGCCAATATCGAAAATCGGCTCTTCTGTGAGAAATACCGGCTTTTTCCCGTGCTCTGTGATAAACCGGATGATCCGCTCCGCGTCCGGATGACTGTCCAGCTTTCCTGTAAACGCGATGCGGTCATGATCTATTATAAATGACGCGCCGCCGATGAAGCCCGCATCGAATCCATCCAGCGCTATGTGTCCCGCCGCAATGGACAGCACGTCCATCCCTGCGTTTTTCGCGGCTCTGCAGACGCCAGCGTCCGCTGTAATGATGGAATGGTCGTTGACGATCGCCGCAGCGCAGCGGGTATATCCCTGGGCTACGCGTACAGGCTTGCCGCCGGATATGGCCACTGCGGCCGGATCGGCGGTCTTGGGATTGAAGATCGTGTATTTCCCCGTGCCGCACAGACACAGCCCTGCGTCCTGGGGATAGACCGGGCCCTGCTCCCGGGCACAGACAACGGTATATCCCATATTTGTCAAAAAGTTAACAATATGGGGATATACCTCTCTTGAAACCACGGCCTGGCGTCCGCTGGCGAATACGATCAGATCCGCGTGGGCGGACAGCCGGTGATCCAGCGCGGGTACGTCCGGAAGCCAAAAAACGTCTATCCCTAGGGCCCCAAGGCTTTGCGCCAATTTGGGCCGGTACCTCTCCCCTACAAGCAGCGTCACAGCGTTTTTTCCACCGCTTCCCGCAGCGTCTTTACGCCTATCAGCTCCAGGCCACGGGGCGCCTTCAGCTCGCCGCGGACGCGGGTGGGGATCACGCACTGGGTAAAGCCCAGCCGGGCGATCTCCGCCAAGCGCTGATCCAGCGCCTGAACGCTGCGTATCTCGCCGGTGA
>CANQDL010000111.1 GCA_947591105.1 uncultured Oscillospiraceae bacterium
GGGCAGCACATGGCGCAGCGGTTGCACTGGGCGCAGGCCGTGCCGTTCCACTTGGGCACCTTGGTGGCCACGCCCCGCTTGGAGTAAGCGCTGGTGCCGTTTTCCCAGGTGCCGTCCAGCACGCCGTACTTCTTGAACACGGACACGGGCAGCTTGTTGCCCTGCTCCTTCGTCATGGGGATCACGATATCCCGCACGAAAGGCGTCACGTTGGGCTCGGGAGCCGGCGCATCCTGGGCGTCGGCCCAGGATGCGGGCACGTCCACCTTCACGGCGGCGCTGATGCCCACGTCCACGGCCTGGTTGTTCAGATCCACGATCTTCTGGCCGGCCTTCTTGAAGTAGGAATTGTAGTTGTTCTTCTTCATGTCCTCCACGGCCATCTCGATGGGGATGACCTTGGTGAGGGCGAAGAAGGCCGCCTGCAGGATGCTGTTGGTGCGGTTGCCCAGGCCGATCTGGGCCGCCAGCTTGGCCGCGTCGATGATGTAGAACTGGGCGTGCTTGTTATAGAGATCCCGCTTCATCTTGGCGGGCAGACGGTGCTCCAGCTCCTCCGCCGTCCAGGGGCAGTTGAGAAGGAAGATGCCGCCGTCCTTCAGATCCTCGGTGGTGTCGTACTTCGTCACATAGGTGGGCGCGTGCACCGCCACAAAATCCGCCGCGGACACCAGATAGGTGGAGCGGATGGGCTCGTCGCCAAAGCGCAGGTGGCTCTGGGTCAGGCCGCCGGACTTCATGGAGTCATAGGAGAAGTACGCCTGGGCGTACTTGCCGGCGATCAGGCCGATGGTGGTGATGGCGTTCTTGTTGGCGCCCACGGTACCGTCGCCGCCGAAGCCCCACAGCTTGCAGCTGATCTGCCCCTTGGGGGACAGGTCGATCTCCTCATAGTCCAGGGAGGTGTGGGTCACGTCGTCGTTGATACCGATGGTGAAGCTGTTCTTGGGCTCGGCCTTGGTGAGGTTATCGTACACCGCCACGAACTGGCCGGGGGTCACGTCCTTGGAGCTGAGGCCGTAGCGGCCGCCCACCACACGGATATCCCCGCGGCCCGCCTGGCTGAGGGCGGTGACCACGTCCAGATACAGGGGCTCGCCCACGGAGCCGGTCTCCTTGGACCGGTCCAGCACGGCGATGCGCTTGACCGTGGCCGGGATGGCGGCGGCAAAGTGCTTGACGGAGAACGGCCGGTACAGGTGCACCTGCACCATGCCCACCTTCCGCCCGTGGGCGTTGAGGTAGTCCACCGTCTCCTTCACGGTCTCGGAGCCGGAGCACATGATGACGATGCACTCCTCTGCGTCCGGCGCGCCGTAGTAGTTGAAGAGCTTATACTCCCTGCCGGTGAGCTTGCCGATCTCGTCCATGTAGTACTGCACGGTCTCGGGCACGGCGGCGGCCTTCTCGTTGGCGCCCTCCTTGCACTGGAAGTACACGTCCGGGTTTACATTGTTGCCCCGATTGGTGGGGTGCTCGGGATTGAGGGCCTGCTTGCGGTAGGCCTTCAGGGCGTCGTAGTCCACCAGCTTGCGCAGATCCTCATAGTCCAGCGCCTCGATGCGCTGCATCTCATGGGAGGTACGGAAGCCGTCAAAGCAGTGCATGAACGCGTACTTTGCCTTGATGGCGCTCAGGTGCGCCACCGCCGCCAGATCCATGGCCTCCTGGGGGGAGGAACTCATGAGCATGGCGTAGCCGGTGGTGCGGCAGGTCATAAAGTCGGTGTGGTCGCCGAAGATGGAGTGGTGGTTGCTGGTGACCACACGGGAGGCGATGTGCATGACGCTGGGCAAAAACTGCCCGCCCATGGCATACATCGCCGGGATCATCAGCATCAGGCCCTGGGAGGAGGTGAAGGTGGTGGTCAGCGCGCCGGCCTGCAGGGAGCCGTGGCAGGTGCCCGCGGCGCCGGCCTCGGACTGCATCTGGATCACGTCCACCGTGGAACCGAACAGGTTTTTCTTCCCCTTGGCAGACCACTCGTCCACCTTTTCCGCCATGGGCGACGAGGGGGTGATGGGATAAATGGCGGCCACCTCGGTAAAGGCATATGCCGAATACGCGGCGGCGGCGTTGCCGTCCATCACCTGGTAGTTTTTCTTAGACATTCAATACCCCTTCTTTCCTGGATGACGCGCTCACACAAAGCCGCCGGCCCTGCGGATGGCGTCGCATACCCGGGCTGTGCGCAGGGACTCCTCCTGGGATATGGACGGCTTGGTGCCGTTCAGGATGGCGTCGCCGAACAGCTCGATCTCTCTCTGATAGTTGTCGTCCACCCAGACCGTGTAGTCGGTGACGACCTCGTCCACATACTCGGCGCCCTGAGGCCGGGCGTTGACGCCCACCTTCACGTGGCACAGGCCCCGGCTGTTGACCTTGTGATCCACCATGATACGGCCAAAGTCGCCCAGCACGTTGAAGCAGCCCCACCGGTAGGCGTCCAGGCCCGCGTACAGCGCCGCGCTCACCCCGGGGCCGTAGCTGAGCAGGATGGCGTCGGAGGTGTCCACGCCGGTCTCCTCGTCGATGCCGAAGAACACCTTCATGTCCACCGGGTCTTTCGCCAGCAAATAGGAGGCGATGCACACGTTGTAGCAGGTCACGTCGTACACAGAGCCGCCGCCCATGTCCTTCTGGTAGCGGATGCCCTGCTTGTTGGTGTCATAGGTGGAGTGCTTGGCCTCCAGATAGCGGATGCGTCCGATGACGCCGCTGTCGATGATCTCCTTGACCTTCTCGATCAGCTGGCCGTGCCGGAAGGCGTAGGCCTCCTCCAGCAGCACGCCGGCCTTGTTGGCGGCGTCGAACATCTCCTGTACCTCGGCCTCGCTCATGGCCATGGGCTTTTCGCACAGGATGTGCTTGCCCGCGGCCGCGGCCTTGAGCACCCACTCCTTGTGCAGGTGGTTGGGCAGGGGGATGTAGACCGCGTCCACATTCTCGTCGTCCAGCACGTCCTGATAGCTGGTGTAGAGCTTCTTGGGCTTGAAGGGCTCGGCGTACGCCTTCAGCTTCGCCTCGTCGCGCCCGGCCAGGGCATAGAGCTCCGCGTTGGAGCACTGGAGCATACCGGGGAGGGTGCGGGCCTTGCCGATGCCGGAGCAGCCCAGCACGCCCCAGCGAATCACTTTCTTATCCATGCTCAGATCCCCTTTTCAGACGTAGTTGCACATACGGGCGATGGCCGTCTCGGTAAAGCCCAGCGCCTCCGCCTTGGTCTGCTTGCCGCAGGCGGTCTCCACCACCATCTGCAAAAGCTCCTCGCCCATCTGCTCGATGGTCTTCTCGCCGTAGATGATGGGCGCGGCGTTAAAGTCGATGTTGTCCTCCATCTTGGCGAAGGTCAGCTTGTTGCCGGTGATCTTGACCACCGGGGAGATGGGGCTGCCCACAGGCGAACCCCGTCCGCTGGAGAACACCACCACCTGGGCGCCGCCGGCCACCATGGCCGCCACGGAGGAGGGGTCGTTGCCCGGGGTGTCCATGAGCACCAGGCCCTCGTGGGCGCTGACCTGCTTGCCGTAGTCGTACACGTTGTTGAGCATGCTGTGGCCGCCCTTGTGGATGCAGCCCAGGCTCTTCTCCTCCAGGGTGGTGATGCCGCCGGCCTTGTTGCCCGGAGAGGGGTTGCCGGCACGGACGTCCTCGCCCACGCCGTGGAAGTGCTTTTCAAACCGCTCCGTGATCTCATAGACCCGGTCGTGGACATGCTGATCCTTGGCCCGCCGGGCCAGGATGTGCTCCGCGCCGATGCACTCGGGGGTCTCGGACAGGATGCTGGTGCCGCCGGCCTGCACCAGCAGATCGCTCATCGCGCCGATGGCCGGGTTGGCCGCCAGGCCGCTGGTGGGGTCGGAGCCGCCGCACTCGGTGCCCACGATCAGCTCGGAGATGGGAAACTCCTCCTTCTGGAGCATACTGGCGTCCGCCACCATCTGCTTTGCGTAGCGCACGGCCATCTCCACCGCCTTCAGGGTGCCGCCGGCCTCCTGGATGATCACCTGTTCCAGGGGCTTGTTGGTGCGCTCCCGGATGGCCGCCACCACCAGATCCATCTGGCAGTTCTCACAGCCCAGGGACACCACCACGGTGCCGTAAATATTGGGGTTGGCCGCGTAACCGGCCATCACGTCCATGGTCAGCTGCTGGTCGGGCGCCACCTGGGAACAGCCCTGCTGGTTGTTGAAGGTGACGGAGCCCTCCACCTGCTGGGAGATGATGCGGGTGGTGTCAGAGGCACAGACGCTGGCGGGCAGGATCAGCACCCTGTTCCGCACGCCTACCCGCCCGTCCGGGCGGCGATATCCATAAAATGTCATTCCAAGCTCCCCCTTTACTCTTTAGACCGGCGATCCTCTTGGGGGCTGACCACGTTATGCACGTGCACATGCGCGCCCACGGGGATGTCCTCGGTAGCCACACCGATATGCTCACCGTACTTGACCACAGGCTCCCCCTTGGCGATGGGCCGGGTGGCCAGCTTGTGGTAGATGGTGATATCCTGCGCCGCCTTCAGGCTGACCGGCTTGCCCTGGACAAGATACGTGACCGTATCTCCCGCGGCAATGGGCTCAATGGCGATGGCGACGTTGTCTTTCCCGTCGATGATCATTGCGTTCACATTCATATGTCCATTCCTCCTGCCTCGGATAGAGGCCATTACCCTTGATGCAGGGCGTTGATTTTCTCCAGCAGGGGCGCGGCCGCGGTGTCGGCCACCTCGCGGGGTATCACCACCGCCGGGAAATTGTTCCAAGCGATGATATAAAAGGGCCCCACCTGCTGGCAGAGATTGATCCTCTCCACGGGGATGCGGCACTCCGCCTTGTCGGAGACGTACATCAGCCCGTTCTCCTCCAGTGCCAGACGGTACTCCCGTCCGCCCTTCCACGCGCCCAGCTCCCGCCGGATGCGGAAACGGCAGACGAAGGGTATCATAGAGATATTTTCCAGGTTGGCCAGCAGCAAAATGGCCCCGCACAGGGCGATATTCACCGCCGTCCGGTTCGCCATGATGCCGATCACCGCGGCCACGCTGACGGCCAGACGCACAAACGTGGCCGTGCGCAGAAAGCGGAAGCGGTAATAGAGCGTCCGGTAGGCCAGAAACTGGCCGTCCTCAAACGCCCGTTCCTCCATGATCCACCCCACGCCGTCCGTCAGGGACGCCAGGTGATCTGTCTGCTGCTCCACGGGCTGGGGCGCCTTTGCCTGGGCGGCCATCGTCCGGAGCTTTTCCGCCCACTTTCCCATGGCCTTCTCCCCCCGGAAGGCGGCCGATGGGACGATGTCGAATATGGCGCCGCCGCAGTAAATGTGCAGCGCGTCGGGCTTCTCCTCCACCCGGGACACGCCGTACAGCGGGCATGTCAGCTCCTGCTCCCCGTAGGTCAGCCGCAGCTGCTCCCCCACCTGCAGGCGGTGCTTTTTCCAGTAGTCCGCCGGCAGCTGGCCCGTATACTCCAGCCGCTGGAGCGTGCCCTTGGCGCGGAGCGTCACCGTGCACCGGCGCAGCACCGTGATGGCCGCCACCAGCGCCGACCAGACCATAAAAAACGGCCGCTGGCCGGACTCCAGGCGGGCATAGCACAGCCATCCGACCACGGCCATCTGGCCGACAGTCAGCAGCGCCAGAGTGAATATCCGCAAGGGGCGGCGTTCGTTGCGCCGGATCATATCCGCCAGCAGGGACACGTACGCCTGCCGCGGAACCTGATAGGAAAGATCCATGTACTCAAACCTTTGTGTGAAAAAAGACAGGCAGCATGGGTTATCACTGACACGATATCAATGCCCAGGCTGCCTGCCTAGTTTTGCGCGAACAGAGCCTCTAGGGCGTTACTTCGCTTTCTTGCCCAAAGCAAGTCCCTTGCGCACGATGGGTACTACCACGAACAGCAGCGCCACGACCACGAAGATCACGGCCACCGGGCGGGTGAAGATGTCGCCCCAGTTGCTGTTTGCGCCGATCAGCGCCATGCGCATGTACTTCTCGATCAGGGGCCCCAGGATGAAGCCCAGGATCACGGGCGCCATGTCGATGCCAAGGCAGATGAGCAGGTACCCGATAAAGCCAAAGAGGATCATTACCCACACGTCGAACATGCGGTTGTTGAGCGTATACACGCCCAGCACACAGCAGGCGACGATGGCGGGGAACAGATAGGAGAGCTTCACGTTGACCATCCGAACGAAGGCCTTCATGAGACCCAGCTCCATCACGTACATGATCACGTTGGCCAGGAAGTATGCGACCATGATGCCGCCCACCAGCTCGGGGTGCTCGTTATACAGCAGCGGGCCAGGCTGCAGGCCGTGGATCATCAGGCCGCCGATCAGGGCGGAGGTGGTCAGGTCGCCGGGGATGCCCAGGCAGACCAGGGGAATGAGCGCGCCGCCGTTGGTGGCGTTGTTGGAGGTCTCGGAGGCGCAGATGCCCTCCGGGCAGCCCTTGCCGAATTCCTGCGGGGTCTTGGACACGGTACGGGACAGGTTGTAGGAGATCAGCGTGGAGGCGTTCTGTCCGATGCCGGGCAGGATGCCGATGCCGGTGCCGATCACGCAGCCGATGCCGATGGCCTTCCAGCAGCTCTTCATCTCCCGCAGGGGCGGGATCAGGGTGGTTTTCTTAAACTCGATCTTGGGCCGGGGCTTATCCAGCTCCCGGGACTGGTTGAACACCTCGGTGATGGCGAACAGACCCATCATCAGCGCGGTGGAGGAGATGCCTCCCTGCAGCTGCCAGAACCCGAAGGTCAGGCGGCTCACGCCGCTGATAAAGTCGATGCCGATGCAGCCGACCAGCAGTCCGAACACGGCGCCGATCAGGCCCTTCATCAAGGAGTCGGAGCACATGGCCACCACCACGGACAGGCCCATGAGCGCCACGGCGAAATACTCCCAGCTGCCGAAGCTCAGAGAGACCTTGGCCAGCTGCGGCGCGATGGCCATCAGCGCGAACGCGGAGACGGTGCCGCCGATGAGGGAGCAGAACACGCCGATGGCCAGCGCCTCGGCCGGTTTGCCCTTCTTCGTCATGGGATAGCCGTCAAAGCATGTGTAAATGGACGATGGTGTGCCCGGTATGTTGATGAGCGTCGCGGTGATCAGGCCGCCGCTGATGCCGCCTACGTAGACGGCGATCAGCATGGTCAGGCCCTGCACCGGCGCCA
>CANQDL010000112.1 GCA_947591105.1 uncultured Oscillospiraceae bacterium
AAGATAAGATCTCCCATCCTTTTAATGGAGTAAGGGTCGATGAAGACTACATCGTTGATAGGCCGGAGGTGTAAGCACAGTAATGTGTTCAGCCGACCGGTACTAATAACCCGAGGGCTTGACCTACAGTATGCAGACTCACAGCCTCGCTCCAACATCCACATCCCCCATTGTTCAGTCTTCAGGGCGCATATGCCCTGAATCAGTTGGTGGTTATTACAGCGGGGGTCCACCCGTTCCCATTCCGAACACGGTAGTTAAGCCCGCCTGTGCCGAAGATACTTGTCTGGAGACGGACTGGAAAAATAGGTCGCTGCCAACACCAGGAACCCGGCGCTGAAAAGCGTCGGGTTCTTTCTTTATATGCGAAGGCGTGGTATAATGTCCGCAGGAAAGATCGGGATTTTGAGGCTTGAAGTGCCGTTTCCCACTTGCCAGGAGAAAAGCCATGGGGACATTTGAAGAGATATGGGACATCGTGCGCCAAATCCCGCCGGGGTGGGTGGCCACTTACGGCCAGATCGCCCGCATGACGGGCCGGCCGAGAGGCGCCCGGCTGGTGGGCTATGCCATGGCTGCCTGTCTGGCGGACAGGGACGTGCCCTGCCACCGGGTGGTGGATCGGTTCGGCGGCACGAAAAGGGCCTTTGACGAGCATATGCCCGACGGCCAGCGGTTTTTGCTGGAGGCGGAGGGCGTGGTATTTCGCCCGGACGGCACGGTGGACATGGAGCGCGGCCAGTGGCGGCCGGAATTTTGACGGATAGGAGCGCGGCGGCGAACATGATCTCTGATCTGCAGACCAATAAAGACCCCGGTTCGGTGCGGGCGGAGGAGGTTCGGGAGGATCGGCGGGAGACGCTTTTCAATCTGATGCAGAAATATCTCTATGAGATGACCAGCTATTACCCCATCCCCATGGGGGAGGACGGCAATTACGTCTATAAGTACCTGCCCCTTTATTTCCGGGAACCGTCCCGCCAGGCGTATTTTTTCTATGCCGGCCAGACGCTGGTGGGGTTCGCGCTGATCAACGACTATTCTTTCACCGGCGTGCCGACGGACAATGCCATCGCGGAGTTCACGATCTTTCCCGCCTATCGGTGCCATGGATACGCCGCGGCGGCCGTGGAGGCGCTACGGGCGATGCGGCCGGGATCATGGCAGCTGAAGTATTCCCCGAAAAACGCGGCAGGGGCACGGCTGTGGCAGAAGATCAAGCGACGCTATAACGGCGTGGAGCAGCCGCTTCCGGACGGCCATATTGCCATCAGCTTTTCCTGACGGCGAAGGGAGAGAACCATGCGCGACAAGAAGCAAAAGATCGAAAAGACCAATGTGATGCGGCTGCTGGAGCAGAAGAAGGCGGCCTATACCTCCCACTATTACGGGGATACGGACGCGGTGAGCGGCGCCGACGTAGCGGCGGTATTGGGGGAAGATCCGGCGAGGGTCTATAAGACCCTGGTCACCGTGGCCGGCAGCGGGGAGCACTATGTGTTTCTGGTGCCGGTGGAAAAGGAGCTGGAGCTGAAAAAAGCCGCGAAGGCCGTGGGAGAAAAGAGCGTGGCCATGATAAAGACCAAGGAACTGCTGCCCCTGACGGGGTATATCCATGGCGGCTGCTCCCCGGTGGGGATGAAAAAGCCCCTCCGGACGGTGATCGACGCCTCTGCGGCGGGGTTCGACACCATCCTGTTCAGCGCCGGAAAGATCGGCTACCAGGTGGAGACGTCCCTGGGGGAGCTGGCAAAGGTGATCCGCTTCGACCTGGCGGATATAGGAGAATAGGATGGAGCTGCTGGAGATATGGGATTTTTCCCACATAGACGGGCGGAAACTCATGGATATTTACGGGGAGAGCAACGCCGAGAATGTGGACTATTTCCATCCGGACGCGGCGGATAAGAAGGCCGCTCTGGCGGAGATGGAGACGGACTTTCTGACTTTCATCCGGGACGATTTTCTCCGGAAGGAGTCGAACCGGTACATGGTTCTGGCGGAAAACGGCGTATGGATCAGCGCCCTGCGGCTGTATGACCTGGGGGACAGAGAATACTACATCGAGGCGCTGGAGACCCGCCCGGACTACCGCCGGCGGGGCTATGGGGCGGCGCTGCTGAAAATGGTGCTGGATCTGCTGGGGGCGGAGGGCCCCTTCCGGGTGCGGGACTGCGTGAGCAAGAAAAACACCGCCTCCCTGGGCACCCATGAAAAATGCGGCTTCATAGCCGCGGACACGGTGGGGCACGATCTGCTGGACGGGTCGGTGAACGAGCGGTGCTTCACCATGGAGTACAGAGCGGAAGAGAGGACACGGTGAGATGCGGTACGACATCGAGGGGCTATTTGCGGATTTCGTCCGGGAAAACGGCCTGGACGTGCGATTGAGCCACAAACTGCCGGCGGGGTACGAGGACGCCTTCGGCACCTTCGACCCCATCACGAAGACCCTGTTCATGGACGGGGCGTTTTTGGCGGAGGCGGCGGACTACGAGGCGCTTTACTACCTCTTCCACGAGCTGCGCCACGCGGTGCAGTACCAGCGGCCGGAGCTGGTGGACGAGGACGTGCGCCGGAGCGCCCAGTATGTGATCGGGTACGACGGGGCCTGCTGCCGCCTGGACGGGGATCGCTGGAGCAAGTGTAAGCTGGAGGGGGACGGCGATTACTTCACCCGCGCCTACCAGAGCCAGCCTTACGAGCTGGACGCCAACCGTTTTGCCTGCGAACAGGTGACTGCGCTGCTGCCGGAGAGGGCGGGAATGATCGACGGTCTTGCCCAGCTGTGGTTGCCGGACGAGCCGCTGTCCCGGGAGGAGCTGGACGCGCTGTACCGGCGCATCGACGCTGCCATCGGGGAGCAGGGCGGCAGGACAAAACCATATGCGCTGGCCATTTTCGATCTGGACGGGACGATCCTGGACACCCTGGAAGATCTGGCCGGGAGCGTCAATCACGCCCTGACCGCCTGCGGCTATCCCGCCCGCACCATCGACGAGGTGCGCCGGTTTGTGGGCAACGGGGTGCACAAGCTGGTGGAGCGGGCGGTGCCCGCCGGCACGGCGGCGGAGGATGTGGAGAAGGTGTTTTCCGCCTTCCGGGAGCATTACGCCCTGCACAGCATGGACGCCACCCGGCCCTACCCCTACGTGTCCTTTCTTCTCAAGGGACTGCAGCTGAAGGGGATGCGCCTGGCGGTGGTGTCCAACAAGGTGGACGAGGCGGTGGGGCCGCTGTGCGAGCGGTTTTACCCGGGCATATTCGACGTGACCGTGGGCGAGCGGCCCGGGGTGCGGAAAAAACCCGCTCCCGACACCGTGGAGGAGGTGCTCCGGCAGCTGGATATCCCCCGGGAAGACGCGGTATACATCGGCGACTCGGAGGTGGATATCGCCACAGCCCGCAACGCCGGCATGGACGCGCTGATCGTCACCTGGGGCTTCCGGGACGGAGATTTTTTGCGGGAGAAGGGCGCCGAACGCCTGGTGACCTCCCCAGGGGAGCTGTACGACATTTTGACAGAGGGATAAAAAAGCAGGGCGCGGGGTCTGACCCGCGCCCTGAAAAACTCTTGGTATTACAATCCCTCAGTCAGCGCCAAAGGCGCTGACAGCCCCCTTTGCACAAGGGGGCCGTCAAAGATGTATCGCCTCCGGCGATAAGAAAGCCTCCCCTGTGCAAGGGGAGGTGGCGCGGCGAAGCCGCGTCGGAGGGGTTGTCGTCGGAAGAGCAGCTTTTTCGTCCTCCTTACCGCAGCAGTACGGCGGTGCCGTAGGCAGTGACCTCGGCGGCGCTCTGCATGACGGACGAGGTGGTATAGCGGATGCCCAGCACCGCGTCGGCGCCCATGTCGGCGGCGTTTTGCTCCAGCCGCTCCAGGGCGATCTTCCGGGCGTCCTCCAGCATCTCGGTGTAGCCGCGGATCTCGCCGCCCACGATGGTCTTCATACTCGCCATGAAGTCCTTGCCCAGGTGTCTGGAGGTGACGACGCTCCCGGCGACCATGCCCAGCACGTGGGAGATCTGTTTGCCGGGGGCCTGCTCCAGCGTGGAAAGCAGCATAGCGATAAGTCCTCCCTTTCAGATTTCTATGGACATTTTACTCCCTCTGCGCCGGCTGTCAAGCGGTCAGAAGAAGATATACCCGGCCACCAGCAGGCCGCAGAACAGAATGCGCACCACATGGTGCTTCAGGTGCAGATTGCCGTTGCGCTTGCCGTTCCATACGGCGGCGATGCAAATGGCGGCGCAGCCGGCCATAGCCAGCGGCCAGTCCCAGCTGCGGCCGTTGAGACTCTCCGCCACGGCGACCATCAGCACGAATCCGCCGGCGATCATCACCCAGCAGGGGGTGCGAAACAGGGGGTTGCGCAGCTGGCAGGCCGCGCCATACATACACAGCGCGGCGAACAGCACGCTCACCAGCCAAAGAAGCCTGTCCATTTTTCTCTCCCCGCGTCAGACGATCTCGGAGTAGCTGCCCAGATACCGGAAGGTCTCGCACATCTCCTCCAGGTCGCCCAGCAGCTGGATGAACCGGGGGGAGTAGACGCTCGTCTCCAGGTCGAAGTAGAACATGAACTCAAAATCCCGGTCGGGGAGCGGGCGGCTCTCCAGCTTGGTCAGGTTGATGCCCAGGGCGGTGATCCGGCTCATGACCCGGTACAGGGCGCCGGGCCGGTGGCTGAGGGTGAGCATGACGCTAGTGCGGTCGGCGCCGGGGAAGATCTCCGGCTCCTTGCCGATGCAGATGAAGCGGGTGTAGTTGTTGCCCTTGTCCTGCACGTCGGCGGCCAGGGTGTCCAGACCGTACAGCGCGCCGCAGGCGTGGGAGGACAGAGCCGCCACGTCGGTGCGGTCGGACTCGGCCACCCGCTTGGCGGCCACGGCGGTGTTCTCACACACCGTCACCTTCACCCCGGGCATGGTTTTGAGGAATTCTCCGCTCTGGGCGATGGCCTGCTCATGGGAGAAGATCTCTTTGATCTGCTCCCGCTTCACACCGGGCCGGGCCAGCAGGTTGTGATCCACCTTCAGGCGCACGGAGCGGACGATGCTGAAATTGTAGGCCATCATCAGATCATAGATCCGGTTGACGGAGCCGGCGGTGCTGTTCTCCAGGGGCAGCACGCCATACTGGCAGAAGCCATTGGCAATGGCGGAAAACACGCCCTCAAAGCTCTTCACATAGGAGATGTGGGCGTCCTGAAAGAGTTTGTCCGCCGCGATCTGGGCATAGGCGCCCTCCACCCCCTGGCAGGCGACGGTGGCCGACTCAGGAAAGAGCTGGCTGGTGTTCTCCAGACTTCTGGTGATCCGCGCGCACAGCGAGCTGGGCTCCCGGGTCTGGGCGGCCTGGTAGCTCTGGGCAACGTCCTGCAGGGTGGCGTAGACCACCCCGGCGTAGCCCTCAAGACCCTCGCCGGCGGCCTGCTGAAAGCGCTGCTTTGCCTCCCGCTGGCCGGCGGTGTCCGCCGTCATGCCCAGGGCCGCCCGGGCCCGGGCCAGGTCTACGGACAGGGCCATCCGCTGGGCGAACAGGCTGCTCATCTGGCCATCCAGGTCTTCCAGCTGCTGTTTTATCTGTTCCAGTTGCATATCCATGATCCCTTTCTAAAACAAAAAGCCGCGCGGTGAGCGCACCGCACGGCAAGATATACGAGCCTGTTTACCGCAGCGAAGCGCCCTTACCCTTTTGTAAAAAAGGTAAAGAAGCAAAATTCCGCGGTAAAGGAAAAAACCATGGGACGATCCTCCCTGTCTTTTGTCATCACTGACAGGGTTATGATACCCTGTTTTTGCCCGTCTGTCAAGGCTTGTCCGGAAAAAGAAAGACGCCCGGGAGTTCTCCCGGGCGTCGTGGCTTTGGATGAACTTACGCCACAGTGGTGTGGATGACCTTGCGGGGGCAGACCTCCGCGCAGTGGCCGCAGTGGACGCACTTGGACTGGTCGATCTTGGCCAGGAAGTTCTCGATGGTGATGGCGTCCGCGGGGCACTCCTTCTTGCACTTCATGCAGCCGATGCAGCCGAAGTCGCAGTACTTGGTGACCGCCGCGCCCTTGTCGGTGGAGTTGCAGCCCACGGCGTTGGTGGAGGAGGCGGGCACCTTGGTGATCAGCTTCTTGGGGCAGGTCTCGGCACACTTCATGCAGCCGACGCACTTGTCCCGATCCACCTGGGCGATGCCGTCCACCAGGTGCATGGCGTCGAAGGGGCAGGCGTTGACGCAGTCGCCGAAGCCCAGGCACCCGGCCGGGCAGACGTTGGCGCCGTTGCCGCCGCCCAGACGGGTGGCCGCCAGGCAGGAGGAGAGGCCCTCATACTCGAACTTTTTCTTGGTGTGGCCGCAGGTGCCGGAGCAGCGGACGAAGGCCACGCTGGCCTCGCCGGCCTCGGCCGCAACGCCCATGATCTCGCCGATGGCGGCGGCAGCCTTGGGGCCGCCGGGCACGCAGGCGTTCACCGGCGCCTCGCCCTTGGCCACGGCGGCGGCATAACCGTCACAGCCGGGATAGCCGCAGGCGCCGCAGTTGGCGCCGGCCAGCTGAGCGCGCACAGCCTCTTCCTTGGGATCTTTTTCCACGTGGAACACCTTGCCGGCGATGACCAGCAGCACGCCGAACAGCAGACCTAACGCGCCGAGGATGATGATTGCAGAAACAACAGTCATTTTTCTCGCGCCCTCCTTATACGGGGAACTTCATGCCGGAGAAGCCCATGAACGCCAGAGCGAACAGAGCCGCGGACACGAGGCAGATGGCAAAGCCCTCGAAGGCCTTGGGGTAATCGGCGAACTGAAGCCGCTCACGGACGCTGGCGAACAGGATGATGGCCACCGTGAAGCCCAGGCCGCCGGTGAAGCCGTCCACCAGACTCTCCAGGAAGTTGTAGTTGTTCTGGGTATTGAGCAGCACCACGCCCAGCACCGCGCAGTTGGTGGTGATCAGGGGCAGGAAAATGCCCATGGCGGAATACAGAGCCGGGATGGCCTTCTTCAGGAACATCTCCACGAACTGCACCAGCACCGCGATGACCAGGATGTAGGCCACGGTCTGCATGAAACCGGCCACGCCGAAGGGGATCAGCAGAAACTCGTTGATGACCCAGCAGATGGCGGAGGCCATGGTCATGACGAAGATGACGGCCACGCTCATGCCGGTGGCGGT
>CANQDL010000113.1 GCA_947591105.1 uncultured Oscillospiraceae bacterium
CCTTTCCCTTCACCGCGCCGGCCAGCTGGATGGCGCCTCCGTACAGCAGCAGCTTTTCCGTCAGGGTCGTCTTGCCCGCGTCCGGGTGGGAGATGATGGCAAACGTCCTGCGGCGGCTTATCTCGTTTTTCAGATCTGCCATAGATAAAACCTCGTTACCAATGTTTCACACGAATTGTAATATTACCATTTCGTCCGGGAAAAATCAACGCCCCGCTCACACCAGCCCCATGGCCCGCAGCAGCCACAGCCACCCGGTGAAGGTGAAGCCGCTCAGCAGGGTGGTGAGCATGACCACCCCGGAGGTGAGCGCCCCCGCGTGGCCCATGCTGACCACCATGACGTAGGAGCTGACCGACGTGGCGGAGCCCAGCATCACCAGGATCACCACCAGCGCCTGCCCCCGAAAGCCCATGGCCACCGCCACCGGCAGCAGCAGGATGCAAAAGCCCGCCAGCTTCATAAAGCTCGCCGCCGCGGCGGGCTTTGACTGGCTCAAAGCGCTCTTCAGATCAAAGGTCGCCCCCATGGCCATCAGCCCCAGGGGCGTGGCCAGAGAGCCCAGACTGGAAAGGGTCTTGCCCAGAATGGCCGGCATGGGCACTTTCAGCGCAGACCAGACCAGGCCCAGCAGGATGCCGATGATGAGAGGATTCGTCACGATCCCCCGCAGCGTCTTGCCCAGGCGGCCCTTCTCCCCCGTCTTGCCGTCCGGCCGGAACACGTTGAGCGCCACCACCGCCACGATGTTGTACGCCGGGACGGTAATGGCCATCATCAGCGGCGCCATGCCCACGGAGCCGTACAGATTGGTCAGAATGGCCGTGCCCAGCAGGGCGGCGCTGGAGCGGTAGCTGGCCTGGACGAACTCCCCCCGGATGCTCTTGTCCTTCCAGGGCAGCGCCAGCACCCAGGCCACGGCGATGGACACCGCATTGGCCCCCACGCAAAACAGAACGAACCGGCCGTCCCACACCTGGGAGATGTCCGTGCCGGACATGTCGTTGAACAGCAGCACCGGCAGTGCCAGGCGGAACACGAACCGGTTCAGCTTTCTGGCCGTCTCCACGTCCAGCAGGCCCAGACGGCGGACGGCCGCCCCCAGCACCATCATCAAAAACACCGGCACCGTGGCATTCAGACTGAACAGCAGGCTCTCCATCTCTGTCTCCTTCATATGCGCGCTCCCGGACGCCGCTCACACCGGCGCGGGGCGCAGACGAAAAAGCAGGGGTATTCCGGCGCTGGCCGGGACGCCCCGCTCTTCGGTTTTTCATATCCCTGCCCGCCTCAGCCGGACAGCACATAGGACGTCTCTCCCTCGGGGGTGTAGCCCACCACCGGGATGAAGCGCACGCTGGCGTCCCCCTGCTCCATGCTGGCGGTGGCCGTGTCCCGGTCGGCGGCGATCATATCCAGCGAGGTGGGACAGTAGAGCCGGGCGAACAGCCGCCAGAACACGGTCACGTCCTGGCCCGTCTGGGCGGCCATGCCCTGGCGCAGGGAGGTGGTGTCCAGCCGGGCGGAGACGGCCGTATCGGTGCCCGCCAGCGCCTCCGCCACCCGGCGGCCCATCTGGCAGACGGCCACCACCGGGTCGGCCTCGGTCTGCATCACCACGGAATAGGTGAAGCCCTGATCGGACACCGGGTGATACAGATCCGCCAGGATGATCTCATCAAATCCCAGCTCGGCCAGCTCCCGGGCCAGGTCGGTGATATAGGCTCTCACGGTGTGGTTATAGGGATCGACCCAGAAGTAGCCGCCGTCGTCCTGGTAGAGGCCGCCATTTCCCCGCTGCAGCGCGGTGGACCAGTCCCGCTGCACCAGAAGGGTGTCGCAGAAGCAGCTGATCTGGGCCGCCACGGTCTTGCCGGCGCCGTGCAGCTCCTCGATGGCCCAGGACACGTCCGTGGCGCCGGAGGTGGTGTATTGCAGCGCCACGGCGTTGGTGGAGGGCCAGACCAGCTGACCGGCCCGGCTCTTCATCTCAAAGATGGCGGTGGTATAGCTCCCGTCCCGGACGGTGGCCACAGCCGAGGCAAGATCCTCCTCGCTGATGACGGTGCTCAGGGGGACGAACCAGCCCTGGATGGGCTCCAGTTCCTCCCAGCCGCCCAGATCCACCTCCGCAAAGTCCGGGTCTTCCCACACCACCTGCACCTGGATGGGCTCAAAGGTGGGCTCCGGCGTGGGCGCCCCCGGCACCTCCGGCTCGGCAGACTGCTCCTGGCCGAAGGGCAGCTGCAGCGTGGCGCCGTTGGCGTCATAGACCATATACCGCTGCAGGACATAGAACAGCGTCACGCTCCCCACCGTGAGGAACGCCAGCAGAAACAGCAATATGTTCAGGGGCACGCGGAATTTCCGCCGTCCCCTATATATGTCCTTGGGGCGGTAGGGCATAGGTCACTTCTCCAGATCGGCTATTTTGGCGATGCGGCGGGAGTGGCTCTCCGCGCCGGAAAAAGGAGTGGTCAGGTAGGTATCGACGATCTTCTTGGCCAGCTCCGTGCCCAGCACGCGCCCGCCCAGGCACAGCACGTTGGCGTCGTTGTGCTGGCGGCTCATCTCGGCGCTGAAGCAGTCGCCGCACAGGGCGGCCCGGATGCCGTGGATCTTGTTGGCGGCGATGGACACGCCGATGCCCGTGCCGCAGCACAGGATGCCCCGCTCGTACTGCCCGGCCACGATGGCCCGGCAGAGCTTCTCCGCGTAGTCCGGGTAGTCCACCCGCTCTCCGCCGCAGCCCAGATCCTCAATGGGCACGCCCTTTTCCGTCAGGTGCTTGATGATCTCCTGCTTGAGGGCGTAGCCCCCGTGGTCAGACGCAATGGCAATCATGATCGGTTCTCCTTTCAAATGGGAAGAAAGTCTGCCTTTCTTCCGGTAAACACGGCTACAGATGAAAAGCCGCACTTTTTGAGTATCTCCTGGCCCAGCGCCAGGCACTTGGCCGCGTCCTCAGTCCGATGGGCGTCGGAGCCAAGGGTGACAGTCTCGCCCCCCAGGGAGCGGTACAGCAGCAGGATCTCCTCCGAGGGGAAGGGGCCGCACCCGTCCCGCAGGCCGGAGCAGTTGAGCTCGATCCCCTTGCCGTTTCGGATGATGGTCCGCAAAATCCTCTCCACCCGCTGGCCGTGCTCGGCCAGGGTCAGGGCCGTGTCCACCCCCTGGGCCATGGCGTACCGGCGCACATAGCCGATGTGGGCCATCACGTCAAAGTAGTCCTTGTCGGCCACCCACTGGAGGTTTTCCAGATACACGTCCCACATCCGGCGGCAGAAATCGGGATCGTGATAGTCCAGCTCATGGTAGTCCCCAAACTCCCGGGTGATGTGGTGGGAGCCCAGCACAAAGTCCAGCGCGGGGTCGCCGGACAGCTCCTCCGTCAGCTCCGGGTGGAAGATAAGCTCCGCCAGCTCCAGGCCCAGGCCCAGGTGCAGGTCGGCGGGCAGCCGCTCCCGCACTGCCTCCAGCTCCTGCCGCTGGCGAAGGGCCACCGTCCGGCAGAGGGGAGAAAACGCCAGCGTGCGCCAGTGCACCGTGTCGCAGTGGTTGGTGATGCACAGATACCGCACCCCCGCGGCATATTCCGCCATGGCCATCTCGTACAGAGACGCCCTCCCGTCCGGAGAGATGTCGGTGTGGCAGTGAAAATCAGTCAAAACGGCCATGTGTCAGAAAACCACTTCAGGAACACCCGGCTGTATCCGGCTGTGCGGGGCACGCCGGCCAGCACGGGGTAAAAGATACAGAACAGCAGCACCGTCACCCCGGCGAAGCTGCCGATGGACACCGGCCAGCACTGGTCGTGCCGCCGCAGGTCGGCGAACAGATACCCGATGGCCAGCACCAGAAACACGGTGCTGGGGAAGTAGTGATAGGCGAAGGTGAGCCGGCTGACCAGCACCCAGGGCAGCAGGTTGGCCAGATATCCGATCAGGATGAACACCGCCCGCTCGTCCCGCTCCCGGACGGCGACCCAGACCATTCCCAGCATGGCCGTCAGCCCCGCCCAGGACACCAGGGGGTTATTGAAGGCCGCGAAGGAGACGGTGGTGCCGTCGGCGTTGGAGCTCAGGTAGTACAAAATGGGCCGCACGTCAAAGAGCCACTGATACCACTTGGAGGAATAGGGGTGGGTGGACACCAGATCGGAGTGGTAGTTCCACATATAGGTCTGGTTGTCGATGACCGTCTTCAGGTATTCCTTTTTGAACAGACGCCAGGGCCCGTCCGCCCCCTGGCTGGGGCCGTAGCTCCAGTAGCTGGCATAGTAGATCAGGCAGGGCACCACGATGAAAAACAGCAGGCACCAGCCCACGTTCTCCAAAAAGCCGTTCAGGGCGGCCTTCCTCTCCCGCACGAAGCGCATGACCCAGTAGACAAGCCATATGGCCCCCAGGCCCCCGCCGGCGTAGATACACACCCACTTGCTGGCCGCGCCGAAGCCGAAGGCTATGCCTGTCAGCGCCAGATACGCCGTCCGCCGGCCCTCCCGCTCCGGCGGCTCGGTCAGCCACATGTACATGAACAGGTACATCATCACGATGAAGAACACCGCGTAGGAGTCGATGGTGGCGATGCGCGTCTGCACAAAGTGCATGAAGTCGAAGGCGAACACCGTGCTGCCCCCGGCGGCCACCGCCGTATAGCCGAACATCCGCTTGAGCAGCACATACAGCAGCGGCAGCATCAGCACCCCCACAAGGGTGCCCATGAACCGCCAGCCAAAGGGCGTCATGCCAAACAGCCGGATGCCCAGGGACATGATCATCTTCCCCATGGGCGGGTGGGTGATCTCATAGGGCCAGACCTGCTCGATGTGCTCCATGGCCGTGCGGGCATGGTATATCTCGTCAAAATACGTCCCGTTTTTGAATGTATAGGCCGCGGCCGTGTCCTGCTCGTCGAACAGGGCCTCACAGCCGCCGGCCACGATCAGCTGCTCCGGAGAAATGGCCTGTCCGTCGGCCCCGTAGAGCACCACCTCGCCCAGATACTCCGCCCCGCCGGAGGTGATGCGCACATACCGCACCGGGCCGTTGTCGGGGTTGAGCACCGCGTCGTTCCAGCGAAACAGCTGGGTGTACTGCTGGGTCATGCCGGAGGTGCCGTCCTCCTTGGCCTGGTCGATCCAGTTCTCCCCGTCCAGGGAAAATTGCAGCAGATAGTCGGCCGTGTTCAGACCGCTCCAGTACCGGACGGCGGAGATGGTCTGCGGCTCCTTCAGTTCGATCTGGGCGTAGGTGTTGGCCTGTTCAAAGTGCAGATAGTTCTGGGGAACGGCCGTGCTTCCCAGACCGGCAAAGGCCACCACGGCGTACACCGCCGTCAGCGCCCCCAGCAAGATCCAGTCCTGGCGGGTGAAGCCGCGGGGCACGTCCGCCCAGCGGCTGCAGCCGGTATGGCCCGCCGCCGTCTGCTCCGCCCGGGCGGCCCTTTGCAGCGCCGGCACCGCCTGCCGGTGGATGGCCGCCCAGCGGCAGCACCACAGCAGGGCGTACAGCGCCACCGCCAGGGGAAATAGGATGGTCAGATTGGAAAGCATGATAAAAACGCCTCACGAAAAGCGAGAGATGGATCAAGCGTCAAAAGGCCCCTGTCCGGGGGAAACTTCGATAATGTATTATATACCAAAACCGGAGACGCCGCAACGTCTCCGGTGGAGAATATAAAAAAAGTTAAGATTTATCAGGGGCGGAAACGGCCTTCGATCCGGCTCACAGCTTCCATTTCTTCTTGGTCTTCTCCCCCGCCAGATCCGCAAACTCCTGCAGCAGCTCCCTCTGCTTTTTGGACAGGGCCTTGGGCGTCTGCAGATTCACCGTGACGAACTGGTCGCCCCGCAGCCCCGTGCGGACGCTGGGCACGCCCTTGCCCCGCAGACGGAACACCGCGCCGGTCTGGGTGCCCTCGGGTATGTTCAGGGACACCTCCCCGTCCAGGGTGGGGACTTTGATCTCGGTACCCAGGGCCGCCTGCACAAAACCAAGCTCGGCGGTGGTATAGATACTGGTGCCCTCCCGCTGGAAGGTGGCGCTGGGCTTCACCTGCACCTGCACCAGCAGATCCCCCGCCGGGCCGCCGTTGACCCCGGCGTTGCCCTGGCCCCGGAGGGACACGGTCTCGCCGTCGTCGATGCCCGCGGGAATGGTGACATTCAGCTTTTTCTGGGTGTGGACGGTGCCGCTGCCCCGGCACTTGGAGCAGGGGGAGTGGATGATCTTGCCGGCGCCGCCGCACTTGGGGCAGGGGCCGGAGGACTGGAACACGCCAAAGGGCGTGCGCTGCTGGGTGCGGACGGTACCCGTGCCCCGGCACTGGGGGCACACCTCCGGGGTGGTGCCGCTCTGGCAGCCGGTGCCCTTGCAGTCCGGGCACTGCTCCACCCGGGGGATGGTGATGTCCTTCTTGCAGCCGAACACGGCCTCCTCAAAGGTGAGGGTCATCCTGGCCCGCAGGCTCTCCCCCCGGCGGGGGCCGGTGCGGGTCTGCTGGCGTCCGCCGCCGAAGCCGCCAAAGCCGCCGAAATTGCCGAAAATATCCCCAAAGATGTCGCCCAGATCCCCGAAGCCCTCGAATCCGCCGGCTCCGGCGCTGGCAGCAAAATTGGGATCGACCCCGGCAAAGCCGAACTGGTCGTATTTCGCCCTCTTGTCCGGATCGGACAGCACGGCATAGGCCTCGTTGGCCTCCTTGAAGCGGGCCTCCGCCGCCTTGTCCCCCGGATGCAGATCCGGGTGGTTTTCCTTGGCCGCCTTGCGATATGCTTTTTTTATCTCGTCCTCCGAGGCGCCTTTCTTTACGCCCAGCACCTCGTAGTAATCCCGTTTATCTGCCATTTATTCAATCACTACCTTTTAGGCTCCCTTGTGTCGTCGATGCACGCCAGCCAGGTCTCCCTTTGCCGCAAAGCGGCAAAGCTCGAATGGCGGCGGCATCTC
>CANQDL010000114.1 GCA_947591105.1 uncultured Oscillospiraceae bacterium
TACGGCTACATCTACAAATACGACCAGCTGGTGGCGGAGAACAACTCCCTCCGGGCCCAGCTGGCCCAGGCCCAGCAGGCCGCCATCGACGCCGCAGAATACGAGGACGAGAACGTCCGGCTCCGGGAACTGCTGCAATTCAAGGAAAAGCACACGGATTACGTGATGGAATCGGCCAAGATCACCGAGTGGTCCAGCTCCAACTGGGAGAGCACCTTCCGCATCTCCAAGGGCTCGTCCAACACCGACAACCCCATTGACGTGGGCGACTGCCTGATCACCGAGTACGGCGCGCTGGTGGGGCAGATCATCGAGGTGGGCGACACCTGGAGCATGGTGCGTACGATCATCGACTCCGCCATCGACGTGGGCGCGCTGGTGGGCGAGGCCGGGGCGGTCGGGATGTGCGTGGGCGACTTCGCCCTGATGCAGAACAACCAGCTGCGGCTCACCTATCTGTCCGAGAACGCCCAGCTGGTGGAGGGCGAGGCCGTCCTCACCTCCGGACGCGGCTCCATTCCCCAGGGCCTCATCATCGGCTACATCGGCTCCGTGCTCAGCGAGGGCAACGGCCAGAGCCTGTACGGCGTGGTAGATCCCGCCTGCGACCTGGGCACCCTGACCCAGGTGTTCATCATCACCGACTTCACCACCCAGGAGTAAGCGCCATGCTGCTTGATCTGATCGACCTGAGCAAACTGCGCCGGGCCATCGTATACGGCCTGCTGCTGCTGGTCATGTTCATCCTGCAAAACCTCATCGTGTCCCGCATCCCCCTCTTCGGCGCCAAGCCCCTGCTGATCCCCTCCGTGGTGGTGGCCATCGGCCTTTTCGAGGGCGGGGTCTGGGGCGGTCTTATCGGCCTGGCGGCCGGGTATTTCTCCGACATGGGAACGTCCGGACACATGGTGCTGTTCACCGTGCTGCTGCCGGCGGCGGGGTTTTTCGCCGGGGCGCTGGGCAAGTACATGCTCCACCGGGGGCTCATGTCCTTCCTGACGCTGACCCTGGTCACCCTTCTCGCCGCCGCCTTCTGCCAGATGTTCCGGTTCCTGTTTTTCGTCGGCGAGGATACCCGGCAGTTCCTGGCGCTGTATCTGCCCGGCCGGCAGATGTGGCCGGTCTGGCGCACGGGCATTTTGCAGACCGTGTGGAGCCTTTTGTGGGCCGTGCCCGTCTATTTCCCCTGTAAAATCATCGCCGCCCGGCCCATGGGCCGGTAAACGGCGGTTTTAAGAAACATATCTTCATCCTGTCCGCGCCTGCGGGCGCGTCTATGCGAGGCTACAGAGATATCCCATGAGAAAGCTTATCAGTTCCGGCAGGCTTCTTACCCTCACTTTCATCATGATCGCAGTGCTGGTGATATTCTTCGCCACCCTCTACAAGCTGCAGATCGTGGACGGCAACATGTACTACGAGCAGTCCGTCCACTCCATCGTGTCCGAGGAGGATGTGGTCGCGGCCCGCGGCAACATCATGGATCGCTATGGCCGGCTCCTGGTCTCCAACCGCAACTGCAACAACCTGCTCATCGACGACGCTGAGCTGATGATGTCCGGCCGCAGCGACGACGAGATGAACGAGATCATCCTGCAGATGTGCAATCTGATCACCGCCAACGGCGACAGCTTCAACGATGAGCTGCCCATCTCCGCCGATCCCCCCTGGGAATTTGAGGACATGAGCATCTGGCAGTCCACCCTGCTCAACGCCTGGCTGGAGAGAAACGAGCTGCCCGGCGACGCCTCCGCGGTGGAGGTCATGGCCATGATGCGCACCCGCTACAAGATCGACGGCAACTACAACGCCCACGACATGCGCATCATCGCCGCCGTCCGCTACGCGGTCAACGTGCGCTATATCGTCCCCACCGCCGACTACGTCTTTGCCCAGGACGTGTCCATCAACACCATCACCTCTCTGATGGAGGCCGACCTGCCCGGCTTCGAGGTGCAGGTCAGCTACCTGCGGGAATACAACACCTCGTACGCCCCCCATATCCTCGGCTACACCGGCGCCATGAGCAGCGAGCAGTACAAAAAGTACAGCGAGCTGGGTTATCCTATGAACGCCACCGTCGGCCAGGCCGGCGTGGAGGCCGCCTTTGAGGAGCTGCTCCACGGCACGGACGGGAAGATGCTGGTCACCAGCACCAGCGACGGCATCATCACCGGCACCTCCTACTCCGAAGTGCCCCAGCCGGGCAACAACATCTACCTTACCCTGGACATCGAGATGCAGGGCGCGGCGGAGGCGGCGCTGGCCTCCTATATCGAGAGCGCCAACACCGCCACGACGGAGCGCAACGAGATGTATATCAGCCGCGGCCAGCGGGATAAAGTACAGAATCTGATCAGCGGCGGGGCCGTGGTGGCCATCGACGTACATTCCGGCGAGCCGCTGTGTATCGCCAGCTATCCCACCTTCAGTCTGGAGACCTTCTGGGACGACTATGCCGAACTGAACGAGGACGAATCCAACCCCCTCATGAACCGGGCCCTGCAGGGCATGTACTCCCCCGGCTCCACCTTCAAGCCCTGCGTGGCCACGGCGGCCCTGGTGGAGAAGCAGCTGGGCGGCGAGGAGACGTTCGTCTGCACCGGCGTATTCGACAAGTACCGGGACGCGGGCTACGCCCCCCGGTGCACCAGCACCCACGGCCCCATCTCCGTCTCCGAGGCCATCTCGCTCAGCTGCAACTTCTTCTTCTTCTCCGTGGGCGACCGCATCCAGATCGACACCATCGACAAGTACGCCAAGCTGTTCGGCCTGGGCGAGCCCACCGGCATCGAGCTCTATGAGGAGACCGGCCACGTGGCGTCCAAGGAATACAAGGCCGAGCTGTGGGCCGGCACCCGGGACGCCTCCTGGTACTCCGCCGACACCCTGCTGGCCTCCATCGGCCAGTCCGTCACCGGCATCACCACCCTTCAGCTGGCCCGATACACCGCCGCCCTGGCCAACAGCGGCACCACCTACAGCTGCTCCATCCTCAAATCCGCCTCCAGCTACGATTACTCCGAGAGCGTCTACGAGCGGGAGCCGGAGGCCATGTACACCATCGAGGGGGACAAGTACATCTGGGATCTGATCCACCAGGGGATGCGGGGCGTGGTCACCCACGGTACTGCCTTCTCCCAGTTCGCCGGCTTCCCCTACGAGGTGGCCGCCAAGACCGGCACCACCGAGACCAACGGCTCCACCGCCGACGCGTTCTTCATCTGCTACGCCCCCTATGAGGACCCCCAGATCGCCATCGCCGTGGCCCTGGAGAACGGCTACGCCGGCGCCCGTGCCTCCCTGATCGCCCAGGACGTGCTGCGCTACTATTTTGAGTTCCGGGAGAGCACCCAGAGCACCGAGAAGGAGCTCACCCTTCTGCACTGAGAAGACAAACAAACTGCTTGCCCTCTGACAAGTTGAATCTATAGATTGGAGATATCCTATGAACATCGCACTTATGGCACACGACGGCAAAAAGGAACTGATGGTGCAGTTCTGCATCGCCTACTGCGGCATTCTCGCCGAGCACAACATCGTGGCCACCAACGCCACGGGAAAGCTGGTCAGCGAGGCCACCGGTCTGCCCATCCATCTGTACATGGGCGCCGCCCAGGGCGGCGTACAGCAGATCGGCGCCCGGATCGCCTACAACGAGCTGGATCTGGTGATGTTCTTCGCCGATCCCTATCACCCGGAGCTGTTCGGCCCGGTCAATGAGATCTCCCTGCTGTGCGCCAACCACAACATCCCCTTCGCCTCCAACGTGGCCACGGCGGAGGTGCTGGTGCAGGGCCTGCGCCGGGGGGACTTTGCCTGGCGCGACATCGTCAATCCCAAGAATAAGAAGAAATGAGATCTGCCGGGGCGGCCACTCCGTCCCGGCCAAGGAGCATCTATGGAACGGATCAAACCCCGGACCCTGTCCGGGTTTATGGAACTTTTGCCCGGGCCCCAGGCCCAGATGGACGCGGTGCTGGACGCGCTGCGTCAGACGTATTCCCTGTACGGCTTCACCGCGCTGGACACCCCCGCCGTGGAGTCGGCCCAGGTGCTGCTGGCCAAGGGCGGCGGCGAGACGGAAAAACAGATATACCGCTTTTCCAAGGGCGACACCGACCTGGCCCTGCGGTTCGACCTGACAGTCCCTCTGGCCAAGTATGTGGCCATGAATTACGGCCAGCTGGCCTTTCCCTTCCGCCGGTACCAGATCGGCAAGGTCTACCGGGGCGAGCGGGCCCAGCGTGGCCGGTTCCGGGAGTTTTACCAGGCCGACATCGACGTGATCGGCGACGGCGCCCTGGACATCGCCAACGACGCGGAGATGCCCGCCGTCATCTGCCAGGCCCTGCGCCGGCTGGGGATAGAGCGGTTCTGTATCCGCATGAACAACCGGAAAATACTCAACGGCCTGTTCGCGCTGCTGGGCGTGGGCGATCAGGCCGCCGCTGTGCTGGGCGCTGTGGACAAGCTGGAGAAGATCGGCCGGGAGAAGGTGGCCGCCATCCTGGCGGAGCTGGGCATGACGCCGGAAAAGGCGCAGGAGCTGCTGGACATTCTGAACAGCGCCGATCCCATGGGGGCGCTGGAGGCCCTGTCCGGGCGCAACGAGACTCTGGACGCGGGCCTTGCCGAGCTGCGCGCCGTCACGGCGCTGCTGCCTGGTCTGGGGGTGCCGGACGAGAACTGGCGGATCGACCTGACCATCGCCCGGGGCCTGGATTACTACACCGGCACGGTGTACGAGACCCAGCTTCTGGATCACCCGGAGGTGGGCTCCGTCTGCTCCGGCGGCCGGTATGACAATCTGGCCGGATACTACACGGACAAGCAGCTGCCCGGCGTGGGCCTCTCCATCGGCGTGACCCGGCTGTTCTATATCCTCCAGGAGCAGGGGCTGCTCAATCCCGCGCTGCCCACCGCCCCCTGCGACGCGCTGGTGATCCCCCTGGGAGAGGACATGGACTGGGCCGTCCGCTGCGCCGCCGCCCTGCGGGACGCCGGCGTGCGCACCCAGGTGTACGCCGAGAAAAAGAAGGTCAAGGCAAAGTTTGCCTACGCGGACAAGCTGGCCATCCCCTTCGCCGCGGTGGTTGGTGAGGACGAGAAGGCCGCCGGAACGGTGGGTCTGAAGGATTTGCGCTCCGGCCGGCAGGTGACCGTCACCCCCCAGCAGGCCGCCGATATCATTTTGAAAAGCATAGACAGGCACATCAGGCCTGTGAAAGGAAGTTGACACACCATGACACAAATGCGCACCCATACCTGCAATGAGCTCCGGCTGGAGCACGCGGGCCAGCAGGCCACCATCGTCGGCTGGCTGGAAAACGTCCGGGAGGTGGGCTCCGCCCTTGCCTTCGCCGTGATCCGCGACTTTTACGGCACCACCCAGGTGGTGGCCGAGACCGAGGAGATGGTCAGGTGCTTCCGGGCCATCACCAAGGAGAGCACCGTCTCCGTCACCGGCACCGTCCGGGAGCGGGACAGCAAAAACCCCAAGCTGCCCACCGGCGAGGTGGAGATCGTCCCCGAGAAGGTAGAAGTTCTGGGCCGCTGCCACTATAACGAGCTGCCCTTCGAGATAAACCGCAGCCGGGAGGCGGACGAGACCATCCGGCTCAAGCACCGGTATCTGGATCTGCGCAATCCGGCGGTGAAAAAGAACATCATCCTGCGCTGCAATGTGGTCTCGGCCCTTCGCAACGCCATGATCGATCACGGCTTTCTGGAGATCACCACCCCCATCCTGACCGCCTCCAGCCCGGAGGGGGCCCGGGATTACCTGGTGCCCGCCCGGAAGCATCCCGGGAAATTCTACGCCCTGCCCCAGGCCCCCCAGCAGTTCAAGCAGCTGCTGATGACCTCCGGCTTCGACCGGTACTTCCAGATCGCCCCCTGCTTCCGGGACGAGGACGCCCGGGGCGACCGCTCCCCCGGCGAGTTCTATCAGCTGGATATGGAGATGGCCTTCGCCACCCAGGAGGACGTGTTCGCCGTGATCGAGGACGTGTTCCCGCCCATTTTCGCCAAGTACGGCACCTTCAACATCGCCTCCAAGCCCCCCTTCCGGCGCATCAGCTTCAACGACGCCATGGACATCTACGGCACCGACAAGCCGGATCTGCGCATCGACCTGACCCTCCGGGACATGACCGCTCTGGCCCGCCAGACCGAGGGCTTCCAGCCCTTCCAGGACGCGGCCATGGTCAAGCTCATCCCCTGCACGGGGGCGGAGCTGACCAGAAAGCAGATCGACAAGCTCTGCGACGAGGTAGCCGTCCAGGCGGGGGCCAAGCCCTACTGGGTGCGCATGGACGAAAATGGCGCGCTGGTGGGCGGCGTGGCCAAGTTCCTGGCCGGCCACGAGCAGGCGCTCCGGGATCTGGGCATGGAGCCGGGCAGTCTGGGCATCATCGCCGCCGGGGACAAGAACAGCGCCCGCAAGACCGCCGGCGTGGCCCGGAAGATGCTGGGCGCGGCCGTGCCCTCCCATATGGACGAGCAGCGCTACGAGTTTTGCTGGATCGTGGACTTCCCCATGTTCGAGATCGGGGAGGAGTCCGGCCAGCTGGAATTCTGCCACAACCCGTTCTCCATGCCCAACGGCGGCCTGGAGATCCTGGAGAAGGCGGAGCGGGGAGAGGTAGACCCCCTGGACATCTACGCCTACCAGTACGACCTGGTGTGCAACGGGGTGGAGCTGAGCTCCGGCGCGGTGCGCAACCACGACCCGGACATCATGGTCAAGGCCTTTGAGATGGTCGGTCTGGGGGAGGCGGACGTGAAGAGCAAATTCCCCGCCATGTACAACGCCTTCTGCTACGGCGCGGATGATGAAGAGTGAAAAGGGCT
>CANQDL010000115.1 GCA_947591105.1 uncultured Oscillospiraceae bacterium
ATGGGCATCCGCTCCTCCTCCACGGCGGAGCTGATGTTCAACGACGTGAAGGTGCCCAAGGAGAACCTGCTGGGCAAAGAGGGCCAGGGCTTCAAGATCGCCATGAGCACCCTGGACGGCGGCCGGATCGGCATCGCAGCCCAGGCCCTGGGCATCGCCCAGGGGGCCTATGAGAACGCGGTCAGCTACGCCAAGGAGCGGGTGCAGTTCGGCAAGCCCATCGGCTTCCAGCAGTCCCTGTCCTTCAAGCTGGCGGACATGGCCACCAAGCTGCGCTGCGCCCGTTTCCTGGTCTACTCCGCTGCGGAGCTGAAGGAGCACCACGAGCCCTACGCCATGGAGGCCGCCATGGCCAAGATGTACGCCTCGGACATCGCCCTGGAGGTCACCAACGACGCGCTGCAGATCCACGGCGGCGCGGGCTTCATGAAGGGCATGGAGGTGGAGCGCGCCTACCGGGACGCCAAGATCACCACCATCTACGAGGGCACCAACGAGATCCAGCGGGTGGTGATCGCCTCCAACATCATGGGCAAGCCCCCCAAGAGCGAGGGTGGCTCCTCCTCCAAGGCAAAGAAACCGGCGCCCATCACCGGCGTGCGCAAGAGAACCATCTTCCGGGACGGCGACGCCCGGGAGCGGGTGGACGCGCTGGTGGCGGCCCTGAAGAAGGACGGCTACGACTTCACCGTGGGCATCCCCATAGACACCCCCATCGCCCAGGCGGAGCGGGTGGTGTCCGCCGGCAAGGGCATCGGGGAGAAGAAGAACATGAAGCTCATCGAGGATCTGGCCAAGGCCGCCGGCGCGGCCATCGGCTCCTCCCGGCCCGTGGCAGAGACCCTCAAGTACGTGCCGCTCAACCGGTTCGTGGGCATGTCCGGCCAGAAATTCACCGGCAACCTCTACATCGCCTGCGGCATCTCCGGCGCCATCCAGCACCTGAAGGGCATCAAGGACGCCTCCACCATCGTGGCCATCAACAAGAACGCCGGCGCGCCCATCTTCAAAAACTGCGACTACGGCATCGTGGGGGACGTCAACGAGATCCTGCCCCTGCTGGCCCAGGCCCTGGACACGGGCGAGAAGAAGCCCGCCCCGCCCATGGTGAAGATGAAGCGCCCGCCCATGCCCAAGCCCGCGCCCATCGGCCCCCGGTATGTCTGCGGCGGCTGTGGCTTTGAGTACATCCCCGAGCGGGGCGACCCGGACGCGGACGTGGCCCCCGGCACCACCTTCGACAAGCTGCCCGAGGGGTGGGTCTGCCCGGAGTGCGGCGAGAGCAAGGAACAGTTCATTGAGGCGTAAGAAGGAAAGGAGAGACGACAATGCATTGCGTGCGCCAAGTTACCGATAACCTCTACTGGGTGGGCGCCAACGACCACCGCCTGACCCTTTTCGAGAACATCCACCCCATCCCCAGAGGCGTCAGCTACAACGCCTATCTGCTGCTGGACAAAAAGACCGTCCTGGTGGACACGGTGGACTGGTCTGCCTGCCGGCAGCTGCTGCAAAACCTGGAGTACCTGCTGGGCGACCGGCCGCTGGACTACCTGCTCATCAACCACATGGAGCCGGATCACGGCGCCTCCATCGAGGAGATCCTGCTGCGCTGGCCCAAGGTGAAGATCATCTCCAGCGAGAAGGCCTTCCTGCTCATGCGGCAGTTCGGCTTCCACGTGGACAGCCATGAGTGCATCACCGTCAAGGAGGGGGACACCTTCTCCTTCGGGGAGCACAACGTGACGTTCGTGGGGGCGCCCATGGTGCACTGGCCGGAGGCCATGGTCACCTTCGACCTGACCAACGGGGTGCTGTTCTCCGCCGACGCCTTCGGCTCCTTCATCGCCCTGGATGGAAAGCTGTTCGCCGACGAGGTGGACTTCGACCGGGACTGGCTGGACGAGGCCCGCCGGTATCTGACCAACATCGTGGGCAAGTACGGCCCCCACGTGCAGCTGCTGCTGAAAAAGGCCGCAGGCATCCTGGACAAGATCAAATTCATCTGCCCGCTCCACGGCCCGGTGTGGCGCAAGGATCTGGGGTACTTCATCGACAAGTACGACAAGTGGAGCCGCTACGAGCCGGAGGAGAAGGGCGTGCTGATCGTCTACGCCTCCATGTACGGCAACACCGAGGCCGCCGCCCAGTGCCTTGCCGCCAAGCTGTGCGAGCAGGGCCTGACCAACGTGGCGGTGTACGACGTGTCCAACACGCACGTCAGCTATCTCATCGCCGAGGCGTTCAAGTACAGCCACATCGTACTGGCCAGCGTCACCTATAACCTGGGCATTTACCCGGTGATGCACAACTTCCTCATGGACATGAAGGCCCTGAATCTGCAAAACCGCACCTTCGCCCTGATCGAAAACGGCTCCTGGGCCGTGAAGAGCGGCGATCTGATGGCCGGCTTCATCACCGACCAGCTGAAGAACATGACGCTTCTGAACGAGCGTCTGAGCCTGGCCTCGTCCCTTAATGAGAGTAAGGCCACGGAGCTGGACAGCCTGGCCGCGGCCCTGGTGGAATCGGTGCAGGCATAGAGGGAGCGAAGGCCGGTCAGGCCGAGCCGCGCGGCGGGCCGCGCGTGAAGTCAAAAGCCGCAATACATCAGGCTTTTGACTTCCTGCCGGCGGGATTCACTTCCGCCGAGCAGTTTATATCCCCAAGAGCAAAGCCACGGAGCTGGACAGCCTGGCCGCGGCCCTGGTGGAATCGGTACAGGCATAACCGGCGCAAACGGCAAAATCCCCGCCCCGGCTCTCTTGAGCCGGGGCTTTTTTGTGCGGACTGACAGTATCTCCGTCAACTTGCCGTTTTTGCTTGCATATCATGTCTAAACATGGTAATATGCACCACATGTGGACAAATGACCGCAAAAGGAGGACAGTCTCTATGGCAAGCAGCGGACATGGGCAGTTTTATCTGGTAGACGGCGACGCCCTGCCGGAGGTATTTGTCCGGGTGACGCAGGCCCGGGAGCTGCTGGACACCGGCCGCGCCCAGACCGTGGCGGAGGCCGCCGGGCAGGTGGGTATCTCCCGCTCGGCGTATTACAAATACAAAAACGCCGTCATGCCCTTCCAGAACGTGGCCGGCGGGCGCATCGTCACCTTCCAGATCATGCTCCGGCACAAGATGGGGCTTTTGAGCGAGGTGCTGGCGGTGTTCGCGGACACGGGGGCCAACATCCTCACCATCAACCAGGGCATCCCCACCAACGGGGCCGCCCCGGCCACCATCACGGCAGATCTGACCGCTCTGGACACCTCCGCCGAGGCGCTGCTCACACGGCTCAGCTCCATCGACGGCGTCATCAAGGCCGCGGTCGTGGCGGGATAAAGGAGAGGTACAAATGAAAAAATACGCGATACTGGGCTTTGGCGTCGTGGGCGGCGGCCTGGCGGAGGTCATGGCCGACCAGGCGCAGAAGCTGGCCGCGGCGGCGGGAGAGCCGCTGGAGCTGGGATATATCCTGGTGCGGCACGACTATCCGGACAGTCCCTTCCGGGCAAAGTTTGTCCGGGACTTTTCCGTCATTGAAAACGACCCGGAGGTGGCCGTGGTGGCGGAGGTGATCGGCGGCTCCGACGCGGCCTATGACTACTCCCGCCGGGTCCTTCTGGCCGGCAAGAGCCTGGTCTCCAGCAACAAACAGCTGGTGGCGGAGCACGGCGCGGAGCTGGCGGCTCTGGCCCGGGAGCACAGGGTGAGCTATCTTTTCGAGGGCAGCGTAGGCGGGGGCATCCCCCTGCTGCGGCCCCTGTGCCGGTGCCTGGCGGCCAACCGGATCGACCAGGTCTGCGGCATCGTCAACGGCACCACCAATTACATCCTCACGGCCATGGACACCCAGGGCCAGGACTTTGACACCGCGCTGAAAACGGCCCAGCAGCTGGGCTACGCCGAGGCCGACCCCACCGCCGACGTGGAGGGCATCGACGCCTGCCGCAAGACGGCCATCCTGGCCGACCTTTCCTTCGGCTGGAATGTAGATCCAGACGCCATCCCCACCACCGGCATCACCAAGGTGGCCCCGGCCGACCTGGAGCTTGCCCGGGCGCTGGGCTATACGGTGAAGCTTCTGGGCCGGGCCGCCCGCACGCCGGACGGCTGCTGCGCCTTTGTGGAGCCCCATCTTGTCCCGCTGGGACACATCCTGGCGTCGGTGAACGGGGTCATGAACGCCTGCGCGATCCAGGGCAGCGCCGTGGGCGAGGTGGTATTCTGCGGCCCCGGCGCGGGGGCCCACCCCACCGCCAGCGCGGTGGCGGCGGACATCGCCGACGCGGTGCGCCACACCGGAAACCCCATGGTGCCGGATCTGGGCGCACCCGGCGGGGCCCTCTCCCCGGCGGACGAGCTGGTCTCGCCCTGGTTCATCCGGGCGGACGCCGCCCCGGACGCGGTGCTGGCCGCCTTCCCCCAGGCCCGGCCGGTCTATGGGACAAGCGGGGAGTGCGGCTTCATCACCGGGCCCATGACCCGCCGGGAGCTGGCCGCCCCCTTTGCCGCCGCCGGCGGACGCGCCGTCTGGCGGGTGCTGGCATAGAATGTAGGGGCCCAGGCCCAAACGAGAGTATAAGGAGATCTGATATATATGTTGATCGTACAAAAATTCGGCGGCTCCTCTGTGGCCAACCCAGAGCGCATCCGAAACGTGGCGGGGATCATCGCGGAGAGTTTTCTCTACGGCCATGAGGTGGTGGTCGTCCTGTCCGCCCAGGGAGATACCACCGACGAGCTGCTGGACAAGGCGGCCGAGATCAATCCCAATCCCTCCAAGCGGGAGCTGGATATGCTCCTGGCCACGGGGGAGCAGCAATCCATCGCCCTGATGGCCATGTGTCTGGAGGGAATGGGCCTGCCGGTGGTGTCTCTCACTGGCTGGCAGGTGGGCATACGTACAGACGCCGCCTACGGCGCCGCCCGCATCCGCCGGGTGGACACGGAGCGGCTTCGCCGGGAGCTGGACAAAAAGCGCATCGTGCTGGTGGCCGGCTTCCAGGGCGTGAACAAATTCGATGACTACACCACCCTGGGCCGCGGCGGGAGCGATACCACCGCCGTCGCCCTGGCCGCGGCGCTCCACGCCGACCGCTGCCAGATCTTCACGGACGTGGAGGGGGTATACACCGCCGATCCCCGGAAGGTGCCGGGGGCCAGGAAGCTGGAGGAGATCACCTACGACGAGATGCTGGAGCTGGCATCCATGGGCGCGCAGGTGCTGATGAATCGCTCCGTACAGCTGGCAAAGCGGTACGGCGTGGAATTGGAGGTGCTCTCGTCGCTGGTGAGAGCGCCCGGTACAAAGGTGAAGGAGGTTTCCAAGAACATGGAGGAGATGAAGATAACCGGTATCGCCAAGGACGAGAAGGTGGCGCGGGTGACGGTGGTGAAGGTGGCCGACCGGCCGGGCTCCGCCTTCCGGGTACTCAACGCCGTGTCCAAGGCGGGCATCAACGTGGACATGATCATCCAGGCCAACGGCCAGGACGAGTCCACCAACGACATCAGCTTCGTGGTGTCCCAGGCCGACGCGGAGGCCGCCAGCCGGGCGCTGTCGGAGCGTCAGGCGGCCATTGGCTTCGACCACGTGTCCGTTGATACGGACATCGCCAAGGTGAGCGTGGTGGGCGCCGGGATGATGAGCTCGGTGGGCATCGCCTCGCTGGTGTTCGAGGCCCTCAACGACGAGCACATCAACATCCAGATGATCAACACCAGCGAGGTGAAGATCTCCTGTGTCATCGACGCGGCCAGCGCCGACCGGGCCGTGGCGGCCATCCACCGCAAGTTCTTTGAGACGTGACCTCCGTCCGTCCCGATGAAAAATGCCCCCGTCCTTTTCCGGACGGGGGCGTTCACATTTTCGGCCGCGCGCTCACTCGTGCACGACGGCCGCCTGGGCGGCTGACACCTTCAGCCGTATGCCCTTGGCCTGGGCGGCGCTCTCCAGCTGGGCTGCGAGATTTCCGGCGTTCCCGTTGAGATACCGCACCAGCATATCCTCCTTGGCGCTGTCGGGCATGGCCCGCGCCGCCGCCAGCGCCAGCGCCGCCGGCCCCGACACGTGCCCCGCCAGAGACTGGATGATGGCCTCATAGTCTACGTCGCGCAAGGTAAACCGCAATTCGATCATATCGCTCTCCTGCCTTTTCCACAAGTATATGGTCATTGTAGCATATTTTACCCCCATTTTCAGCAACTTCCTGAAAATGCCGGCGGCGGGATTGACAAAACCTGAATCCATAAGCTAAACTAAGTTATACCCAAAAGGGGAGGACACCCATGATCTATGAGAAGCTGAAAAAGCTGTATGAGAAGGTGCGGCTCAAGCACTACCGGGATCTGTTCAGCCGGGTCAAGGAGAGGGACGGCTCTTTGAGTGCCACGGAGGCCTATGCCGCCGACGTGATCTATCTGCTGGGCAGCCCCACGGTGAGCGTCTTTGCGGAGACCCTGGGCATCTCCCAGCCCAACGCCACCTATAAGATCAACAACCTGGCGGCCAAGGGCTACGCCGTGCGCACCGCCTCCGACGCCGACCGGCGGGAGTGTCGGGTGTCCGTGGGGGAGCGGTTCTTCTCCTATTACAACACCGACTACCCGTTTATCGCCGAGAGCGTGGAAAAGCTCCAGGCCATCTATACGCCCCAGGAGCTGGCGCTGCTGGAGCGGATGCTGGACGATATGTGCCGGTTCATGGACTGATGAAAATTTCTGCCAAGGCAGAAAAAACCATTGACAACCGGACGGCAATCTGGTATGATGTAACCCGTTCCGAGATGGGGGTATAGCTCAGCTGGGAGCC
>CANQDL010000116.1 GCA_947591105.1 uncultured Oscillospiraceae bacterium
TTCCCATAACAATACCCCCTGTCGTAGTCATTCTCCTACAACAGGGGGCCTTTTGTCTACTGTCCTCTTTTTATGGGGCGGTGCAAAGCGTCCGGCCCCTTGGCATGCGCATTATCGGAAGAGAATGCCCGCCGCCTGGCGCAGGCGGGGCAGGGCGTAGGCGAAAAAGTCCCGGAAGGCGGAACAGTAGTAGTTTTCCGGCCCGGCGGGGGAGAACACCCAGTCCCGGCGGCATCCGCCCCGGCACAGGGGGCCGTAAGGGCACCGGGCGCAGGCCTGGGGCCGGGCGGCCCCCTGGGCGAGAAAGCGCTCCATCACCGGCGAGGCCAGGGCCTGGGCTACGGTCATGTCGCGGATATTGCCCAGGCAGTATTCGTCCAGCACGTAAAAGTCGCAGGGGTACAGCCCGCCGTCCGCCTCCGCCGCCAGATACCCGCCGCAGCGGCCGGCCATGGCGCAGGTGCTGGGCGCCATCCCGGCCAGCAGGCGCAGACAGTCGTCGAAAAACCGCACGCTCACATACCGGCCGGCGGCCAGCTGGCCGTACCACAGATCAAAAATGCCCTTGAGAAAGCGGCCATAGTCCTCCGGCGTCAGTGACCAGGGGGCCTGTCCCCGGGGGCCCTCCAGCGGGTCGAGGCAGGGGATGAACTGCAAGCTGTGCGCCCCCAGCTTTGTCAGACCCTCCCACACCCGGTGGGGGCTCCGGGCGGCGTCGCCGGTGATCACGCACAAAAGGTTCGCCTCCACCCCGGCCCTGTCCAGCAGCGCCAGGGAGCGCACCGCCCGATCCCAGGTGCCGCCGCCCGCGCTGTCCCGGCGGTACCGGTCGTGCAGGGCCCTGGAGCCGTCCAGGGAGAGGCCGGTCAAAAACCGGTTCTCCCCCAGAAAGTCCGCCCAGTCGCCGTCCAGAGCCAGACCATTCGTCTGGATGGCGTAGCTTATCCGGGCGCCCTCGGGTTGGGCCTTCCGGGCCGCGGCGACAAAATCCCGGAAAAAATCCAGGCCCGCCAGGGTGGGCTCTCCCCCCTGGAAGAGAAAGTGCGCGCCGCCGCCGGGGCCGACGTATTCCATCGCGGCCCGGATGAGCCGCCGGGCGGTGTCCGCGCCCATGAGCCCCATGCTGTGCACGGCGCGGTTTTCCGCCACGTCCTCGTAAAAACAGTACCGGCACCGGCCGTTGCACAGACCGGAGGCGGGCTTGACGAGAAAGGTCACGTTTTTCATGCCTTGGCGCCTCCTTGCAGCCGGGCGGACAGCAGGTCGATGAGCCACACCAGCACCACCAGACCGATGCAGATAGCCCCTGCGGTGGGCCAGTTATAGTGGTTCATGGCAAACACCAGCGGCGCGCCGATGCCCCCCGCGCCCACCAGACCCAGCACCGACGCGTCCCGGATGTTCACGTCGAACCGGTACAGCACCGCCGCCCCGAAGGCGGGGGCCAGCTGGGGCAGCAGGGCGTGGCGTATCCGGGCCAGGCGCGTCGCGCCCATGGCGGCCAGGGCCAGCTCTGCCCGCAGATCCACCGTGTCGATGGCCTGAATGAACCGCTTGGACAAAAGTCCCACGCTGCACAGGGCGACGGTCAGCACCCCTGTGAAGGCCCCCGGCCCGGTGGCCCGGATGAAGATGAGGCCGTAGACCAGAAAGGGCACGGAGCGGATCGCCATGCACACCGTCCGGCCCAGCAGGGCCACGGGCCTGGGCATGATCCGGCCGGAGCCCAGTATGGCCAGGGGCAGGCTGATCACCGCGCCGATGGCCGTGCCGGCCAGGGCAATGCACACCGTCTCCAGCAGAAGCCAGCCCAGTCCGCCGGCGTCCGTCTGGAAGAAAAAGGCCCAGTCCGGCCGGACGAGGCCGGCCAGCATGGCCCGCACTGTCCGCAGACTGGCCCGGGAGAAGTCCGGCGCGCCCACGGTGGCGGTGCAGAAGAGAAACAGCGCGGCCAGCGCCACCACGATAATCCGGCGCAGGGCCGGGGACGATCTGCGCCGGCCGGTGACAAGCCCGGTCAGCCAGGCGCTCAGACTCTCGATCAGGCACACCGCCAGAAAGAGCCCCAGCAGGATCATTCCCACCCGGCTGTACTCCCGCCAGGAGATCTTTTCGTTGAGCAGCAGACCCACGCCGCCCGCGCCCACGTAACCCAGAATGGCGCTGTGGCGCACGTTGGTCTCCAGCAGGTACAGGGCGTTGGTCAGGTATGTGGACGCCACGCCCGGGAACACGGCCCGGAAAAAGGCCCGGTAGGGGGGCGTGCCCATGGCCAGCAGGGCCCGGTAGGCGGCAGTGGAGGCGCTCTGGGCGTCGTCGCAGGTGAGCCGGGTCATGATGGCGAAGGTGTAGACCGTGATGGCCGCCGTCCCGGCGAAGGGGCCGATGCCGAACAGGAACGTGGCGGCCAGGGCCAGGATCAGGGCGGGGAAGGTGCGCGCCAGCTGCACCAGGGCCCGCAGCAGCACCCGCAGCGCGGGGGGCGCGGACAGGTTGGCCGCGCACAGAGGCGCCAGCGCCAGGGCAAAGAGAGAGCCCAGGACGGTGCCGGTGACGGACATCTGCACCGTGGCCCACAGGGGAGACAGTACCCGGGGGAGAAATTTCCAGTCCGGGGGGAACATCTGCCCCAGGATGTCGGTCAGGTGGCCCCGCCGCTCCCACAGCAGGGCCAGGTCGCATCCGGTGAACCGGGCGGCCAGAAAAAAGAGGGCCAGCCCGGCCAGTACGATCGCCCAGCGGGGCAGTCTGCGCCGGCTCATGGGGCGGCCTTTCCGGCGTAGACGGCGGCCAGCGTGTCCTCATCGGCGTCCGCGGGGCCGTCGTAGACCAGCCGGCCCCCGTTCAGGCCGATCAGCCGGTCGGAGAACTGCCGGGCGAAGTCCAGGTTGTGGCTGTTCATCAGCACGGTCACGCCCTCGGTGCGCTGGATGTCCTTCATCAGCTCCAGGATCTGCCGTCCGGTGACCGGGTCGAGGGAGGCCACCGGCTCGTCGGCCAGCAGCAGGGCGGGGGAGCGCATCAGCGCCCGGGCGATGGCCACCCGCTGCTTCTGCCCGCCGGAGAGCTCCCGGACGGGCTCGTCCGCCTTGCCGGCCAGGCCCACCCGCTCCAGCAGGCCCAGCGCCTGTTGACGCCGCTGCCGGCCGAAGGAGCCCGCCAGGGCCGGCAGGGCGCCCATATCCGGCAGGGCGGCGTTGAGCACGTTTTGCAGGGCGCTGACGTTTTCCACCAGGGCAAAGTCCTGGTAGATGGTGCCCAGCCGTTTCTGTATCGCCCGCAGCGCGCCGCCCCGGGCGTTTTCCAGGTGCGCGCCGTCCAGAACGATCTGGCCGGCGTCGCACCGCTCCGAACCGTTGAGCAGGCGGACGAGCGTGGTCTTGCCCGCCCCGGAGGGGCCGATCACGGAGACGAACTGGCCCCTCTCCACGGCAAAGCTTACCCCGTCCAGCGCATGGACGCGGCCGTTATAGGTTTTGCTTACGCCGTTCAGCTCAAGATACATGATCTGCTCTTATTCCTCCATGGAGCGCAGCAGCTCCTGGGCCGCCCGCTCGCCGTCGTAGTCGGCGTCCTGGCCCCAGGTGTAGCCCACCTGGCTGAACACGCCGAACACCTGCTGGCCCTCCTCGGTCTGGGCCAGGTCGATGAACGCCTGCCCCAGGGCGGTGCGGAAGTCCTCGTCGGCCATGAGGTCGGAGTTCTTGCTGTAGGCGATCATGTCGTTATAGATCCCCTCGGTCACGCCGATGACGGCGGTCTGCTCGGCCATGGGGCCGTCCGCGCCGTAGTCGCTCTCCCAGATGGGGGCGTTCTTGATGCGGATGTGGCCGTAGGACACCATCACGTCCACCTGCTTTGCCGCCAGACGGGCCACGGAGGTGGTGTGGGAGTCGGACTGGATCACGTTGTCCAAATCGCTGATGGACTTGCCGTAGTTGGCCTGGAGCCACAGGCAGGGATAGATATAGCCGGAGGCGGAGGTGGGGTCCAGCACGGACCAGGTGGCCCCGTTCAGATCATCCCAGGTCAGCTCCTGGCCCGCCGCTACCTTCTCCGCCAGCGCCTGGCCCTTCTCGCTGGGGCCGGCCAGAACGATGCAGCGGTAATAGGTGCTCATGTCCTCGGTGTTTTCTTCAATGGTGCCGTCGTTCCAGTCGGCGGGGTCGTCGGAGTCCTTGTTGATGGCGTAGCGCAGGGCGGTGAGCAGCACGTCGCAGTCCTGGTCGAACAGCACGTAGTTGCCCCCGGAGATGAAGCCGATGTCCGCGCTGCCGGCGGAGAGCGCCTCGCCCACGGCGGTGTAGCTGGTGCCCACGGTCATGTCGATGTGCTGCACGTCATAGCCCTTTTCCAGCAGCGCGTCGTGCAAAAGCGCCTCCAGCGGCTCCGTGGCGGTGACGATCTGGTCGGCGTCCGCGTAAGGGGAGAAGGCGATCTTCAGGCTCTCCACAGCCACGGGCTCCTCCCCGTCGGCCAGGGCGCCCGCGCCCGTGGCGGCAAACAGGAAAAGGCAGAGTACGACGGCGGTCAGTTTGGTCAGCAAGCGGTTTTTCATGATACATACCTCCAGATTTTTTAGTCCGCCCAAAGGCAGAAAAGGCATACGCAGCCGCGTATGCCTTTCGTGACCTTTAAGCAGCTGCTGACTGTGCCCGGCCAAGGCCGGGACGTGGGGCGGTCGATCCTCTCTGGGATCCTCTCAACCCGGAACACGGGCTCCCTCGCAATCTGGTTTCGTCATCCAATATGTTGTTATTGAGCGCCGCGGCAGGGCGCTCCCCCTCCCGCAGCATTCCGCAAACCGAAGTCAGTGTACCACACCCTGTTGGGTTTGACAAGAGTGAAAATATCCGAAAACTGACCGGCGCTCACAGATACCGGCCGGTGACGCTCTCCGGGGCGGCCTTGATCTGCTCCGGGGTGCCCGCCGCCACGATGCGCCCGCCCTCCAGACCGCCGCCCGGGCCCATGTCCACCACATAATCCGCGCTGCGGATCACGTCCAGGTCGTGCTCGATGACGATCACCGTGGCCCCCTGGTCGATGAGAGTCTGGAACACCCCGGTCAGACTGGCCACGTCCAGCGGGTGCAGGCCGATGGTGGGCTCGTCAAAGACGAACAGCGCGCCGTCCTGGGCCCTGCCCATCTCGCTGGCCAGCTTGAGCCGCTGGGCCTCGCCGCCGGACAGTCCGGGTGTCTGCTCTCCCAGGGTGAGGTAGCCGAGACCCACGTCGTGCAGCAGCGACAGCCGGCTCCGCACCGCCTTCAGGTCGGCGCAGGCCGAAAGGGCCTCGTCCACGCTCATGGCCATCAGCGCCGGCATGGACAGATCCTGACCGTTCCCGCTCTCCCGCCTGATCTCAAAGGCGGCGCGGCCGTAGCGGCTGCCGCCGCAGTCCGGACAGGGGATGTCCACGTCCGGCAAAAACTGCACGTCCAGACTGATGGAGCCCGTGCCGTCGCAGGTGGGACAGCGGAGGGAGCCGGTGTTATAGGAAAAGTCCCCGGCCTTGCAGCCCCGCTCTCTGGCGGCGGGGGTGCGGGCGTAGACCTTGCGCAGCTCGTCGTGCACGTCCGCGTAGGTGGCCACGGTGGAGCGGACGTTGATGCCGATGGGGGTGGCGTCGATGAGCTTCACCTGCCGGATGCCGGGGGCGTCCAGATCCAGCACATGCCCGGGCAGAGGCTGTTCCGCTATGGCCGCCGACAGCGCCGGCACAAGGCTGTCCAGGATCATGGTGGTCTTGCCGGAGCCGGACACGCCCGTCACCGCCGTGAGCCGGCCCTTGGGGAAGGACACGGTCAGCGGCTGCACCGTGTGGATCTGGCCGGTGGACATGGTCACCGCGCCCTGATCGAAGATGTGATCCGCCTGGGCACGGCTGCGCAGGACGGTGTGTACGTCCGGGGCCAGATAGGGCCCGATCCGGGAGGCCGGGTCGGCCGCCAGGGCCTCCGCCGTCCCCTGGGCGACGATCCGCCCGCCGTCCGCGCCGGCGCCGGGGCCCAGCTCAATGAGCCAGTCGGCGTGGGACAGCACGTTCACGTCGTGATCCACCAGCAGCACGGAGTTTCCGTCCGCCACCAGATCGTCCATCACCCCGGTCAGCCCCTCCAGGTTGGCCGGATGCAGCCCGATGGAGGGCTCGTCCAGCACGTACAGCACCCCGGTGGTGCGGTTGCGCACGGCCCGGGCCAGCTGGGTGCGCTGGCGCTCCCCGGTGGAGAGCGTGGCGGCGGCCCGATCCAGCGCGAGGTAGGAGAGCCCCAGGTCGGTCAGGCGGCGGGCCGTGTTCAGGAAGGCGTCGCATATGCTCCGGGCCATGGGGATCATGGGCTCCGGCAGGGAATCCGGCACGTCCCGCACCCATTCGATGAGCTCCGAGAGGGTCATCTGGCAGGCCTGGGCCAGGGATATGCCCCGCAGCCGGGGCGCCCGAGCCGCCTCCGAGAGCCGGCTGCCGCCGCAGTCCGGGCACACGTCCTGCCGGAGGAATTTCTCCACCCGCTTCATGCTCTTCTCGTCCTTGACCTTTGAAAGGGCGTTTTCCACGGTGTAGACGGCGTTGAAGTAGGTGAAATCCAGCTCCGCAAATTCCTCGGTGCTTTTGGAGCGGTAGAGGATGTGCTTTTTCTCCGCCGGGCCGTTGAACACGATGTCCCGCTCGGCCTCTGTCAGCTGGGAGAAGGGCACGTCCGTGCGCACGCCCATGGCCCGGCACACGTCGGTCATCAGCGACCACATGAGGCTGTTCCAGGGGGCCACGGCCCCCTGGTCGATGGT
>CANQDL010000117.1 GCA_947591105.1 uncultured Oscillospiraceae bacterium
ATGGAGGGCGCCAGCGAGTTCTACATCTTCAACCGGATCGTGCTGCCCATCTCCAAGCCCGCCGTGGCCACCATGGGTATCATGGCCTTCATCGGCAACTGGAACAACTACCTTCTGCCCATGATCCTGATCACGAAAAACGAGAAGATGACCCTTCCGGTCATGATGGCCACTCTGCGTTCCTCCACGGACATCCAGCGCAACCAGGGCGCTATCTACCTGGCCGTAGCCATCTCCGTGATCCCCATTCTGCTGGTGTTCGCCTGCTTCTCCAAGTACATCATCAGCTCGGTCACCGCCGGCGCCGTGAAGGAGTAAGATCCGATCCCCTGACAAAAAAGCACTGCCCCGCCCGGGGTAGTGCTTTTTTTGTCCGCGTATGGTATAATGGCTCATCGACCTGCGGCAAAGGGGGTGCGGCCATGGACACGATCCTGATCGTGGAGGACGAGCGGCCTGTCCGGCAGTATCTGAAAAACCTCATCCAGCACAGCGGCGTGCCGGTGGGCGCCGTCATGGAGTGCGGCGACGGCCAGACCGCCCTGGACATCGTGCAGAAGTACCGGGTGGACGTGATGTTCACCGGCATCGGTATGCCCGGGATGGACGGCGTGGAGCTGGTCCGCCGGGTACATAAGCTGCAATACCCCCCCATGGTCGTAGTGATCACAGACAGCGACGATTTGCAGCACGCCATTGAGGTGATGCGCTCCGGCGCGCTGGAATACGTGCTCAAGCCCATCGAACCGGAGCGGATGACCAGCATCATGCGCTCTCTGGAGAAAAAGGCCGCCGACGCCAAGCGCCGGAGCCGGATGATCGATCTGCTCACCATGCGGATGGTGTTCAGCTTTCTGCTGGATCAGCGGCCCACCCCCTCCGAGGCGGCCCTTCTCCAGCAGATCTACGACCCGCTGATCTCCGAGACGGGATATGTGGTCTGTCTCTTCCACGGGGGCGTCTCCATCCGGGAGAGCGCCAAGCTGCTGCTTTTGCGCCAGTACCAGAATGAGACGCTGTGTATTTTGCAGGAGCAGAATCTGGCCCCCTTCCTTCGAAGCGAGCTGCCCGGGGCCGCGGCCGGCGTCAGCGGCCCGCACCACACGTCGGACGCCCTGTCCCAGGCCCACTGCGAGGCGAAGGCCGCCCGGGCTCTGGCCTTCTGCCGGGGGGAGCACGTGCTCTCTCCCCTGCCGGCGCCCGCTCCCCCCTCCCCGGAGGGAGAGCGGCTTTTGAGCGAGCAGGCCCAAAGTCAGCGGCTGCAGCTGCTGGGCACAAGAAAGAGCGAGGAGCTGACCGCACGCTGGCAGGAGCTGTTTCGCGGGGCCCAGAAGGGGCTCTTCCCTCCGGAGCGGCTTTTCGAGCAGCTGCGCGCCTTCTCCGACGGCGTGCGTCAGGTCTACCGGAGCAGTCTGGACGGGGACGATCTGCTGCCTCTGGAGCAGTGCGCCCACCCTCTGGCCTTCCCCACCCTGGCCGCCTACGGGCAGTTTTTCATGGCGTGGCTGCTGGCCTTCCACGAAAAGCTCATGGCCCGGCAGGAGTTCAACCGGAACCAGGCCCGGATCGCCCAGGCCATCGAGTACATGGAGCAGAATTACGCCAGCGACCTGAATATGGCGGTGGTGTCCAACTACATCTCCATGAATTACTCCCTGTTCTCCCACCTGTTCAAGCTCCAGACCGGCACCAGCTTCGTCACCTTCCTCAAGCAGACCCGCATCCGCCACGCCTGTCAGCTGCTGGTGGACACGGATATGAAGGTGGTGGACGTAAGCCGCCGGGTGGGCTATGTGAACGAGAAGAACTTCATGAAGATCTTCAAGTCCCTCTGCGGCGTCTCCCCCAGCGAGTACCGCCGGAACATGCAGAAGATGATATAAAAAACGGCGTGCCGCTGCTGCGCGGCACGCCCGTTATGTTGCGGCTCATTTTTCCGTCCGGCCGGACGCCTTGTCCCTTTTCTCCCGGCGCATGGCCGCGTCCGCCTGGGACATCAGCTCCTGCACGTCCTGCTCCGTCACGTCCTCCGCCGGCAGACAGGCCCACCCGGCGCTGACGGAGACCGGATAGGGCTTGGCGCTCAGCTTGTTGAAATTGGCCAGATAGGATCGCACCCCCGCCACGGCCTCGGCCGCCTGGGCGGGGCTGTCCACCTTTGCCAGAACGTAAAACTCGTCCCCCTCAAACCGGGCGCACAGATCCTCCTGCCGGTAATTCTTCCGCAGCGCCTGCCCCACGGTGAGCAGCACGAAGTCCCCCTCCTGGTGGCCGAAATGGTCGGTGATCTGCTTCAGCTCGTCCACGTCGAACATGGTCACCGCCACCATCGCCCCCTCCACCGAGTGGAGCACCGTGCTCTGCCGGTTCACAAAGCCCGGGTGGTTGTACAGTCCCGTGAGACTGTCCTTGGCATATACGCTCTCCAGCTGGTGGCTCACCGCGTGCAGCCGCCGGTTTTCATAGATATTCTGCAAAAACTGGGCTGTATTGGTCAGCCACAGCACGTCCAGGAACTTATACCCGATCCGGTTGTCCCGGAACGCCCGCACCATATATCCGAACAGGCGGCGGCCAAAGGCCACCGGCGAGACGATGTATGCGGAGTCGGAGTCCTGCTGGATAAAATCCGGCAGCAGCTGGCTGGACTGGAAGGAGCACTCGGGCAGCCGGTTTCCGTTGCGGATGGCCAGCTTCAGCACCACGCTCCCCGTCTCCCGGGGCTCGGCGGGGGCCCCCGCCAGCTGGCGCAGGTAGTCCGACGGCTCGTCCCACCGCTCGTTCAGGCACAGGTAAAAGTCGCTGTAATCCCCCGTGGCCCGGACAAATTTCTCCAGAATATCCACGCCCTCGTCCACGCTGTCCGCCCGGGAGAGCTCCGCGGCCATGTGGATGGAGTCGATGAGCACGTTTTCCGTGTGGACGATGCGCTTGGCGAGCTTTCGCTGGTACAGAAAATGGCTCTCCCCGTGATCCCGTCCGCAGCCGCAGGAGCCTCCCGGCGCCAGCTTCGCCCAGACGCAGGTCACCGGCTCCACCCGGCCGTGCATCTGTCCCATCAGGGACGTGACGGCCTCCGCGCCCACCTCCCAGGCCGGGAAGGTGATCGTGGCCAGGGGCGGATCCAGATTCTGTCCCTCCTCGTCAAAGTCGCAGCCGGTGACGGCAAAATCCCCCGGGATGGCGTAGCCCGCCCGGTGGGCGGCCTCCCAGAACCGGACGGCCGCGTGGTCGTTATAGCATACGACCGCGTCCGGCACGCCGCCGGCCGTAAAGTGCGCCAGCGCGGCGGCGTAATCCTCCGCCCGATCCTCGCACTCGTAGACCTCCCCTTCCCCGAAGGGCAGGCCGTGCTCCTCCATCGTCCGGGCAACGATCTTGTGCCGCTGGTCGGAGAAGAATTTCTGTGGCCGGTAGCCCAGATAGCATATCCGCCGGGCGCCGTGCACCTGGATCATGTGCTCCGTCATATCCCGGAACAGCTCGCTGTTGCGCAGACTCACCGACGGGAAATCCACGTCGTACTCCGCCACCTCCACCACGGGAAAGCGCTGGGTCTTGAGTACGGCGGCGATCTTGTCCCGAAGGGAGCGATCCACATAGGGCCCGGAGACAAACACCGCCCCATCCACCGCCTGAAAGTCGGGCAGCCGCAGAATGGTGTCCTCCCCGGTCACATACTCCCCCAGGGCCTCCCCGTCGTTGGAGCAGTAGATCTCCGTGCGGTAGCCGTACTCCGCCGCCCTGTCCACCACGCCCTGACAGAGCTGGCGCTGGTAGTCGCCGTACAGGTGAGAGACGAAGACCGCGATCTTGTTGTCATGATACATCGGATCACCCCGCCGCCGTTTGCGTTCGTGTTGATCCATTATACCGGGCGGCCCGGTTTATTGCAAGAGCTTTCACGCCCCTGTCCGTGGAAAAAAGACACTGGATTGAAAAATAACACCTTTCCAACCTGTTACCGGGACGGTATACTGGAAAAAAAGACTCTCCCGCCGGGAGAGAAGGAGGAAGCCATGAAAAAGTGGACGCGGGCGCTGTACCAGCCCAATCTGCCCCTCACGGACGAGGGCTATGTGACCGCCAGCGCCGCCCACGCGGCCCTGGCCCGCCGGGCCGCCCGGGAGGGCATGATCCTGCTGAAAAACGACGGCGGCCTGCTGCCCCTGGCCCCGGACAGGCCGGTGGCGCTGTTTGGCAAGGGCAGCTTTGATTACGTCAAGGGCGGCGGCGGCAGCGGCGACGTGACCGCGGCCTATGTCCGCAGCCTGTATGACGGGCTCCGGGAGCAGGGTGTGCCCCTCTTTGCGCCTTTGTCGGACTACTATCGCTCCTATGTGCAGGAGCGCTATGCCGCCGGCGACCAGCCGGGCATGATGGCCGAGCCCGCCCTGCCGGCGGAGCTTCTGGCCGCGGCGCGCCAGGCGGCGGACACGGCCGTGATCGTCATCAGCCGGTTCTCCGGCGAGGGCTGGGATCGCTCCGACGCGGAATACGAGGGGGAGTATAACCCCTGGCAGGGGGAGACCACCATGCCGAAGCTGGCCGGACGCATCTTCCCCCGGGGGGATTTTTACCGCACCGAGGCGGAGTGCGCCATGATCGACGCGGTGTGCGGCGCCTTTTCGCGGGTGGTGCTGGTGCTGAACGTGGGCGGCGCGGTGGACGTGTCCTGGTTCCGGGACGATGACGCCGTCGGGGCTGTCCTGCTGGCCTGGCAGGGAGGCATGGAGGGCGGCGCCGCGGCGGCGGAGCTTCTCACCGGCCGAGCCTGCCCCTGCGGAAAGCTGCCGGACACCCTGGCCCGGCAGCTGGAGGACTGGCCCTCCACCGAGAATTTCCACGCCTCGCCCTTTTACGTGGACTACACCGAGGACGTCTATATGGGCTACCGGTACTTTGAGACCCTGCCCGGCGCGGCTGAAAAGGTATGCTATCCCTTTGGCTACGGTCTGTCCTATACGACCTTCTCCACGGACGTGCTGTCCGCCGGGGCCCGGGACGGGCAGATCCAGGTGATCGCCCAGGTGACCAACACCGGCAGCCGCCCCGGCCGGGAGGTGGCGCAGCTTTACTACAGCGCCCCCCAGGGGAAGCTGCAAAAGCCCTCCCGGGCGCTGGCCGCCTTCCAAAAGACAGAGGAACTGGCCCCCGGCCAGAGCCAGCGGCTGACGCTCTGCTTCCCCATCACGGACATGGCCAGCTTTGACGATCTGGGCAAGCTGGCCCGCTCCGCCTGGATCATGGAGGCGGGCGCATACCGCCTCTACCTGGGCGGCTCCGTCCGGGACGCCAAGCTTCTGGACTGGGCGTGGGAGGAACCCGCCGACCGGGTGGTCTGCCAGCTGGAGAGCCGGCTGGCCCCCTCCGGTCTGGAAAAGCGCCTGCTGGCCGACGGCACATATGAGCCCCTGCCGGCGGCCCCCGCCGTAGATCCCAATCAGAGCGGCCTGCCCCGGATGGCCCCCGGCTCGGAGGAGGCCATGGCCCCCGCCGTGCGGGGCCGGGAGCGGCATCTGCTGATGCGCCCCTTTGCCCAGGGCGTCCGGCCGCTGGCCGACGTGGTTCGGGGGGAGCTCTCCCTGGAGGATTTTCTCGCCCAGCTGCCGAACAGGGATCTCATCCACCTGCTGGGCGGCCAGCCCAACACCTCCGTCTCCAACACTTTCGGCATCGGCGATCTGCCTGAGTACGGGGTACCCGACATCACCACCGCCGACGGCCCGGCGGGCCTGCGGCTCATCCCGGACTGCGGGGTGTGCACCACCGCCTTCCCCTGCGCCACGCTCCTGGCCTCCACCTGGGACGGGGAGCTCGTCCGCCAGGTGGGCGCCGCCGCGGCCGCGGAGGTGAAGGAGAATAACATCTCCGTCTGGCTGGCCCCGGCCATCAATCTGCACCGCAGCCCCCTGTGCGGCCGGAACTTTGAGTACTGGTCGGAAGATCCGCTGCTCACCGGCCAGCTGGCCGCCGCCATGGTGCGGGGCATCCAGTCCCAAAACGTGGCCGCCACGGTGAAGCACTTCGCCTGCAACAACAAGGAGACCAACCGCAAGCACTCGGACTCCCGCCTGTCGGAGCGGGCTCTGCGGGAGCTGTATCTGCGCGCCTTTGAGATCGTGGTGCGCCAGGCCAAGCCCTGGGCCATCATGAGCTCCTACAACATCATCAACGGCCGCCGCACATCCGAGAGCCGGGAACTGCTCACCCATATCCTCCGGGAGGAATGGGGCTTTGACGGGCTGGTGATGACCGACTGGTGGAACCGGGCGGAGCACTACAAGGAAGTGCTGGCCGGCAACGACGTGAAAATGGCCTCCGGCTACCCGGAGCGGCTGGAGCAGGCCCTGGCCCTGGGACTGATCACCCGGGAGGATCTGCTGGTCTGCGCCCGCCGGGTGCTGGAGCTCATTTTGCGGATCGACTGAAAGGAGCCGCCCATGGATTTTAACAACATCCGAACCTCCTTCGCCGCCAACGACGACATCCGGGACGCGGGCCTATCCACCCCGCCGGACGTGTCCCGCCGGGACGACATCCCCTACGGCCCCCACGGCCGGTGGAATCTGCTGGACGTGTACAGGCCCCGGGGCACGGAGCACACGCCCCTGCCCTGCATCGTCAGCGTCCACGGCGGCGGCTGGGTCTACGGGGACAAAGAGCGCTATCAGTACTACTGCATGGATCTTG
>CANQDL010000118.1 GCA_947591105.1 uncultured Oscillospiraceae bacterium
TCCGGCACGTAGCCGGTGAGCACCACCGGGGAGAAGATGCGGCCGGTGAGCTTGCCGTCCTTGATCTCCCGGGCGATGTTCACCATGCACTGGATGCCCCAGTTTTTCGGGTCTTCCATGCCGCTGGAGGGGCACTCCAGATACATGCCGTACTTTACCGAGGCGATCATGTCCTCCAGCTTGTCCTGCCCCGGCTCGAACCAGGTGTTGGTCATGCGGGTGTAAGCCTTGCGGGCGAAGCTCTCCCGCCGGCCGTTGCCGGTGGGCTCCGTGCCCAGAGTCAGGGCGGACTGCAGGTCGCTGATGCCGGTGCGCAGCACGCCCTTGTCGATAATGATCGTGTCGTGGGCCAGGGTGCCCTCGTCGTCGAAGAAATAGGTGGCGGTCTGCCGGGCGGAGCTGGCCCCGTCGTGCATGGTCACCAGGGGAGAGGCCACGGGCTTGCCGATGAACTGCTCCGCCTGGGCGCGCTTTTTCACGAACATATCCATCTCCACCCCGTGGCCAAAGGCCTCGTGGACGATCATGCCGGTGGTCTCCGGGCTGCAGATACACTCGTATGTGCCCGGGATCATGGGCTCGCTGTGCAAAAGATCCAGCACAGTCTGCACGCAGGGGGCCACATTGGCCTCCATCGTCCCCATCAGCTCCATGCCGCCCAGGCCGGAGCTGGGCAGATACGCCTGCTTCACCTGCTGGCCCTGCATGGCGGCGGCCGCCACTGCCCCGTCCATGTACATCACGCTCTGGGTCATGTCCTTTTGCCGGGAGAGGAACAGCTTGGTATAGCGCTGCCAGGTCATCTGGGCGATGACGTCCAGCACCGCCCCGTCCATGGCCAGGCCCTTGTCCCGCAGGGCGGACAGCCGGTCAATGATATCCCCGTCGCTCATGGACGCCGGGTCTATCTCATATTCCGTCTCGCCGGAAAAGACGGCGGGCTCCTCTGCGGGCGGGGCGTAGGCGTTGGCCGCCAGACCCTCCGGCCGCACGTCGGAGGCAAGAAGCTGACGCACCGCGTCCACGACGGCGGGGATGGAATCCTGCTCCAGCTCGCTGAAGGAATACTCCGCGTAGCGGCCGCCGTCCAGGGCCTTCACCACGAAACCCCGCATGTTGTCGCCCTCGCCCACGTTGACGCTGTGGCGGCTGGCCCGGTAGATCCGGCCCACGGTATCCTCCGCCAGGACGGAGGCGTAATCAAATTCCCCGCACAGCGCATCCCGCAGCTTCAAAAGCAGCGGGCGCTTTTCCAGGATAAACGCGCTTGGCTGTACTTTCATATAGATCTCCTTTCCTTTCATGGCCCCCTTGTGCAAAGGGGGCTGTCAGTGCCGAAGGCGCTGACTGAGGGATTGTTACAACCCCTCCGAGCCGCCCTGCGGGCGGCCCACCTCCCCTTACACAGGGGAGGCTTCATACGAGTGGGTGCTCCGCGCTGCCAGCCCCCTTTGCACAAGGGGGCCATATGCGGCGGGCGCTCCGCGCTGCCAGCCCCTTGCACAGGGGAGGCTTCATGCGGCGGGCACGGCGTGCGCCGCGCCCGATCCGCTGTCGTCAGATATGCCAGATGTTGTCGGCGTACTCCTGCACGGCCCGGTCGGCGGCGAATACGCCGGATTCGGCGATGTTCACCAGACTCACCCGCGCCGAGGCCATGGGGTCGGCCATGAGCTTATACAGCTCCTCGTGGGCCCGCCGGTAGTCGGCAAAGTCCGCCAGCAGCATATAGGGGTCGCCGCCGTACAGCAGGCTGTTGACCAGGTCGGCGTAGCTCTTGCCGTCGGCGAAGCCGGAGCGGAACCGCTCCAGCACCGAGCGGATCACCGGGTCGGACTCGAAATAGCGCTGGGGCTGGTAGCCCTGGCGCTGGAGGTTCTCCACCTGGTCGGCCTTCAGACCGAACAGGAACATGTTCTCGTCCCCCAGCCGCTCGTACATCTCCACATTGGCACCGTCCAGGGTGCCGATGGTGATGGCGCCGTTCATCATCAGCTTCATGTTACCGGTGCCGGAGGCCTCCTTGCCCGCGGTGGAGATCTGCTCGGAAACCTGGGCGGCGGGCATCAGGTGTTCAGCCATGGACACCCGGTAGTTGGCGGCGAAGTGCACCTGCAGCTTGCACTTGCAGGCCGGGTCGGCGTTGATGTCCGCGGCAAGGGAGTTGATAAGCTCGATGATCCGCTTGGCGGTGACGTAGCTGCCGGCGGCCTTGGCGGCGAACACGAAGGAGCGGGGCACAAAGTCCTGATTCGGGTCGTCCCGGAGCCGCTGCTGCAGGCTGGTGATGAGCATGGCGGCCAGGAGCTGGCGCTTATACTCGTGCAGCCGCTTGACCTGCACGTCCAGCACCGCTGCCGGATCGATGACCCCGCCCTGATCCTTTTTCAGCCAGGTGGAGAAGCGATCCTTGTTGCGGGACTTGATGGTGTTGAGCATCCCCAGAACGGTCTCGTCGTTTTCAAATTTGCGCAGATCGGCCAGCCGCTCCGGCTTGGTGATGAACGCCGGGCCGATCAGATCCTGCACAAGTCCGGACAGATCCGGGTTGATCTGATCCAGCCAGCGGCGGTGGTCGATGCCGTTGGTGACGAAGGTGTACCGATCCGGCCGGACAGAGCACACGTCCTTGAAAAGCCGGGTCTTCAGGATCTGCCCGTGCAGGGCGGAGACGCCGTTGATCTTATAGCACACCGCCTGGCACAGGTTGGCCATGTGCACCTGGCCGCCGGAGAGGATCAGGCTGTATTCCACCTTCTTCTCGTCCCCGGGGAACCAGTCGTTGAGCATCTTCATCCAGCGGATGTGCAGCTCGCGGATGATCTGCCAGACGCGGGGCATGAGGGTCTGCACCAGACTCTGGGGCCACTTCTCCAGGGCCTCGGAGAGCACCGTGTGGTTGGTATAGGCCACCGTGCGGCACACGCAGTCAAAGGCCTCGTCCCAGCCCAGGCCGTCCTCGTCCATGAAGATGCGCATCAGCTCCGGGATGATAAGGGTGGGGTGGGTGTCGTTGATCTGGATCACGTGGTGGTCGGGGAAAGAGCGCACGTCGCCCCAGTCCCGGCGGTGGCGGCGCACCAGATCCTGGGCGGTGGCGGAGACGAAGAAGTACTGCTGCTTGAGCCGCAGCTCCTTGCCCTGGATGTGGTCGTCCGCCGGGTAGAGCACCTTGGTGATGACCTCGCTCATGGTGCGCTGCTCCAGAGCCTGTACGTATTTGCCGCCGGAGAACAGGTACATGTCCAGATCCTGGTTGCTCCGGGCCTCCCACAGCCGCAGGATGTTGACCCGCTTGCCCTCGTACCCGGCGATGAGCATATCCCGGGGCACGGCCAGCACGCTGGTGTAGTTGACCAGCTTCGTCCGGCAGGTGCCGGTGTGATCCCACGTCTCCTCCACCGTGCCGCCGAAGCGCACCTCGCATGTCTCCGCTTCCCGGCTGATCAGCCAGCCATCAGCTCCCAGCCGCCAGCTGTCCGCCACCTCCGTCTGGGCGCCGTCTTTGATGACCTGCTTGAAAAGCCCCAGCTCATAGCAAAGAGAGTACCCGGAGGCGGGGATGTTCAGGGTGGCCATGCTGTCGCTGTAGCAGGCCGCCAGCCGGCCCAGACCGCCGTTTCCCAGACCCGCGTCCGGCTCCATCTCAAAGATGTCCGCCGCATTGCGTCCCATGTCCTCCAGGGCCCCGGCCAGCTCCGTGCCGATGCCCAGGTTGTAGGCGTTCTTCATCAGGCTCCGGCCCAGCAGATACTCCATAGACAGGTAGTGCACCTGCTTTTCGTCCTTGTGCTCCCGCTGCACCGCCACAAGCCGGCTCATGATCTCCCGGATGACCTGGGCGGAGGCCAGGAATACCTGCTCGTCGGTGGCGCTCTCGCCGGTGGTGCCGAAGTGGGCGCACAGCTTATCCTCTATGGCTGCGTACAGCTCATTGCGTGTGATCTCTGACATATATGAAAATCTCCTTTATGAAGATAGGATTGCAAATCAAATGGACAAGTTTTGCCCCCGTCCGGCGGGTACTCCCGCAGGGCGGGGGCGGAAACTTCATTGAATGATGGGCCCGGCGGGAAAAAACCCACCGCCACGGCACGGGATCTTGCCGTCAGGCGAGAAAAGCGGCGCGGGGCATACTTTGTGTATTTCCAAGCCGCTTGACGAAGCATGGCGGCAAGAGACCTGCCGTGGGATGTATAATAGCGGCTTTGCCGTTTATACCATGTCGTGCGGTTCCGGCGCCAGCCGGGAGCACGACAGGTATTTTGATGTATAATAGCGGCTTTGCCGCTATTATACTCTCTCGCCCTTGGGGATCACCAAGGGCAGCCGCTCGCTGCCGGCCAGGAAGCAGCCCTCCGTCACCACGCAGTCCTTATCGGCGATGACGCAGTGGAGCGTGGCGCCGGACTCGATGACCGTGTCCTGCATGACCACGCAGTTTTTCAGCGACGCGCCCTTGGCCACGTGCACCCCGCGGAAGAGGATGCAGTTTTCCAGCTCGCCCTCGATGTAGCAGCCGTCGGCCACCAGGGAGCGGCGCACCAGAGCGGTGTCGCTGTAGTAGGTGCTGGCCTCGGCCCGCTCCTTGGTGCGGATGGGCAGGCCGTCGGCGGGGAACAGCTCCGCCATGACCTGAGGCTGGAACAGCTCCATGCTGGCGTCAAAGTAGTCCCGCACGGATACGATCCGCCGGGCATAGGCGTTGTGTTCATAAATGGCGATCTTGCCGCCGGTGGCCAGGTAGTGGGCGATGGCGTCCCGGTGGAAGTGGTTGTGGTTGGCGTCGGAGCAGTAGTCCATCAGCTCCAGCAGCAGCTCCCGCTTGATGATATAGATCTCCCGGGAGAACAGGCCCGGACCGGGGCCGCCCTCGGAGAACAGCAGCGTCCGGGCAAAACCGTCCCCGTCCGGCACCAGCCGGTGATGGGCGAAGGGGCCGTAGCCCTCGGAGCAGACGGCGGTGATCTCCGCGCCGGTGCGCCGGTGGACTTCCACGGCCTGGTTCAGATCGATGTTGCCCGCCCAGTCGGCGGCGCACAGCACCACGTCCTCCTGGGGGATGTCCTCCTGAATGTAGGAGCGGACGGAGCGCAGCGCCTCCATGCAGCCGCCGAAGTGGCCGGAGTGGGCGTCGGGCAGGCCGAAGGGCGGCAGCAGCCGCAGTCCGCCGGAGCGCCGGGCAAGGCCCCAGTCCGCCCCGTTGGACAGGTGATCCAGCAGGCTCTGGTAGTCCCGCTCCATGATCACGCCCACGTCCCGGATACCCGCGTTGACCATGGCGGACAGGGCGAAATCTATCAGACGGTAGCGCCCGCCGAAGGGGATGGAGGCGCTGTTTCTGTGCTCGACAAGCTCCCGGAGCGCGGGTTCGGAGCTGAGCGTATAGATAATTCCATGCAGATCGTTTCTCATCTCGTCGCCACCAAATCATCATAGAGCATGGCGCCCGGCGCCACAAGCGCTCCGGGGCCAACAGTCACATCCGGGCCGCAGGTCGCCACGCCCCAGGAATCCGTCCCGTCCGGCGCGGTGCCCACGTGGGCCCCGGCGCATACCCGGACGTTCTCGCCCAGAATGGCAAAGCGAACCTCCGCTCCGGTCTCCACCACGGCGCCGGGCATCAGCACGCTGTACTCCACGTGGGCGCCCTTTTCCACCGTGACCTGGTTGGACAGCACGCTGTTGAGCACCGTCCCGTCCACCACGCAGCCCTCCGTCACGATGCTGTGACGCACCTCGGCCTCCGGCCCCACCACGTGGGGCGGCCGGATGGGGCTGCGGCTCATGATCGGCCAGCTGCGGTCGTATAGATCCAGATCCTGGGAGAGCATATCCATGTTGGCGTCCCACAGGCTGGTGATGGTGCCCACGTCCCGCCAGTAGCCCTTGAACTGATAGGGCCAGAGCTTCTCGCCGGCGTTCAGGAGCCGGGGGATGATGTTCTTGCCGAAATCCCGCTGGCTGTCCGGGTCGGCCTCGTCGTCGATGAGGGCCTGGCGCAGCTTTTTCCAGGTGAAGATGTAGATGCCCATGGAGGCCATATCGCTCTTGGGATGGGCGGGCTTTTCCTCAAAGGCCTCTATGTAGCCGTCCGGGCCGATGTTCAGGATGCCGAAGCGCTTGGCCTCCTCCATGCCCACCTGGATGACGGCGATGGTGCAGGCAGCGCCCTGCTGCTTGTGCTCCCGGAGCATGTCGGCGTAATCCATTTTGTAGATGTGGTCGCCGGAGAGGATGAGCACATATTCCGGGTCGCGCACGTCGATAAAGTCGATGTTCTGATAGATGGCGTTGGCCGTGCCGGAAAACCAGTTGCCCTTCTCCCCCGCGGACATGTAGGGGGGCAGGATGAACACGCCGCCGTCGTCGGCGCTCAGATCCCAGGGCTGGCCTGTGCCAAGGTAGGCATTGAGCTTCATGGGACGGTACTGGGTCAGCACGCCCACGGTGTCTATGCCGGAGTTGGCACAGTTGGACAGGGGGAAGTCAATGATACGATACTTTCCCCCAAAGGGCAGATTTGGCTTCGCCACGTTGGCCGTCAGGGCATACAGCCGGGAGCCCTGACCGCCGGCCAGAAGCATGGCGATACATTCCTTTTTCAC
>CANQDL010000119.1 GCA_947591105.1 uncultured Oscillospiraceae bacterium
GACACCGCCCACCACATGCCGGAAAAGGCGTTTTTGAATACCTCCGGCTGGGCCTCGTGCTCCAGGCCGTACATGAACAGCGACGAGGCCGTCATCAGCACCAGGATGATGAAAATGGAGCTGAGAAGCTGATCCCGCTTGCTGCGGAGCACCGCCCCGATCACGTTCAGGGCGTCATAGTAGGCGTTGATCTGGAACAGCCGCAAAATGCGGATCACCCGGAACATCCGGAACGCCACCGCCCCCTGGGGCAGGAACACCGGCAGATAGTAGGGGAAGAAGCTCAGCAGGTCGATGATCCCGTTGAAGGAGATCATGTACCGGGCCGCCGCCCGCAGGGGACTGATCCCAGGGTACAGGAATTCCGCTGTCCATACCCGCAGCAGATACTCCACCGTGAAGGCCGCCACCGTCACAAAGTCGATCCGGTCGATGATCTCCTGATAGGGCCGGGATGCCTCGAAGGTGGCGAAGATCGCGATAAACAGGTTGAGAAGGATCATGAAGATCAGCCCCAGATCGAAAAGCCGGCTGGGCCAGTCGTCCCGCCTGCCGATCTGGATGATGTCAAATATCCGTTTTTTCCGCTGCCGCAGCGTCATCCCGTTCCCCCCATGCGCTGCGGGCAGGTCTTGCACAGACCTGCCCGCTATATTATTCTCCGGCGCCGGACGGCTTAATCGTCGTCATCGTCGTCATCGTCATCATCATCGTGGTCGTCGTGGTCGTCCCAGTCGTGGTCATCATCGTCATCGTCATCCCACGTCTTGGCAGGGGCCTGGGCAGGCGCGGGGGCCTGGGCAGGCGCGGGAGCCGGCGCTTTGGCAGCCGCCGGGGCCGATGTGGGCTTTGCCGGGACGAAGACAGGTTCGGCGTCCCACTCCAGGATATTGCCGGTGGCCCCGTCCACGGTGCAGTCGTACTCCATGGCGTCGGTGCGGAACTCCACATCGTATTCCAGCCGCCCATCGTCGTAGTCCTGCTTGACCTTGATCCAGGTGACATCCGCCTCGGTCACGCCCGCCCGGGCCAGGGCCGCCGCCTTGGCAGCCGCCTCGCCCACATCGGCGGTCTGGGTCGGCGCGGGAGCCGGGGTCTTCGTCGCCGCCGGCTGGGCCGGGCCCGGGCCGGTCATGGCGCCGGGGATGGGATCGGTATCCCACTCCAGAATCTCGCCGGTAGCCCCGTCCACGGTGCAGTCGTACTCCATGGCGTCGGTGCGGAACTCCACATCGTATTCCAGCCGCCCGTCGTCGTAGTCCTGCTTGACCTTGATCCAGGTGATATCCGCCTCGGTCACGCCCGCCCGGGCCAGGGCCGCCGCCTTGGCAGCCGCCTCGCCCACGTCGGCGGTCTGGGTCGTGCCCGCCGCCGGGGTCGCCGTCGCCTCCGGCAGGGCAGGGCCCGGGCCGATCATGGCGCCGGTGTCGATGCCCTGGATCACCTCGCCGGTGTAGGCGTGCACGCCGAAGTTCTGTTCCCGGCCGTCGATGAAAAGCTCCACCTCATAATAGGGCGTGCGCTCGTCCAGCTCCGGGTCTACCTCGATGCCGGCCACGTCCACCTCGGTCAGGCCCAGGGAATCCAGCACGTTCTGCAGCGCCGTATTCCGGCCAATGGGCATACCCGGCGCGCCGGTCTCGATCAGATCCCGCAGCTCCTCTACGGACAGGGCCGCCAGATTCTCGAAGGTCAGATCCGGGTTGATGGCCAAGACCTGCTCCACCAGATAGGCCTTGCCGGTGGAGATATTGTTCTGCTGGGCCTGGGCGTCCCGTTTGGTGTCCGCCGCCACGGCCTGGGTCAGCACGGCGGCCTGGCTGGAGGCGCTCTGGAGCGTGCCGCCAACGGCCTGGGTCAGCTCCTGCTGGATGCGCTCGCCCCGGGCGGCGTCCTTGTCCTCCACGGAGATCAGGATCGCGCTGTCCAGATTGTCCAGATAGCCGTTACGCACCAGGGCGCCCACGATGGCGTTCACCGCCACGTCCAGCTTGGCCCCCTCCAGGTCGTGGCCCCCGTCCATGTTCATGAGCACCACGGCCGCGTCGGCATTCAGGCCCCTGCAGGTCAGGACTTTTTCGTTCTTGTTCACAGTCAGCTCGATGCTGGGGTTCACATCCAGGCTCACCACGGAGGCCACCGCATGGGCCTGCTGGTAAAACAGCCCGCCGCCTGCGCCTGCCAGCACCACCAGGGCCAGGCAGGCCGCGATAAGGCTCCGCTTCCAGGTCTTGCTCTTTCCGCTGTTGGAAATATTCTTCATATCGATCACAGTTCCTTTCCCCGCCTCACACCGGGAGAGGACGTCCCCAAGATCATCGGGGGCGGCGTGATCCAAAGCGTCTTTCAGACGCTGGTTCAGCTCCTGCTCCGTCACAGGACGTCATCTCCTTCCAGCTTGGCTTTCATTTTTTTGAGTGCGCGGTGGTACTTGGACAGGACAGTGGCCAGGGGCAATTCCAGAAGCTCTGCGATCTCCCGGTGCTTCAGACCGGCGGCGGCGTGCAGCAGCACGATCTGCCGCGACTCGTCCTCCAGGCCCGCCAGGGCCGTCTGGAGAACCGCCCGATCCTCCGCCGTGACGGCCTCCGCCTTTGCGGGAATGGCGTCCCACTCCTGCTCTGTCAGATCCGTCTGCCGGCTGTCCCGGCGCAGCTTCATGCGGGCCAGGTTGCGGGCGATGGTCAAAAGCCACGCCATCGGGGAGCCTTGGGGCCGGTACTGTCCGGCGCTGATCCACACCTTCACAAAGGTCTCCTGGGTCACATCGCTGGCGTCCTCGGCGTTTCTGAGAACGGACAGGGCCATTGCGTACACCGCCCCGCGGGCAGCGGCATACAGCTGGCCAAATGCCTCCCGGTCGCCGCCGGCCGTCCGGGCCAGCAGCTGGCGCAGTTCCCCTTGCTCCACGGAGGATCCCGTTTCCGTTCTCGCTCCCATGTCCATCGCTTCGCTGTCTCCTGTCGATCAAGTAATGCGCGGGAAAAGGTTTTTATTGCATCGAATGAAAAATTTTTTGATAGTTATTTGAAAAATCCGCCGATCAGATCGCTGACGATATTGCCGGCAAACTGGCTGGCCGCCTTACGGGCGGTCTTGCTGCTGTTGCCCATGAGCCCCCGGGTGATGGAGTTGGTCAGCTGCCGGCCCATGCTCTTGGCGGTGTTCCGGCTGGCCTTGAGCAGGGTCTGCTCCATCTTGGAGCGGCCGTACTTATCCCGGCCTTCGGCCTTGTACTGGGCCTGGAGGGCACGCTCCTCGGCCTTGCGCTCCCGCTCCGCCTCGCGGGCGGCCTTCTCCTGCGCCTTTTGCTCGGCGAGGGCGGCCTTCTCGGCCTGCTTGGCCTCCTTCTCCGCCTGCGCTTCGGCTTCCGCTTCCGCCTCGGCCTGGGCCTGGGCCTCGGCCTGCTCGGTGAGGATCTCATAGGCGGAGCGGTCGTCCACCGCGTCCTTATACTTGCCGTACAGAGCGTCATTTGCCACCAGCATGGCCCGGGCGGCGGCGTCCACGGCGCTCATGCAGCTGCTGGGCGGGCAGATGGTGGTCTGCTCCACCACGGTGGGCACGCCCTTCTCGTCCAGCATGGACACCAGCGCCACGCCGGTGCCCAGCGCGCCGATGGCGTCCTCGGTCTTGAACTTGGGATTTGGACGGAAACTGTCCGCCGCCACCCGCACCGCCTTCTGCTCGGCGGGGGTATAGGCCCGCAGGGCGTGCTGGATGCGGTTATTCAGCTGTGCCAGCACGTCGTCGGGGATGTCGGAGGGACTCTGGGTGATGAAGAAGATGCCCACGCCCTTGCTGCGGATGAGCTTGACCACCTGCACCACTTTATCCACCAGCGCCTTGGGCGCGTCGGAGAAGAGTATATGGGCCTCGTCAAAGAAGAACACCAGCTTGGGCTTGTCCGCGTCGCCCACCTCCGGCAGGTGCTCGTACAGCTCCGAGAGCATCCACAGCATGAACGTGGCGTACAGCAGCGGCCGCTGGGCCAGCTCCACGCAGTGCAGGATGTTCACCATGCCCCGGCCGTCGGCCGCCGGCTGCATCCAGTCGTCGATGTCCAGGCTGGGCTCGCCGAAAAAGTCCGCCGCGCCGTCGTTCTCCAGCGCCAGCAGCGCCCGCTGGATGCCGCCCACGCTCTGGCTGGTCACGTTGCCGTATGTATTGACAAAATCGGCGTGATGCTCGCCCAGCCAGGCCAGCATGGAGCGCAGATCCTTCAGGTCGATCAGCTCCCAGCCGTTGTCGTCCGCCACCCGGAAGGCGATGTTCAGCACCCCCTGCTGGGCGTCGGTCAGGTTGAGCAGGCGGCTCAAGAGCATGGGCCCCACGTCCGTGACCGTGGCCCGCACGGGGATGCCCCCCTTGCCGAACACGTCCCAGAACCGGCAGGGGTAGCCGGTATACTGAAAGTCCGCCGGATCTACGCCCACGTTTTTCAGCCGCTCCTGCATCTTTTCGCCGTCCGTTCCGGCCAGGGCCGTGCCGCTCACGTCCCCCTTGATATCCGCCAGAAACACCGGCACGCCCATATCGGAAAAGCCCTCCGCCAGCACCTTGAGCGTGACGGTCTTGCCGGTGCCGGTGGCGCCGGCGATCAGACCGTGGCGGTTGGCCATACCCGGCAGGAGCCAGACCTGGTTCTCTCCCTTGCCAACGAGAATCTTGCCATCCTGGAGCATAATGATATCCCCCTGTCGATTTTATTTATCTATGCGCCTATCATACCATGTTTTCTGCCGGGAGAAAAGCCCCCTCATCCCAGCACCCGGGCCAGATTGTTGAAGAAAATATCCTCCAGCGTCCGGCGGCCGTAGCCCCTGGCCGCCAGCGCGTCCCACAGCGCGGGCAGATCCTGCACCCCGCGCCAGCCCATGGCCAGATCGCAGCCGTCCCAGTCGCCGCCCAGGGCCAGGGTCTTCTCCCCGTCCATCTCCATGAAGTGCTCCACATGGCGCACCGCGTCGTCCAGACTGTGGCTCCCGCCGATGAAGTCCTCGTACATGTTCAGTCCCGCCGTGCCGCCGCTGTCCCGGATGGCCCGGAACATGTCGTCCGTCAGGTTCCGGGGATGGCCGCACAGGGCCCGGGCGTTGGAGTGACTGGCCACAATGGGCCCCAGACCCATCTCCGCCAGATCCCAGAAGCCCGGATCGGACAGGTGGGACACGTCCATCACGATCCCCAGCTGGTGCGCCTGCCTGACAAAAGCCCGGCCCCGATCCGTCAGTCCCCGCTCCGGTTCCTCCACATTGGTTCCGGACAGGGCGTTGACGTGGTTCCAGGTGATGTTCACAAGCTTCACGCCCCACGCGGCGGCCGTCTCCAGCTTTTCCGGGTCGCCGTCCAGCAGCTCTCCGCCCTCCACGGACAGCACCGCCGCCACCTTCCCGGCGGCGTTGGCCGCGGCGATCTCCGCCCCCGTGCGGCACTGTACGGCCAGATCCGCGTTTTTCTCCAGTTCCTCCTGGAAAACCGCGCGCTGCCGTTGGAACTGCTCCCAGAGCGCCCCCTCCGGGAACTTTTCGGCGTTGGCAAAGACGGCAAATACCTGGGCCGCCTTCTGGAACCGCCCCAGCCGAACCAGATCCAAATGCCCCTCGTTTTCCCGCAGGGCCCGGCCCATCTGGGCGCAGCAGCTGATGGTGTCGCAGTGTCCGTCAAAATAGGGGATCTCCCCCATGGGTGTGCCGTTCATCGTTCCGCCTCCCGCAAATATTCTACCGGCAGTATATCCCCACCCTGGTTTCCTGTCAATCCTTCCGCGCCCGGCGGCGCTTCTGACGGATAGGTATATTTTTCCAAATCTCCCGGGGAATTTTGTCAATTATTTCTCGGAAAGAATACAACAAACCACTTCCATTTAGTGGGAGCCTTTGTTATAATGCTGTCAGGGCCTTTCTTCCTGAAAAATTACATATAGCTTATAAATATAAAGCCTTCGGGCAGGGGGTAACTTATGATTTCCCACGGAAAAGAGATCAAGGTCTTCACCGGCAACGCCAATCCCGCGCTGGCACAGGGCATCTGCGACTGTCTGAACATCTCCATGGGCGACGCGGTATGCACCCACTTTGCAGACGGAGAGTGCTCCGTGTCCGTGTACGAACCGGTACGGGGCGCGGACGTCTTTCTGGTACAGTCCACCTGCGGCCCGGTCAACGACAACCTGATGGAGCTGCTGGTGATGATCGACGCCATGCGCCGGGCCTCCGCCGGACGCATCACCGCCGTGATCCCCTATTTTGGCTATGCCCGGCAGGATCGGAAGGCCAAGAGCCGGGATCCCATCTCCGCCAAGCTGGTGGCAAATCTGATCACCCACGCCGGCGCCGACCGGGTGCTGACCATGGATCTGCACGCCAACCAGATCCAGGGCTTCTTCGATATCCCCGTGGACAACCTGGCCGGCGGGGCGCTGTTCGCCAACCACTACAAAAAGCGCTTTGACCTGGCCAGCGGCGAGTACATGGTGGTGTCCCCGGACGTGGGCAGCGTGGCCCGGGCCCGGAGCTTTGCCATGAAGCTGGGCGTGGGCCTGGCCATCGTGGACAAGCGGCGGGAGAAGGCCAACCAGTCCGAGGTCATGAA
>CANQDL010000120.1 GCA_947591105.1 uncultured Oscillospiraceae bacterium
CGGGATCGACACACTCTTCAAGTTGTCACAGCCCGAAAATGCAGAATCTCCAATGCTGGTCACACTGCCCGGGATCGACACACTCTTCAAGTTGTCACAGCCCGAAAATGCAGAATCTCCAATGCTGGTCACACTGCCCGGGATCGTCACGCTCTTCAAGTTGTCACAGCCCGAAAATGCAGAATCTCCAATGCTGGTCACACTTGAAGGAATCGTAATGCTGGTCAGCGCACATTCATAGAACATATGTTCGCCGATTTCAGTAATGCCCTTAGGAATGTTGATGCTTGTTAATGAACTACACCCACAGAACGCTTGGGCTCCAAGATGCGTCAAGCCCGCAGGAAGTTTAACGCTTGTCAAAGCGGAACATCCCAAAAACGCATAGTCGCCAATACTGGTCACGCCACTGGGTATGTTGATGTTCTCCAACACACAACCAGAAAATGTATAATTCTCAATCCTGGTCACACCGCTGGGTATGTTGACACTTTTCAGCGCTTCACAGCCTCCAAATGCATTACCCCCGATGCTAGTCACACTGTCAGGAAGCGTGATAGCGGTCAGCTTTTCCGCACGGCAGAACGCCCCCTCACCAATCGTCGTCAATTGACTGTTGGGAGCAAATTCTACGCTTTCCATATCATAGTTTTGTCCAAAAGCATATTTCCCAATACGTTTCACGCTGGCAGCAATTTTCAGATTGATTACAGACCGGCCTACAGCGCCTGCAAACGCATAATCTCCAATACTTGTGACCCCTTCTTCAATGATCACAGTGCCTGGATTCCAGTATTTTGGATCCTCTGCACTGTACGTATAATCTAGATAGTTTTTCATATCCCCCTGACCGGAGATTGTAAGCGTATCATAGAAATCCAAAGACCAGGTGACCGCGCCGCCGCAAGTTCCGGAGGCCTTCGCCCAATCCCTCGGTATCGCCCCCAGAGAGACAAATTCGTTCCCGTATTTCTTCGCGTAATCCTCCGCCGTCGAACCGGCATAGCCAATAATGGCGATATCGACCGGAATGCTATCTTCACCGATGTTACATCCTGGCCACGGGATGCGAATGCTGTCCATCGCGTCGCACCCTTCAAACGCCCAACTCCAGAGAAGATTCAAGCTCATGGGAAGCGTGACGCTGGTCAGGTTGGAACATCCGGAGAACACGCTATAACCGATCGTTGTCGTTCCCTCGGAGAGCGATACGCTCTGCAAGCTCAGGCAATCCTGAAACGCAGAATCTTCAATACTATCCACACTTCCAGGGATCGTCACACTGGTCATCTTTTCGCATCCCGAAAAAGCGTTTTCGCCAATACTGGTCACCCCGTTCTGAATGACCACTTGCTTGATGCTATTCTGATATGTGTACCATGGCGGATCCAAGAATGTAAAGTCCTCCATTCTCCCCTGCCCTGAGATGGTGAGGGTGCCGTCGTCAGCCAACTCCCAGGTCACACTATCGCCGCATTGGCCAGAGTGAACATCCTTCGTCGTGGCCTCGTCCTCCGCCGTCAGGTCTTCTTCCTCCGGTTCGGGGGTGACAACGGGTTCCTCCGTCACGACGGGCTCTTCCGTCACGACGGGGGCCTCCGTCACAACAGGTTCCTCCGTGACGACCGGTTCCTCTGTGACGACAGGCTCCTCCGTCACGACGGGTTCTTCCGTCACGACGGGTTCCTCGGTCACGACGGGTTCTTCCGTCACAACGGGTTCCTCCGTCGCAACGGGCTCCTCCGTCACAACGGGTTCCTCCGTGACGACAGGTTCCTCCGTCACCACGGGTTCCTCGGTCACGACGGGTTCTTCCGTCACAACGGGCTCCTCGGTGGGGACGGGGGTCTCCTCCGGCGCTTCCTCGGCGAAAGCCGGGACGGCCAGGGAGAAGAGCGTCACCACCGCCAGGAGCAAACATAAACTGCGCTTTGCCATGATGTGTACCTACCTTTCTTTTTTTGTTATCTCGACAGTACCGGCCCGGGGGGCGTTGCCGCCCCCGGGCTTTCCCGCCGGAACAACAAAAGCGGCGCAGGGGATCAAAATTCCCTACACCGCATGAAAGGCTGCGACACATAGCCTGCGATACCCCTTTGTTCCCCTTGTAAATGGGAAAACAAACAGGTATAATGAGCTGGGCGCAGTATACTGCTGTGTGGGAGACTCCCGTTCTCCTGCATAGGGGCGTGGGGTGCCGGTAACACCTCACGTCCTGCCTTTGTTATTCCGTTTACACCATTATAGCGCGCAGATGTTTTGATTGCAAGCCATTTTTTGCATGAAACGGCCCGCCGTCCGGACTGCCGGACAGCGGGCCTGTCTTTTTTGCGCTTATCGCACCTGGCCGTCGCCGTGGATCACGTACTTATAGCTGCACAGCTCCGCCAGGCCCATGGGTCCCCGGGCGTGGAGCTTCTGGGTGGAGATGCCCATCTCGCAGCCCAGGCCGAACTCGCCCCCGTCAGTGAAGCGGGTGGACGCGTTCACATACACCGCCGCGCTGTCCACCTCCGCCGTGAACCGGGCCGCCGCCCCGGCGTCCTCGGTGACGATGGCGTCGCTGTGGCCGGTGGAATGGGCCCCGATGTGGCCGATGGCCGCCGTCAGATCCGGCACCACCGCCACGGCCAGGATGTAGTCCAAAAATTCCGTGTCAAAATCCCGCTCCCCTGCCGGCGTGCCTGGGATGAGGGCCGCCGCCTGACTGTCCAGGCGTAGCTGCACCGGCGGCTTTCCCGCACCGGCGCGCTCGTCCACCAGGCGCTTTTTCAGCATGGGCAAAAACCGCTCCGCCACCGCCCGGTGCACCAGCAGCACCTCCTCCGCGTTGCACACGCTGGGGCGGCTGGTCTTGGCGTTCTCCACGATGTCCAGGGCCTTTTGCAGATCCGCCGCCGCGTCCACATACACATGGCATATGCCGGTGCCCGTCTGGATGCAGGGCACGGTGGCGTTCTCCACGCAGGCCCGGATCAGGCCCGCGCCGCCCCGGGGGATCAGCAGGTCAATAAGGCCGCTGGCGCACATCAGCTCGCCCGCGCTGGCCCGGGAGGTGTCCTGCACCAGGTTGATCGCCGCCGCCGGCAGACCGGCCGCCTGCACCCCCCGGCGCAGGGCCCGGGTGACGGCGTCGCAGCTGCGCCAGGACTCCTTGCCGCCCCGGAGCACGCACACATTGCCGCTCTTCAGGGCCAGGGCCGCCGCGTCGCTGGTCACGTTGGGCCGGCTCTCATAGATGATGGCCACCACCCCCAGCGGCACGCTGATCCGCTCGATGCGCAGGCCGTTGGGCCGCTCCGTCCGGGACAGCACCCGCCCCACTGGGTCGGGCAGATCCGCCACCTGGCGCACCCCCTCCGCCATGGCGGCGATGCGCTTTTCGTCCAGGTAAAGCCTGTCCAGCATCACGTCGGACATCGTCCCCCGGGCGGCGTCCATATCCGCCCTGTTGGCCGCCAGGATATCCGCCGCGCTCTCCAGCAGGCTGTCCGCCATGGCCAGCAGCGCCGCAGTCTTTTTCTCCGCCCCCGCGCCGGCCAGCGCCGCCTTGGCGCTCTGGGCCTGCAGGAGCATCTCATGGGTCGTCATATGCTCTGCCCCTCTTTCTTCGCCAAAAAGCGGGTGCCTACGCCCCGCCCCTCCAGGATCTCATACAGGTTCTCCGGCCAGGCGCCGTTGGCGATGACCATCTCGATGCCGGCTTGCTGGGCCATTTTCCCCGCCTTCAGCTTGGTGGCCATGCCGCCCACCGCAAGGCCGCTTCCCGCCTTCTCCGCCATGGCCTCCATCTCCGGCGTGATCCTGTCCACCTGCCGGACGAACGCGGCGCTGGGATCTCTGTGGGGGTCGGCGGTGTAAAGCCCGTCGATGTCGCTCAAGAGCACCAGCAGATCCGCGCCCACGGCGCAGGCCACGATGGCGCCCAGGGTGTCGTTGTCCCCCACGGCGATCTCGTCGGTGGAGACGGTGTCGTTCTCGTTGATGATGGGCAGCGCCCCCAGCTCCAGCAGGCGGCTGACCGTATTTTGAAAGTGCCTGCGCCGCCCGTCGTCGGCCACGTCGCTGCCGGTGAGAAGGATCTGGGCCACCACGTGGCTGTACTCGGAAAAGAGCTTGTCATAGGTGTACATCAGCTCGCACTGTCCCACGGCGGCGGCCGCCTGCTTGGTGGGCATATCCTCCGGCCGGCTGTTCAGGCCCAGCTTTCCCACGCCCATGCCGATGGCCCCGGAGGACACCAGCACCAGCTTGTGCCCGGCGTTTTTCAGGTCGCTGAGCACCTTCACCAGCTGCTCCATGTGCCGGATGTTCAAATGCCCCGTGGGGTGGGTGATGTTGGAGGTGCCGATTTTGATTACAACAGTCATATCAAACTTCCGCCTTTTATGTAAACGCTCTCCGGGCCCATGGTGAAAATCCACAAATCCCCGCCGCCCGGTATTTTTGGCCAGTATAGCACGAAAAACACCGCCGCGCAATCACTCCGCCCCAAAAAACGGCCCTTTTTATCCCCGTGCCGGAAAACATAAAGATCCCCAAGGCCATGAAGAGCATGGTCTTGGGGATCTGGGCGCCCTCACTGCGTCCAGTCGGAGGGCAGATAAAGGGTCGGATCGGCGCTGATGCCGTCCTGGGTCATGGCAAAGTGCAGGTGACTGACCTGATTGACCTCCCCCAGGGCCGTGCCGCCCACGGAGCCGATCACCTGACCCATGGTGACCTGGTCGCCGGGCTGCACCGGGGGCTGGGCGGCCAGATTGGAGTACACGCTGTGCATCCCGTTCTCGTGGTCGATCTCCACCGTGGTGCCCAGCAGATCGTCCACGCGCACGTCGCTCACGTGGCCGCTGCCGGAGGCCAGCACCGGCGTGCCGGGATCGCTGGCGATGTCGATGCCGTCGTGGGTGCGCCAGTCGGCCATGGTGCTGTCATAAAGCAGCGTCTGGATGGAATAGGGCGTCTGGATCGTGCCCTGCACAGGCCAGACATAGCTGACCGTCCCGCCGGCGAACACCTCCTGGGTCTCTGGCTCCTGCTGGTCGGCCGCCTCCATCGTCTCCGGCTGCTGAGCCGCGTCCGCCGGCGCGTCCGTCTCTCCGTTGGGCAGCTCTGTCTCCGCCATGGCCGGCACGTCCTGTACGTCCTGGCTCTGATCCATCGCCGGGAGCATGGTCACATACGCCCCGGACACGTCCGCCGTGTTTTCCAGTGTCTCGTTGTCTACATTAGTCCCCGCGTCGGTCAGCAGCATCCATGCGGACACCCCGATCACCGCCGCGCATAGGAAAAGGACTATGTAGAAGCCCTTTCCCCCCAGGGAGCCGGCGCTGGCGCCGGGCCCGTGCTTGTTTTCCATTGATTTGACCCTCCAAAAAAATTGGTGTTTCCGAAGGCTATTGTTGCCTTGGAAACACCAATTTATACAGTTTCTGGGGTCAAACGAAAGTTTTTACTTCTTGATGGAGAAGAAGGCCTCGTTGCCCAAGTACTTGGCCACGTCGTCCAGCTCGTCCTCGATGCGGAGCAGCTGGTTGTACTTGGCCACACGGTCGGTGCGGCTGGGGGCGCCGGTTTTGATCTGGCCCGCGTTCACCGCGACGGTCAGGTCGGCGATGGTGGTGTCCTCGGTCTCGCCGGAGCGGTGGGAGATGACGGCGGTGTAGCCGGCACGGTGGGCGATCTGGATGGCGTCCAGGGTCTCGGTCAGTGTGCCGATCTGGTTGAGCTTGATCAGAACGGAGTTGGCGACCTTCTTCTCGATGCCGGTCTTGATGCGCTCCACGTTGGTGACGAACAGGTCGTCGCCCACGATCTGGATCTTGTCGCCCAGCTTGTCGGTCATCAACTTCCAGCCGTCCCAGTCGTCCTCGCCCAGGCCGTCCTCGATGGAGATGATGGGATACTTGGCCACAAAGTCCTCATACATGGCCACCAGCTCCGCGCTGGTCATGTCGATGCCGCGCTTGGGCAGATGGTAGACCTTCTTGTCCGCGTCGTACCAGTCGGACACGGCGCAGTCGATGGCGATCTTGAAATCCTCGCCGGGCTTGTAGCCGGCCTTCTCGATGGCGACCACCAGAGCCTTGAGGGCGTCCTCGTCGCTGTCCAGGGTGGGGGCATAGCCGCCCTCGTCGCCCACGCCGGAGGCGGGAACGACCTTCTTCAGGGTGTGGAACACCTCCGCGCACATGCGCAGAGCCTCGGCGAAGTTGGGCGCGCCGACGGGCATGATCATGAACTCCTGGATGTCCACGTTGGAGCTGGTGGCATGGGCGCCGCCGTTCAGGACGTTCATCATGGGCACGGGCAGGGTCTTGGCGTTGCAGCCGCCCACATACTGGTACAGGGGCAGGCCCAGGGCGTTGGCCGCGGCCTTGGCGCAGGCCAGGCTGGCGCCCAGCATGGCCTGCGCCAAG
>CANQDL010000121.1 GCA_947591105.1 uncultured Oscillospiraceae bacterium
CCCGCAGGGCGCGGATGTACTCCGCCGGGTCGAAATCGGCTTCCTCCAGATAGAAGGGCAGAAAGAAGGCGCACTTGCGCTCGCATGCGGCGTTGCCCCCGTCCAGCCGGAGGGTCGCCCCGTCCAGGCGCTTTGCCCAGGCGGATACCTCTGTCTGCTCGGCCATGGTGAGAAAGCCGGTGGCGGTGACGACGGACTTTCTCTCGCACCGGGCGGCCAGCTCCTCTATGCGCTTTTCCAGGTCTTTTTCCATTGTTTCAGTTCTCTATAAACGATTTATACAGCCGGGACACGTCCGGGATGTCAAAGCGCAGGATGTCATCGAAGGGGAACAGGGTGAGGATATACCGCACGAAGCGGCAGCCCAGGTAATAGCCCACATCGCCGCGGCCCCGGTAGCGAACCCAGTCGCCGAACCAGCGCTGGCCGGCAGAGGTCATGGTACCCAGATCCCGGTCAAAATCCGCCTTGATGCTGTCAAAATGCGCCTCGCACCAATCCCGCCAGCCGTCCTTGTCCTGGTGGTAGTATCCGGCGTCGTCCGCCAGGGTCTGCTCAAAGACCATAGCCACGCCCTCGGTAAAGAGCTGCCAGAGAAACTGGTCGGCGGCGCGGTCAAAGCGCCGCTCCAGAACGCCGTACTGATCCTGATACACGTGACCCAGCTCGTGCCAGACAAGACCGCGCATATCGTCCGGGGAGCACCAGCGCAGCTCCATGATCTTCTCCAGCCCCAGCAGGATCGTCCGGCGGCCGTTGACGGCGGTGGCCCAGCCGGCGCCGCAGCACAGGCCCAGATAGAAAACGATGTCCACATCCAGAGATTTCCCGAATTTTTCCAGGATCGACTGTTCCAGACCGTCTGTGACCAGCCGGAAGGATCGGTGGGCGATCTCCCGGAGCGGGCGGTCTTGAATGACGGCGTTCAAAACGGGAAGATAGTCCTTTTCCCAGGTGAAAGAGCCCGTGGCAAGGACGGCGTTCACATCGGCCTGCTGCAGAGGCCGCACGCCGGGCAGCGCCGTATCGATATAGTCCCGCCAGCGGGCAGGGGAGAATAAGCCGTTTTCAAAGGCCGCCGGGATGAGCGGATATGTGTCGATGATGCGCATGGCTGCCCTTTTCCCTTCTGTCAAAACTGCGTCCGCTTCACCGCCTGGTCGATCTGCTCCAGCACCCACTCCATCTCCGAGAGAAATTCCCGGGAGGAGGTGCGCAGCACCCCGGAGCGGAACGCCCCCAGCTGTACCAGCCGGTCGGAGGTGACCACCCGGACGGTCTCGTTCTTGCCGATCTGGCTCACCAGCCGCTCGATGTACATGTCCGCCGTCTCGCCCTCTTTTGTATAGGCCACGTGGATGCTGCCCTGGCTGGCCCGGCTGCCGGTGCCGCCGGGGACTTTGTAGGCGTCAAAGACCACCACCAGCTCACACTTGGTGTAGCCCTGGTAGTTTGCCAGCATGTCCAGCAGCTTATCCCGGGCCAGATCCAGACCCTGGACGGCCAGAACCTTGAGCTGGGGCCAGGCGAAGATCACGTTGTAGCCGTCCACGATGATGTGCTCCCTGGCCTTTCGGGCCTGCATCTGGATGGCCACGGCGCTGTTGACGGTGGGGGCGGCGTACTGCCGGCGGCGGATGGGCCCGAATTCCCGGGTCATGATGGCCTCCAGCTCCGCCTCGTCGATGTTGGTGTTCCGCCGGGGGGCGGCGGAGGGCTCCTGATCCGGGGCGGCGGGCTTGAGGGGGCTGTCCAGGTGCATGTAGGAGAACACCTTGTCCCACTTTACGTTAAAGCCCGCCCCATGGGCGCAGAAAACGCTGTCGGGTGTGTTTTCCACATCCCCCTGGGGGTCGTAGCCGATCTCGTCGATGACCGCCTGGGCGTTGTGGCAGGGACGATAGCCGGCCACATGGCAGGAAAAACGGCCCCGGCCGCCGGTGTAGGCCGCCAAAAGCGCGGCGTAGTCGCCCATCTCCGAAACGGGCGCCTCGCCCTCCAGCACCATCCGGTCGCCCTCCGGAACAGGGCTTTCATGGGTGCCGCCCATGGCCCGGATGTCGGTGATGGCCCGGCCGATCAGCGCCGCGGGCACCTCCAGGCGAAAGGCGTAATAGGGCTCCAGCAGCACGCTCTTGGCCTGCATGAGGCCCTGGCGCACGGCCCGGTAGGTGGCCTGGCGAAAATCCCCGCCCTCGGTGTGCTTCAGGTGGGCCCGGCCGGTGAGCAGGGTGATCTTCACGTCGGTGAGAGGGGAGCCGGTGAGCACCCCCAGGTGCTGCTTTTCCTCCAGGTGGGTGAGGATCAGCCGCTGCCAGTTCCGATCCAGCACGTCCTCCGGGCAGACGCTGTCCAGCACGATGCCGGAGCCGGGCGCGCCGGGCTCCAGCAGCAGGTGCACCTCCGCGTAGTGGCGCAGGGGCTCAAAGTGGCCCACGCCCTCCACGGCGTTTTCTATGGTCTCCCGGTAGAGCACCCGGCCCTTGTCGATCTCCACGTCCACGTCGAAGCGCTCCCGGATCAGACTCTTGAGCACCTCGATCTGTACCGCGCCCATCAGCTGTACCTGTATCTCTCCCAGGGCCTCTGACCAGAGGATGTGCAGCTGGGGCTCTTCCTCCTCCAGCATTTTCAGCTTGGGCAGCATGGTGCGCGCGTCGCACCCCTTGGGCAGCACGATCCGGTAGCCCATGGCGGGGGTGAGGAAGGGCTCCGCGCCGTCCGGCTCGGCGCCCAGACCCTGGCCGGGCCAGGTGTGGTCAAGTCCCGTCACGGCGCAGATCTGGCCGGCCTGCACCCGGTCGGCGGCGTTGTATCGAAGCCCGGAGTAGAGGCGGATCTGGCTGATCTTCTCCTCCACGGGCTCCGTCCCCCGCAGGGGCAGATACCGGATAGGGGCGCGCACAGAAAGCTCCCCTCCGGTCACCTTCAGATAGGTGAGCCGGCTGCCCTGACCGTCCCGGCCGATCTTATACACCCGGGCGCCGAAGGGGGCGGGGTATGCGGGCGCGGCGGTATACCGCTGCAGGGCAGAGAGGAACGCCTCCACGCCGTCCAGCTTCAGGCCAGAGCCAAAAAAGCAGGGAAACAGCTTCCGGGCGGCCACAAGGGCCGTCACGTCCCCGTCGGTGATCCGGCCGGCGTCCATATAGCGATCCAGAAGGGACTCGTCCAGCATGGCCAGGGCCTCGTCCCGGCCGGCGTTGTCCGGGGAGAAGTCCACGCACCCCTCGCTCAGGTGGGCGCGGATGTCCTCCATCAGGGCGTGCCGGTCGGCGCCGGCCACGTCCATCTTGGTGACGAACAGAAAGGTGGGCACGGCGTACCGGCGCAGCAGCGCCCAGAGCGTCTCGGTATGGGCCTGCACCCCGTCCGTGCCGCTGATCACCAAAATGGCGTAGTCCAGCACCTGTAAGACGCGCTCCGCCTCCGGGGAGAAGTCCACGTGGCCGGGAGTGTCCAGCAGGGTGATCCGGGCCTGTCCCAGGGGGAGGATGGCCTGCTTGGAGAAGATGGTGATGCCCCGGGCGCGCTCCAGCTCATGGGTGTCCAGATAGGTGTCCCGGTGATCCACACGGCCCAGCTTTTTGATTTTTCCCGTCAAATACAGCATCCCCTCGGAGAGGGTGGTCTTGCCCGCGTCCACGTGGGCAAGGATGCCGATGGCCAGCTCTTTCATAGGCGGTGATCGTCCATTGCAGCGTTATTTTTTCAGTCGAAAGCAAAGCCCCACCAGAGGCGATCCGGTATGGGGCACGTCATGCCGGGGCGCAGCACCGCCAGCAGGAAGGGCCGGCTCTGGCCCGGGCCAGGGAGGAACACCGGCGTGCGCACCAGATACCGCTCAGCCGGGAAGCGGGCGGCCAGCGCCCGCAGCAGATCCATCCAGTTGCCCTCCGGGTCAAGCAGCTCCAGCACCCGGCAGGCGTCGCCGTCCATCTCCACCGCGGCGATGTCCCCGTCCACGGAGACGAATCCGCCGCCGAAGCGCTGCATCTGGTACAGCTGCCAGGAGAAGAACGCCGGGGGCATGACGGTATAGGGCTGGCCCCGGAGCAGGGCCTTTCTGCGCAGATAGTATTCCCCCGGGGTGATAGGCATGGCTCTGCCCTCGACGGCGGGGCCGATCTCCTCCCGGGAGATCCACGCCTCCCGGACGAAGCTGACGGGGCGGCTGTCCGCGGCCTTTTCGTAAAAGGCGTACAGCGACGGCTCCGACGGCAGCACGCACGCCGCGTCCACCCGCTCCAGCGCCGCCTTCACGCAGGCTCTGTATACCGCCGTGCCGATGCCCCGGCCCCGCCAGGCGGGATCGGTGGCCAGCGCGTAGGTGTAGGCGGTGGACAGGGAACTGCCCTCGGGGGGAAACAGCAGCGGCCCGTCCAGAATGTACATGGCCGAGACCGGCCGTCCCTCCGCCTGGGCCACGATGCAGCCGCCCTGGGCCGGGAGCCGGTCGAGGAAGGCCTGGATATAGTCCTGCCCGTCGCCGAAGGCCGTCTGCCACAGCCGTATCAGCTCGGGGCGGTCTTCCTGCTGCCAGGGCCGGAGGATCACGTCATCCATCCTGTACCTCCACCCGATATTTCTCCACCATCCGGTCGGGATGGTAGGTCAGCTTGGACTGACGCAGGCTGGGCCGGCCCGTGTCGTCCTCCCGGTTGATCCACTGCACCTGGGGGTGGATGGAGCGGATATACCGGACAAATTCCCGGTTTATCATGGGATAGGCCCCGTTGATGTGGCTGTACGCCTTTTCAAAGTGGGCGTCAAAGGTGTCCGCGCTGGCCATCTCCCCGATGGAGAAGGCCGCCACCTGGCCGTCTGTCCAGAGGATGCCGCCGTCCAGACCCAGGGGCTCGTAGTATTGGAAAGCGCGCTGGATGGCCCGGTATTCCTCGTCTATGCCGTCACGCTCGTCCTCGCCGCAGGCGGCGATCCAGCTGTCCAGCATGGCCCGGCAGGCGGGGATGTCCGCCGCTGTGAGGGGAGAGAAGCGCCAGTCGTTCTCCTGCTCGAAGCGGTGGATGTGGTTGCGCTTGCCGTGCAGATGCTTCCCGGCCAGGGTGTCCAGCTTCTCGGCGGCGTAGAGGTAATCCCACAGATCCCGCTCCGGGGTCACAGCGCAGCGCTCGCCCCAGACGGCCCGGGCCAGGGGCAGATGATCCGCCGTCACACCCCGCAGCACGAAGGGGAAGCCCTGGCCCGCGGCGTAGGCGCGCATCTCGTCCAGCACGGGCACCACGTCGCCCGTGCCGATGGGCCAGGCGAAAAAGGGCCGCCCCTCGTAGCAGGGCATGGCGATCATGCGCCCGCCCAGACGGCCCACCTGCTGGCGGTAGGTGCCGTCCCACAGGAAGATATTTCCAAAATTGTAGTCGGCGCTGGGGGAGTTCTCCGCCAGCACGATGGGGTCTATCCAGAGCTTGTCGTCCAGAGTGACCGGATGCAGTTCAATCATACAGGTTTTTGATCTCCCTCTGCAGGCTTTTCAGATCCACGAATGTCTCCGGGCGCTTGGAGGGATCCCGGAGCAGGGCGGAGGGGTGGTATATGGCCATGGCCCGCCGGCCGTCCACGTCGAACCACTGGCCGTGCTCCCGGGTGATGCGAAAGTCCGGCTTGATGAACACCTGGGCGGCGATCCGGCCCAGAAACACCAGCAGCTTCGGCTGCACAAGGTCGATCTGGCGGGTGAGCCAGCCCATGCAGGCGGCCTGCTCGTCGGGCAGAGGGTCACGGTTCCGGGGCGGCCTGCACTTGACGATGTTGGCGATATACACCTGTGTCCTGTCCAGGTCGATCAGCTCCAGCATCACGTCCAGCAGCTTTCCGGCCGGGCCCACGAAGGGCTCGCCCTGGATGTCCTCCTGCTCGCCGGGGCCCTCGCCGATGAACATCACGTCCGCCGTCTCATTGCCCACGCCGAACACCAGATTCCGCCGGGTGGCGCCCAGCTGGCAGGCCGAGCACCGGGCGCACTCGGCCCGGAGCTTTTCCCAGCTGTCGGGGGTATCGTCTTTGAAAAAGTCCATGTCAGTCCAACTCACTTTGTCCGGTATAGAGCATATAGTACCGCCCCTGCTGGGCCAGCAGCTCCTCGTGGCTGCCCCGCTCCACGATCTGGCCGTGCTCGATGACCACGATGGCCTGGGCGTTGCGGACGGTGGAGAGCCGGTGGGCGATGACGAACACCGTCCGCCCCTCCATCAGCGCGTCCATGCCCCGGTCGATGAGCTTTTCCGTGCGGGTGTCGATGGAGCTGGTGGCCTCGTCCAGGATCATCACCGGGTGCTTTGCCACGGCGGTGCGGGCGATGGC
>CANQDL010000122.1 GCA_947591105.1 uncultured Oscillospiraceae bacterium
AACAGGGCGCGCCCGCCCAAGTCCACAATCCTCATTCGCTTGTATCGTCCGATACAAGCGGAAAGGGGCTAGCCCCTTTCACTGTCCACCATGCGAGGACAAATCTCCACACGGTAAACATTTTTCTGTATTTTATTACTTTAATACAATAATGTCAAGGGAACTTCGTGGAAAATCACCATGATTTCGCCATTTATGGCACATTGCCCAGAAAACCGATAAAACCGTTTATGCCGATTGGGCAAATCCCTCAACTGTCAGTTGACGTCTGTCAAATCGTAATTGTCCAGCCACTCCTGGGCCGTCCGGCACACGTCCCGCAGGCATTTTTCCTCGAAGGGGCTGTCCAGACCGGCGTTTTTCAGCAGCTCTGTAAAGACCCGGCTGCCGCCCTGGCGGGTGTAGGCCATGTACTTTTCCCAGGCCTCTTCCCTGCTCTTCTGCCCCAGGGCCCAGAACTGCAGCGACACCGTCTGGGCCAGGCAGTAGTCGATATAATAGAAGGGACTGCCGTAGATATGGCTCTGCCGCTGCCAGGCCTCCCCGTCGGCGAAAAACGGGATGTCCCCGTCCAGACGCATCCAGGGCATATAGATCCCCTGCAGCTTCTTCCACGTCTCGTGGCGCTGGGCCGGGGTCATCTCCGGCCGGGCGTAGACCTCATGCTGGAAGTGATCCACCAGAGTGCCGTAGGGGATGAAGGTCAGCGCCCCGGCCAGGTGGCTGAACCGGAACTTTTTCGCGTCCGGGCCGAAGAAGTCCTCCGCCCAGGGCCAGGCCATGAATTCCATGCTCATGGAGTGCACCTCGCACGCCTCCATGCTGGGCCAGGCGTAGTCGGCGGGCACCCGATCCCGGTTCATCCAGTTGGCGAAGGCGTGGCCCGCCTCGTGGGTCACCACCTCCACGTCGCCTTGGGTGCCGTTGAAGTTGGCGAAAATGAAGGGCTCGCCGTAGTCGGCGATAGAGGTGCAGTAGCCGCCGCCGGCCTTGCCCGGCTTGGACAGCACGTCCAGCAGCTGGTTTTCCAGCATCATCCGGAAGAACGCCCCCGTCTCCGGGGACAGCTCGTCATAGAATTTCCGCCCCGCCGCCAGGATATCGTCCGGACTTCCCTGGGGCCTGGGGTTGCCGGAGCGGAACTGGAGCGCCGCGTCGGCGTAGGTCAAGGGGTACGCCACCCCCAGCCGGGCCGCCTGCTTGCGGTAGATCCCGTCCGCCACGGGCACCAGGTACTTCACCACCGCCGCCCGGAACCGCTCCACGTCCTCCCTGCCGTAGCAGTTGCGGCCCATGCGGTAGTAGCCCAGGGTGGTGTAGCCCTCGTAGCCCAGCTTTTTGCCCATGGCGTCCCGCAGGCCGGTCAGCTCGTCGTAGATCCGGTCGAGCTCCCCCTGGTTTTCCTTGAACCAGCCGCCCACCGCCTTCCAGGCCGCCAGACGCCGGCCGTCGTCCGGGTCGTGCTGGAACGGGCCCATCTGGCTGATGGTGTACACCCCGCCCTCAAAGGGGATCTGGGCCGAGGCGATCAGCTTGTCATACGCCTGGGTCAGGTCGTTCTCCTTTTGCAGCTCCGGGATGATCTCCGGGGAAAATGCCTTGCGGGCGATCTCTCCGTTCAGGAAGTAGGGCCCTCCGAACTCCGCCTCAAAGTCGGGGCGGAATCGGCTGTCCAGCATGGCGCCGATCCAGTTCTGGATATACTCCTGCAGCTCCGGCCAGGCGCCGTTCCAGAAGGTCTCCTCCCCGTCGTAAAACTCGTCCCTTGTGTCGATGCTGTGGCGGATGCTCACCAGCGTGCCCAGGGTATCGATGTGCTTTTCCGCCTTCTCCCACTCCAGGAACACGGCCTTGGCCTCGCCGTAATCCCCGGCGTCCTTCAGCCGCTGGGTCAGAGCGGCCAGCTGTTTTTTCACGGCCTCCACGTCCGGCCGGACGTAGGACATCTCCGAAAACTTCATAACTCTCTCCTTTCCGGGATCGAAAAACTGAAATTGTCAATATTTTATCACATATTTTCCCGTTCTGCAACACATTTATTCTGGGATCGGTATCGCGGGCGCGGGATAAATTCCCGCCTTTCCCCGCCCCGCTCTTTCGCTTTTGGATAAAATATGCTAAAATATGGACATGGCTGATTTACATGACAACATCCGATATTTGAAGGGCGTGGGCGAGGCCAGGGCCAAGGCGCTGGAGAAGCTGGGCGTGGTCACGGTGCGGGATCTGCTGGGCTACTTCCCCCGGGCGTACGAGGACCGGCGGAAGTTCTTTGCCATCGCCGACGCGCCGCTGGAGACGCCGGTGTGCGTCAGGGCCATGGTGTCCTCCCCGCCGGTGGGCAGCTTCGTGCGCCGGGGCATGGAGCTGCTGCGCCTGCGGGCGGTGGACGAGACCGGCGCGCTGGAGATCACATATTTCAATCAGAACTATCTGAAAAGCCAGCTGATCACCGGCCAGAGCTACATCTTCTACGGCAGGGTGAGCGCCAACGGCCGCCGCCGGACGATGACCAACCCCGCCTTTGAGCGGGAGGATCGCCAGGGCGTCATCACCGGCCGCATCCTGCCCATCTACCGGCTGACCGCCGGGGTGAGCCAGAAGCTGCTCATGAGCGCCATCGCCCAGGCGCTGAGCGACTGCGGCGACCGGGCGCCGGACGTGCTGCCCCCCGCCCTGCGGGAGCAGATGCAGCTGGCCCAGGCACGGTATGCCTACGAGAACATCCACTTCCCCCGGGACGAGCAGGCCCTGGAGCAGGCCCGCCGCCGGCTGGTGTTCGAGGAGCTGTTCACCCTGGCCGCCGCCCTGGGTATGATGCGGCAAAAGCGCGCCGCCGGCGACGGCCGGAAGCTCGTCCCGCATCCCATGGACGATTTTTGGGCCGCTCTCCCCTACGCCCCCACGACCGCCCAGCGCCGGGCGGTACAGGAGGCCATGGCCGACATGGCCTCCGGCACCCCCATGAACCGGCTGCTCCAGGGCGACGTGGGCAGCGGCAAGACGCTGGTGGCCGCGGCGCTCATCTGGCAGGCGGCAAAAAACGGCCTTCAGTCCGCCTTCATGGCCCCTACGGAGATCCTGGCGGAGCAGCATTATGTCAACCTCTCCCAGACCCTGGAGCCCTACGGCATCCGGGTGGTCAAGCTGACCGGCTCCATGAAGGCGTCGGAAAAACGCAGCGCCAACGAACTGCTCCAGGCGGGCCTGGCCCAGGTGGCCGTGGGCACCCACGCGCTCATCAGCGCAGGCGTGCGCTTTGCCGATCTGGGGCTGGTGATCACCGACGAGCAGCACCGCTTCGGCGTGGAGCAGCGCAGCGCCCTGTCCGGCAAGGGGACTCGGCCCCATGTGCTGGTCATGTCCGCCACCCCCATCCCCCGCACCCTGGCGCTGATCATCTATGGGGATCTGGACGTGTCCGTGCTGGACGAGCTGCCTCCCGGCCGGCAGAAGGTGGACACCTTCGCCCTGGGAGAGGATATGCGCCAGCGCATATGGCGCTTCGTCCGGCGGCTGGTGGGCGAGGGCCGGCAGGTGTTCATCGTCTGCCCCATGGTGGACGAGAACGAGGAACTGCCCGCCAACGTCAAGAGCGCGGAGAGCTACGCCAAATCCCTGCAGAAGGACGTGTTCCCCGATCTGCGGGTGGCCTGCGTCCACGGCCGGATGAAGGCCAGGGACAAGGATAAGGTCATGGCCGCCTTTGCCGCGGGGGACTATGACATACTGGTGTCCACCACCGTCATCGAAGTGGGCGTGGACGTACCTAACGCGGCGCTGATGATCGTGGAGAACGCCGACCGGTTTGGTTTGAGCCAGCTGCATCAGCTCCGGGGCCGGGTGGGCCGGGGCCGGCACAAGAGCTACTGCGTGCTGTTCTCCGACGCGGACACCCCCGACGCCCGGGCCCGCCTGGACATCATGACCAAGACCAACGACGGCTTTCTCATTTCCGAGGAGGATCTGCGCCTGCGGGGCCCCGGCGACTTCTTCGGCTCCCGCCAGCACGGCCTGCCGGAGATGCACGTGGCCGATCTGGCCGGCGATATGCGGGTGCTCAAGCAGGCCCAGCAGCAGGCCCAGGCCCTGCTGGCCGCCGACCCCGCCCTGGACAGGCCGGAGAACCGCCCCCTGAAGGAGCGGATCGCCCAGCTGTTTGACCTGCATGCGGATACATTTAATTAAAAACAAATTAATAACGGCACTTCCCAGGGCGCTCCCGCCGCCGCTCAGATATCGGAGCGGCCGCAGGTATATGCCCCCTGACATGGTATAAAGCGGACAGCGGATGGCGCAAAGCCATCCGCTGTCCGCTTTGTGGATCTCAAAATTCGATGGTCTCGGTGACGTAGGTAGGGTCGGAACCGTCCTCCGGCTCTGCCATGCCGGTGACGGTGACGGACGCCACCTGCGCCGGGTCGATGATGCGGTTGAAGCAGTGGATCGTACTCGCCCCGTAGGGGGAATCGGGCTCAAAGCCGCAGGAATAGCTGGTATTGTCGATCTCATCTCCGGCGGAAAATACCGTGTATTCAGAGCCGTCTGTCATGGTGATGGAGAGATAGCTCTCGTTCGGATATAAGCTCTTCAACCCCAGGGTCGTCACCCGTGCGCCCATGGGGGAGAGCATGATCTGGAAATCCTCTCCCCGGGCCGTCAGGGTGGGAACAAGGGAATCGGCCTTGACGTCAAGCTGCTCCACCAGGGTGCCGCTGTTGTCCAGGACAGCCAGACGCGTGCCGTCGTCATGGGGCCCGACCACCTCCGGCGCGCAGAGATATATCTTGGTGTCCGTGCTCTTTGCGGTGTCCACATAGAGCGCCTGGCCGTAGCACATGACCCGGAATTTTGTCTGATCCGCCGGGCCGGCGGCAGTATAGCCGTTCTGATCCCAGGTGGCGATGTTCTTCAATCCGTCCGGGTTTTCAATGGAATAATACAGCCGGGAGGAGCCCGCCTCGTCCTGGATGTAGCCCAGCAGCTGTACCGTGTAGCCGTCCACGCTCCAGGTGTTATCCGGCACGGTCACATAGGGGCCCAGAAGCCGGTCGGCCTCCTGCTCGTCTATCTGCACCAGCTGGTAGCCGGGTACGGTGTAGGTAGTGACGGAGCCGGTGACCTCGTCCTCATAGGTCTCCTGATGGGACTTTACGCTGACAGTGCCGCCGTCATCCGTCTGGGCAGAGGCGGGCGCGGTGCCGAAAAATGCGTCGAAAAAGTCCGTGTAATTGCCCACGGCGTAGGCGGTGACGGACAGGGCCAGCGCCAGCACGGCGGCTGCCACGGCCAGCGCCGCCCGCGCCGGTCTCCGGCTCCGGCTTCCCGTGCTGGGCTGTGTGTGTATCTTTCCCATAGTTGCCTCCTTGATCCTTTCCATGGAGGCCCTGTCCGCAGCTTGGATGTCCACCGTGTCGTCCCGGATGTGATCCATCATGTCAGATATCCTGATCTTCAACGTCATAGCCTCCATTTTGCAATACTTCCTTCAGCTTCCTCCGCCCGCGATGCAGGCGGGTCTTGACTGTGGAGAGATTCATACGCATTTGCTCTGCGATCTGGGACAGAGGCTGGCAGTAGTAATAGCGGCGAAGGAATATCTCTCTGTCAGGCTGGCCCATGGCCAGCAGGGCCTGATGCAGAAAGGCCGCCTGCTCCCGATCCTCCATCCGGCGAACCGGGTCGCTGTCCGACAGAATGAGCACGTCCTCCTCCAGCGGAAGCTCGCCTCCGACGGAGCGCAGCCTTCTCCGCGCCAGATTGCGGGCCACACCGCCCAGCCATGCCTTCAGCTTGCCGGGCCGGATCTTCCAGCCGCTCGTCCAAAGCGTGAAGAACACGTCCGCGCACACCTCGTCCCGATCCTCCGGCGCCACGGCGCCGCGCAAAATGTTGTATACGACGGCGCTCACATAGGGGCCGTAGCGATCCATGGCCCAGACCAGGGCATCCTCGTCGCCCCGGGCTATGCCCTGCAGAGCCCTTTTTTCATCCACAGTCATCACCTCCCCACGGTCATGCTTGACAGCTGTCGTTATTCATATCGCCGCAAAGCGGCATTTGGTTTCACATCGGGGCAGATTTTTCTCAAAATGTGTATATGGAAAAGGCGCTGCAAATGCAGCGCCTTCAGACTGTCAAAGAATGGATGAAAGGGAGCGAAGGCCGGTCAGGCCGAGCCGCGCGGCGGGCCGCGCGTCAATCCAAAAGCCGCAATACAT
>CANQDL010000123.1 GCA_947591105.1 uncultured Oscillospiraceae bacterium
GGTCTCCCCATGCCGCCAGCGGCATGGCTCGAATGGCTCGCGGCTCCTCCTCTCCCCAAAAGGCAAGCGTGCCTTTTTGGGACCCCATCTTGCCGAAGGCGCAAAAAACCGGCCGCCGGATGCCAACGCATCCGGCGGCCGGGCAGGCTGTAAAAGAATGGAAGAGAGGGGAGCGAAGGCCGGTCAGGCCGAGCCGCGCGGCGGGCCGCGCGTCAATCCAAAAGCCGCAATACATCAGGCTTTTGGATTATGCCGGCGGGATTCACTCCCGCCGAGCAGATTCAATCCGAGCTGTCAAAAAAACTCGTTTTTTGACAAGCTCACCGGCCGCCGGATGCGTTGGCATCCGGCGGCCGGGTCATATCGGTTTCAGGAAAGGGAGTCCAGCAGCTTGTGCAGCAGGGTGTACAGCTGGATGGCCTCGCCGTGCTCCAGCGCGAGGCAGGAGGACATCTTGGCCGGAATATCGGCCGCCCGTTCCCTGAGCGCCTCCCCCTGCTTGGTGATGGTGACGATGAGGCTCCGCTCGTCCTCCTTGGAACGGCTGCGGGTGACCAGTCCCTTCTCCTCCAGGCGCTTGAACAGCGGCGTCAGAGTGCCGGAGTCCAGGTGGAGAAGGATCCCCGCCTGCTTGACCGTCACGCTTCCGTGCTCCCACAGCACCAGCATGGCCACGTATTGGGTGTAGGTCAGCTCCAACGCGTCCAAATAGGGAGTGTAGCGTTTGACGACCTCACGGGAGCAGGCGTAAAGGGGGAAGCACAGCTGGTTATCCAGCTTCAGACTGTCAAATTTTCCGGCTTTATTTGTAGACATGGTTTCCTATCCTCTCTTTCAGTGTGACCCAATTTATCGGATCTATTAGTTAGTATAACATATCCCGGCCCTTTTGAAAAGGCCGGGATTCCGTTTCTTGACATTATTTGTATAGAATTGCCCTTTCTTGCCGCAGCGGCACCCCGTTTTGATGCAGTATCTCTTTAATTTCCACGCCGTGACGGCGCCGGCCCGGGACGCATAGACTGGATGGGCCTTGCCCGGAAAGGAGCAGAGGGTATGACGGATGTGGAAAAGGTGGTGTCCATCGCCCTGGGGGAGGTGGGCTATCAGGAGAAGGCGAGCAACGGGCGGCTGGATCTGAAAACCGCCAACGCCGGCACGGGAAACTGGACGAAATACGCCCGGGATCTGTGGGACGCCGGGTATTATAACGGCAACAAGAACGGCTACGAGTGGTGCGACGTTTTCGTGGACTGGGTGTTCTTCAAGGCCTTCGGCAAGACCGAGGGCCAGCTGATGGAGTACCAGAGCGGGCCATTGGGGGCCGCGTGCCCCTTCTCGGCGGGGTATTACAAGGCCAAAGGCCGCTATGACCGGACGCCCCGGGTGGGAGATCAGGTCTTTTACCAGGAAAACGGCCGGCTGGTGCACACGGGCATCGTCACGGCCGTGTCCGGCGAGACGATCACCGCCGTGGAGGGAAACGCGGGCAGCCAGGTGCAAAAGCGTACCCGCCGGCAGGCGGACAGCTACATCGACGGCTACGGCCACCCGGATTACGACGGCCAGTCGGGCGCTGCGGCCGCAGAACAGGTCAGATCCTGGCAGAGCTGGCTGGGGGTGACGCCGGACGGGCAGTACGGCCCGGCCACCCGGCAGGCGGCGCTGCTGCGGGCACTGGAGGGGCTTTTGCAGATCCGGCCCCTGAAAAGCGGCGATAAGGGGGACGCGGTAAAGACGCTCCAGGGGCGGCTCTACAGCCTGGGCTACGATCCCAACGGCCTGGACGGAAAATACGGGCCGGGGCTGGCCGCCGCGGTGCGCGGCTATCAGGCCGCCTCCGGCCTGGCGGCGGACGGCGTGGCCGGACAGAGCACCTTCCGGGCGCTGTTCGCCCTTTGAGCGAGGGCCGGGGCCGTCCCGCCCCGGGGCTCACTGCCGGCGGGCGGCGGCGTCCGGGATGCACATCTGCTCCCGGTATTTGGCCACGGTGCGCCGGGAGACGGGGCAGCCCTCCGCGGCCATGCGGGCCCGGAGCTTTTCGTCGGAGAGAGGGTGGGCTCTGTCCTCGCCGTCGATGATCTGGCGCAGAAGCGCCCGGGCGGCGGTGCCGCCGGAGGCGTTGGCGCCGCTGTGGTCGGCCGGGCGGGTGAAGAAGTAGCTCATGGGAAACACCCCCCGCGCGCACTGGATGCTCTTGCCCCGGATGGCCCGGCTGACGGTGGACTCGTGGATACCGCACTGGGCGGCCACGTCCGCCATGCGCATGGGCGTCAGGGCGGTGGGCCCGTCCCGGAAAAAGCCGCTCTGCCGGTCGGCGATGGCCTGGGCGCAGCGCAGAAGCGTGTCCCGGCGGCGGGCGACGGCCTGGAGGATGTTTTTCGCCTGCTGGAGCTTGCCCGCCAGGTACTCCCGCACCTGGGGATCGGCCGTCTGGGCCAGAAGATGCCGGTAGTAGGCGTTCAGATGGAAGGGCGGCCGATCCGTCCCGCCGCAGGCGGCCACGTAGCGGCCGGTCTCGTCCGGCTCGATGAACACGTCCGGCTGTATGTAGAGGGTCTGCTCTGGCCGCTGAAAAAGGGCACCCGGCCGGGGCTCCAGCTCCCGGATGATCCGGGCGGCCTGGCGCACCTGGGTCTGGGACACCCCCAGTGCTCCGGCGATGGCCTTGTAGTGGCCCCGGGCCAGAGACTCCAGGTGCTCCCGGACGATGGCCGCGGCGGGGCCGGTCTGCCCGATGCGCTCCAGCTGCAGGCCCAGGCACTGGGCCAGATCGGCCGCGCCCACCCCGGCCGGCTCCAGGGAGCGCAGCACCTCCAGCGCCCGCTCCAGCACGGGCAGAGAGATGCCCGAACCGGCGGCCAGCTCCTCCGGGGCGGCGCGCAGGTAACCGTCGTCGTCCAAGCAGGCGGCCAGATACAGCACCGCGCTGTTCACCTCCGCCGGCAGGCGCAGAGGCGGCAGCTGCCGGGAGATGAACCGGTACAGCGTCTCCTCCAGACCACCGTCGCTGCCCGCCTGGGCCAGAGGGTCGAGCTCGTCCTCGCTCACCTGGTGATAGAAGGTGTTCTGCCGGTCGTTTTCCTCCAGCCAGCGCAGCCGGTGGACAAGCTCGTCGTCGGGGCCGGCGGCCGGCCCGGCGGTATCCGCCAGCTCCACCAGAGGGTTCTCCAGCGCCAGCTGCTGGACATACTGCTCCAGCTCCAACGCGCTCATCTGCAGCAGCTCCAGATTCTGAAGCTGCTGCTGGGTGAGCTGTTGGGTCTGACTCTGGCGCAGTTCCAAGGCGAAGGCTCCTTTCCCGTTCGAGGGCGCGGTCAGCCGCCGTATTTTTCCGTAAGGCGGGTCTTGTGGCGCAGGAAGGTGGTGGGGGACATCTTCAGCCGGCGGGCGGCGTCCCGGACGCTGCCGCAGCTGTCATAGTATTGGTTGAGGTATTGCAGCTCCACCCGCTCCAACAGCTCGTCCAGCCCCATGTCCCCGGCCAGGCCCTCCCCGGACAGGGAGGGGCTCTCCACGTTGATGGACAGGCTCTCCGGCCGGATCACGTCCCCGTCCGTGAGGATCACCGCCTGCTCCACCACGTTCTTCAGCTGGCGGACGTTGCCCTCCCACCGGCAGTGGAGAAGGGTGAAGCGGGCCCCGGGGGAGAACTCCTTTTTCAGGCCGTATTTGTCGTTGTACATGGCCAGAAAGTGCTGGGCCAGGGGCAGTATGTCGTTGAGCCGCTCCCGCAGGGGCGGCACGCGGATGGAGATGACGTTCAGCCGGTAGAAAAGATCCTCCCGGAAACGGCGCTCGCGCACCATCTGCTCCAAGTCCTGGTTGGTGGCCGCGATGATCCGCACGTCCAGCTGGATGGGCCGGTTGCCTCCCACCCGCAGGAAGGACTGGCTTTGCAGCACGTGCAGCAGCTTTGCCTGCATGTTGAGACTCAGCTCTCCCACCTCGTCCAAAAACACCGTGCCGTGGTCGGCCGTCTCAAAAAGACCGGCCTTGGGGCGGCTGCCGGCGCCGGTGAAGGCGTGGCCCTCGTGGCCGAACACCTCGCTCTCGAAAAGGGCCTCCGGGATGGCGCCGCAGTTGATGGACACCAGCGGCTGGCCGGCGCGCTCGCTGTTGCGGTGGATAAAGCGCACCACCTCGTCCTTGCCCACGCCTGTCTCCCCCAGCACCAGCACCGGCGAGTCCACCCGGGCCACCCGTGCCGCCCGGCTCATCACCTTGAGCATGGCGTCGTCCGAGACCACCATGTCCCCGGTGCTGGGCAGCTGGGAGCGCAGCAACTCCAGCTCGGAGAGATACCGGTTTTTCAGCACCGTGACCTGCTGCAGCTCCGTGCGCAGGTTTTTGATCTCGTCCAGATCCCTGTCGTTGCAGAGATAAAATTCGATCTCCCCCCGCTCGTCGAACACCGGCCGGCAGGACACGTGGGCGCTCCGTCCGGTGCGGGGAAAGCTCTGCACGATGGTGCAGGGCTCCCGGGTGCTGGCCACCATGGCGCAGGCGCTGCCCGGGGTGATCAGGCCCCGGGCCACCAGCTCCGCCACCGGCACGCCCACCTGTTCCTCCCGGCGGATGCCTGTCAGCACCTCGTAGGCCCGGTTCACGAACACGGTGACCATGTTCCGGTCGGATATCTGGATGGCGTCCGTGGAGTGCTCCATGAAGGCGGTGGTGATGCGGATGCGGCTCTCCAGCTCTGCCACCTGCGCCCGCAGGGCGCGGGCGGTGGCGTCAGTCTCTGTCAGATGTTCCATTTTTGAAACGACCTCCTGCCGCGCCCAGAGAGAGGGCGCTGGTCTGCAAATGGGAAAATCCTGAAACGGAGCGGGGTTGGGATGACCCTGTTGCCCGTTTATCATAGCACATCTGCCCCGACAGCACAAGTTCCATTTTTGGAACAGCTGCGACCGCAACAGCACCATTTTTGGCACAAAAAGCGCCGGGCGGCGGCCGCAAGACGGCTCCCGGCGGCCCTTTCCGGCGGCCGGACAGGAAAATGTTCGGAATGGGTGTGGGGTTTTCACCAAAAATGAAACGCCGAATTTGTCATGAATGATAAAATATCAAAGGATATCTTCCTTTTTTTGAACAGTTGGCATATAATTTGCTTTATAATCCCGATATAGAATTGTGTATCGACCTGGCGGGAGCGGTTGCGGCCGCCCTCCCGGCCGGATCACAAAATCGGAAGATCAGGAGGTTTGATCCATCATGTACACTACCATCCAGTACGAAAAGCAGGACAACATCGGCATTCTGACCATCAACCGGCCCGAGGCCCTGAACGCCCTGAACTCCACCGTCATCGAGGAGCTCATCGACCTGGTGGGCCAGATCGAGCAGGACGCCGAGCTGGGCGCGCTGATCATCACCGGCTCCGGCCGCTCCTTCGTGGCGGGCGCCGACATCGGCGAGCAGTATCCCATGGATGTGGCTGCCGGCCGCAAGTGGGGCCAGCGGGGCAGCGCCCTTATGCGCCGCATCGAGAAGCTGGAGATCCCCACCATCGCCGCGGTGAACGGGTTCGCCCTGGGCGGCGGCTGCGAGCTGGCTCTCAGCTGTGATATCATCCTGGCCGCCGGCCCCAACGCCGAGGGCAAGGGCGGCGCCAAGTTCGGCCAGCCCGAGGTGGGCCTGGGCATCACCCCCGGCTTCTCCGGCACCCAGCGTCTGCCCCGCCGGATCGGCATCTCCAAGGCCAAGGAGCTGATCTTCTCCGGAAAGACCATCGGCGCCGCCGAGGCCGTGCAGATCGGTCTTGCCAACGCCATGTACGCCCCCGAGGAGCTGATCCCCGGCGCCATCGCCATGGCCAAGAGCTTTACCGTCAACGCCCCCATCGCCGTCAAGTATGCCAAGGCCTGCATCGACCGGGGCATGCAGATGGATATCGACGACGGCATCGCCCTGGAGAACGAGCTGTTCGCCATGTGCTACGCCACCGCCGACCAGAAGGAGGGCATGGGCGCCTTCCTGGAGAAGCGCAAGGAAAAGCATTTCCAGAATAAATAAGCGAGGTCATCATCCATGAAAAAGGTTCGTATCATCACCGCGGAAGAAGCGGCTATGATGGTCAACGACGGCGACACTATCTCCACCGGCGGAT
>CANQDL010000124.1 GCA_947591105.1 uncultured Oscillospiraceae bacterium
AGTGCCCGTTGTGACGGAAGTGCCGGCGGAGCCGGAGGTCACCCCGGAGCCGGAAGCGCCCGCGGCCCCTGTTGAGGGGCCCGTGGAAGAGCCGGCGGAAGAACCCGCAGAGGAGCCGGCGGAAGAGCCCGCGGAGGAAGATCTGGCCGCCGAGGAAGAGGCGGAGGACAAGGACGCCAACTCCGGCAGCTGCGGCGACGGCGTGAAGTGGTCGTTTTCCGGCGACACCCTGACCATCTCCGGCAGCGGCAAGATGGACAACTGGGCGACCGACTGGGCAAACGATGTTTTCCCGGAGACACCCTGGAGCAGCCTGCGCGAGCAGATCAAGAAGGTGGTCATTAATAAGGGCGTGACCAGCGTCGGCATCCGGGCCTTCGAGGATTGCTCAAGCGTGACCAGCGTCACCATTGCCAACACCGTGACCAGCATCGGCGAGAATGCTTTTACCGGCACGGCCATCAGCAGCATCACGATACCTGCCAGCGTCACCACCATCGGCGAGTGGGCGTTTGGCCGCTGCTCGAAGCTCACCAGCGTGGATCTGGGCAGCGTAAAGACCATTGAAAATTATGCTTTTGCCAACTGCAATTCCCTGACCAGCATCACGATACCCGCCAGCGTCACCAAGATGGGGGAGAACGTCTTCCAGAGCAGCTTTGACCTGGCGAACATCAACGTCGCCAGCGGCAACAAGAACTATGCCTCTGTGAACGGGGTGCTGTTCAACGCCAGCAAGACGAAGCTTCTCGTCTATCCTGTGGGGAAGACCGCTACCAGCTACACCATCCCCAACACGGTGACGGACATCCAGTACCCGGCGTTCAGCAACAACAGCTCTCTGCGGAACGTGACGATCCCCGACTCTGTCAAGACCATTGGAGAGCGGGCGTTTATGTGGGTCTCGCTGGATAAAGTGGATCTGCCGCGCAGCGTGAGCAGCATCGGCTCGTACGCCTTCGGCAGCGTAGCGGAGGGCCCCATCACCGTCCGCAACCCGGACTGCAAGATCGCGGATGATGATGGGGGCCTCCCCACCCTGGGCAGAGATCCCTATGTGACCTACGAAAACGGCCAGGAAGTAACGGTTGCCGGCGCGGTCATCCAGGGCTATGACGGCTCCACGGCCGAGAAATACGCCAATACTCATGGCCGTGAATTCAAGAGCCTGGGCAAGGCCCCCACGGGCCCGGATCAGCCCAAGAACCTGAAGGTGAGCAACACCACCACCGGCGTGAAGGTCAGCTGGAGCAAGGTCTCCGGCGCGACCAAGTATAGCGTATATTACAAGAAGAGCGGCAAGTGGACGAAGCTTGCGGACGTGACCGGCACGAGCTACACCTGGAAGAGCGCCAAGGTGAACACCAAGTACACCTTCACCGTCAAAGCCCTCGACAAGTACGGCAAGGCAAGTACATACGACAAGACCGGCAAGTCCATCACCTACTACAAGCTGAAGACCCCGGCGGTGCCCAAGCTGTCCAACACCACCACGGGGGTGAAGATCAGCTGGACGGCGGTGAGCGGCGCGGCCAAGTACCGGATCTTCTACAAGACTGGCTCCAGCGGCTGGAAGAAGATCGGGGACACCACCAAGACCAGCTACACCTGGAAGAAGGCCAAGAGCGGGACAAAGTACAGCTTCACCATCCGGTGCGTGACGAAGGACGGAAAGAGCTACACCAGCGCCTACAACACCACGGGCAAGTCCATCACCTATGTGGCCGCGCCCAAGATCAGCAAGGTGTCCAACGCCGCCACGGGCGTGACGATCACCTGGGGCAAGGTGACCGGCGCGGGCAGCTACCGGGTGTACTACAAGACCGGCTCTGGCAAGTGGACGAAGATCGCCAACACCACCAAAACGAGTTACACCTGGACGAAAGCCAAGAGCGGCACCAAGTACAGCTTCACGGTGCGGTGCATGAACAAGGCGGGCACCAGCTTCACCAGTTCCTACGACGGCACGGGCAAGAGCCTGACCTACATCGCGGCGCCGAAGAACATCAAGGCGGCTGCGTCCGGAAGCGGGGTGAAGATCAGCTGGAGCAAGTCCGGCGGTGCGGCGAAGTACCGGGTATTCTACAAGTCCGGCAGCGGCAAGTGGACGAAGCTTGCGGACACCACCTCTGCCAGCTACACCTGGAAGAGCCCCAAGACCGGGACGAAATACAGCTTCACGGTGCGGTGCATCGACAAGGCGGGGAAAAAGTACACCAGCGGCTATGACACCACGGGCGTGAGCTGGACGAAGACCCCCAAGGTGATCGCCAGCGGCAAGTGCGGCGAGACCGCCACCTGGAAGCTGGATGAGACCGGCACCCTGACCATCTCCGGCACGGGCGAGCTGTACGCCTTCCCCCAGGGCGACCAGCACGACTGGTATGATTCCCGCGAGAAAGTGAAGAAGGTCGTCATCCCCTCCGGTATCACGTATATCGGCGATACCTCCTTCTATGGATTCACCAGTCTGACCAGCGTCACCATCCCCGCCTCTGTCACGGAGGCAGGCCCCGGCGCTTTCTCTGGATGCACCTCGCTGAAGAGCATCACCATCCCCAATAGCTGGACATTCATCAATATGTATACGTTCAACGACTGCGGACTTACGTCCGTGGATCTGCCCGATTCTGTGGAGGAGATCGGCGGCGGCGCGTTCCAGGGCTGCACGAATCTGGCCAGCATCACGGTGCGCTACCCCAACTGCTACATCAGCGACATGCCCCCTGAGACCATGGGCGTGCCCGGCAAGACCGTCATATGCGGCGCAGCCGGCTCCACGGCCGAGACCTTTGCGGCGGCCAACGGCTATACCTTCCAGGCCATCGGATAAGCGTTTGACAGAATAAAGCCGGCCCGCAGGCATTTGCCTGCGGGCCGGTGCGCATATTCTCTTTTTTATTCCTCCTGCTTGGGGGCGGGGGCGGCGTGCAGCTGCAGGGCGGTGTAGACCGCCGTCAGGATCAGGGCCAGGAGCATGGCCACGGCGCCGTATCGCATGGGCAGCAGGTAGCGCATTTTCAGATAGGCGTGATAGCCCAGCAGGGAGCCGAAGCTGACGCACACCGCCGCGGGGGAGAACGCCGGGGCGGACACCGCCATGGCCAGCGTGAGGATGTCGGCCACGAAGAAATACCGGTCGTGCATGTGGGGCAGCAGGAAGGGCACGCCGATGGCGAACAGCACCGCCGCGCCGAACAGGGCCCGGTCGCTGGCATGCTGGAACCGGAGCACGAACCAGACGAACAGCCCCGCGCAGAAGAAGAACGCCAGCACGATGCCCACCCGCTCCGCCGAGGCGGCGGACAGGCCGCTGAAGTCGAACAGGGCGTAGACGGAGGAGGAGTTGTAGTTGAGCCCGTCCCCGATGGTGCTGGTGTTGCGCAGGTACAGGGTGAGCAGCTCCCAGAAGTTCCGTCCGGCCAGCACGGCGGGCAGGATGGACAGCACGTACGTGGCGGGGAACACCAGGATGTGCCGGATCTTAATCTTCCCGGCCACCAGGAAGAGGAAGTACACCGGCAGGATGAACACGCCCTGGAGCTTGAAGGACACACTCAAAGCCGCCGACGCCACGGAAAGGCCCGGCCGGCCGTCCAGGGCCAGGTAAATGGCCAGCACCGCGAAGGCGCCGTAGATGCTGTCGCACTGGCCCCAGAGGGAGCCGTTGAGCACCACCGAGGGCAGCCACAGGGTCAGGGCGAAGGCGAACAGCTTTTTGGAGGGGTCGCCGCCGGTGAGCAGGCCCGTCAGACGCATCACAGCCCAGGCCAGCACCACGTCGAAGAAGATGCTCAAAAGCTTCACCAGCAGCAGGTCGCGCACGCCGCTCATGGAGATCAGGGAGAGGAAGTACAGGTACGGCACGTTATAGTTGCAGCTCCAGATCTCCTGGCCCAGGCCCTTCCAGGGGCCCATGTCCCGCAGAGACTGTATCCACACCCTGATCCAGTCCTGATAGTCCAGCGTCTCATAGGTGAGGAAGCAGTAGCGCAGCACGAAGGCCAGGGACACAAGAAAGAGCGCGACGGCCTGGTGCAGCCGGGTGCGCAGAAGCCCCTCCCGCCACAGCAGATACAGCGCCAGCAGCAGGATCCCGTACAGTACGATGGTAGCCCGATAGTCCATGCAAATGCCCCCTCACAGGAAAAAGCGGCGATACTCTCGCCGCCGGAAAAAACAATATGATAAAAATGGAAAAACAGGCTTGACAAGCCCAAACAGAAAATGGTAAAATGATACGCTATGCTCAGAAAGATGGGCACTTGTACCCATCCTCTCTGAAACCTATTGTACCACATTCACAGAAAAAATCAAGGCAATAGACACAAAATGTAACAACCGCCCCCAGCGTATCATATTCCAAAGGAGTGATCGACTTTCATGCCCAAGGAAGTCTACTACGGCAAAACGCTCCGCAAGAGCTTTGCCCGTGTCGAAGAGATCCAAGACATGCCCAACCTGCTGGAGATCCAGAAGAACTCCTACAAGTGGTTTCTGGAGGAGGGGCTCCGGGACGTGTTCCGGGACGTGGCCACGGTCACGGACTATTCCGGGAATCTGGAGCTGTCCTTCGTGGACTACTCTATGGACGAAAAGCCCAAGTATTCCGTGCAGGAGTGCAAGAGCCGGGACGCCAACTACGCCGCGCCTTTGAAGGTCTCCGTCCGTCTGCGCAATAAGGAGACGGAGGAGATCAAGGAGCAGGAGATCTTCATGGGGGACTTCCCCCTGATGACCGACAGCGGCACCTTTATCATCAACGGCGCCGAGCGCGTGATCGTCTCCCAGATCGTCCGCTCCCCCGGTGTGTACTTTGACGCCCACCAGGACAAGGCCGGCGTCAACCTCTACGGCGCCACCACCATCCCCTATCACGGCGCCTGGCTGGAGTATGAGACCGACGGCAACGACGTTTTCTACGTCCGCATCGACAAGAACCGGAAGATCCCGGTGACCTGGCTTTTGCGGGTGTTGGGCGCTTACGACCCCCAGAAGCCCCACACCTGGCTCACCTGCGTGAGCGATCTGGAGGCGGGGGCCGTCACCGACGAGCAGCTGCTGGAGGTGTTCGGCCAGGATCAGCGCATGGTCAACACCCTGGAGCGGGACACCTGCCACAGCCGGGAGGAGTCCCTGCTGGAGATCTACCGCAAGCTGCGGCCCGGCGATCCCCCCACCGTGGAGACCAGCGAGGCCATGCTGGACGGTCTGTTCTTTGACCGGCGGCGGTATGAGCTGTCCAACGTGGGCCGGTACAAGATCAACAAGAAGCTGGCGGCGTGGAGCCGCATCATCGGCTGCAAGCTGGCCGCCCCCATCGCCGATCTGCAGACCGGCGAGATCGTGGCCGAGGCGGGGGAGAAGCTCACCCGCGACCGGGCCGAGGCCTTGGCCGCCCGGGGCCTGCTGGAGGCCACCGTGGAGACCGAGCGGGGCGACGTGATCCGGGTGTTCGGCAACGGCACCGTGCCCATGAACGCCTTCGTGTCCTTTGACCCGGCCGAGCTGGGCGTGAAGGAGAACGTGCGCTGGCTGGTGCTGCGCCAGCTGCTGGAGCAGTTCGGCGACGACGAGGCCGCCCTGCGGGACGCCATCGTGGAGAACATCGACGTGCTGATCCCCAAGCACATCGTGGCCGACGACGTGTTTGCCTCTGTCAACTATCTCAACTGCCTGGCCCACGGAGTGGGTACCGCCGATGACATCGACCATCTGGGCAACCGGCGGGTGCGCAGCGTGGGAGAGCTTTTGCAAAACCAGTTCCGCATCGGCTTTGCCCGCATGGAGCGGGTGATCCGGGAGCGGATGACCCTGCAGGATCTGGACGTGATCACCCCCCAGAGCCTTATCAACATCCGGCCCGTGTCCGCGGCCATCAAGGAGTTTTTCGGCTCCTCGCCTTTGAGCCAGTTCATGGATCAGACCAACCCCCTGGCGGAGCTGACCCACAAGCGGCGTATGTCCGCCCTGGGCCCCGGCGGCTTGAGCCGGGAGAGGGCCAACTTCGACGTGCGCGACGTGCACTACAGCCACTACGGCCGTCTGTGCCCCATCGAGACCCCCGAAGGGCCC
>CANQDL010000125.1 GCA_947591105.1 uncultured Oscillospiraceae bacterium
GGCGGGGTGCAGGGGGCCCTCCCGGCGGACGAGAACGTAATCGTCGCCCTCCTCCACCTCCACGTTCATCTCCCGCAGCTTGTTGGAGATGCACTCCAGGTGCTTGGGGATCACGTTGGACACCCGCACGGCGCCGCCCGCGGCGGCCACCGCCGCCATGTAGGTGCCGGCCTCGATCTGGTCGGGAATGAGGGTATAGGAGCCGCCGTGCAGCTGCTTCACGCCCCGGATCTTGATCACGTCGGTGCCCGCGCCGCGCACGTCCGCGCCCATGGAGTTGAGGAAGTTGGCCAGGTCCACGATGTGGGGCTCCCGGGCCACGTTCTCGATGACGGTGCGGCCCTCGGCGGTGGCGGCGGCGATCATGATGTTGATGGTGGCGCCCACGGAGACCTTATCCAGATATACCGTGCCGCCCCGGAGCCGTCCGCCCTGGGCGGCGGCGGTGATGAAGCCGCCGGATGTCCTCACGTCCGCGCCCAGGGCCGTCAGGCCCTTGATGTGCTGGTCGATGGGACGCACGCCGAAGTTGCAGCCGCCGGGCATGGTGCTGCGGGCGTGGCCAAAGCGACCAAGCATGGCGCCGATCAGATAATAGCTGGCGCGGATGCGCCGGGTCATGACCCAGACTTCCTCCGTCAGCTGATCCATATGTACGTCGGTGCAGTCCAGCTCCACAGTGGTACGGTTTATCATCCGTACCTTCACGCCCAGATGGGTGAGGATGTGCAGCAGAGTGTCGGTATCGCTGATCTCGGGCAGATTTTCCAGCCGGCATACGCCCTGCACCATGAGGGCGGCGGGGATGATGGCCACCGCCGCGTTCTTCGCGCCGGAGATGTCCACCTGGCCGTGCAGCGGTTTTCCGCCGTGGATGACATACTTTTCCATAAGAACTCCCAAACTATGTATTGTGCCGGCAATCGAACCGGCCCGCTGTGCATATCGGGCAGATAAATCAACCCATTCTACCACATATGTACTGAAAAATCAATCGCCGCCCCAAATGGCCGCCGTTTTCAGCACGCCCACCACGGTTTTCGCGTCCTGGATCTCCCCCCGATCCACCATCTGCACCAGCTGGGACAGGGGGATGCGCTCCACGTCCAGAAACTCGTTGGGATCGGGATGGGCCGCGCCCTGATGCAGGCCGGTGGCCATGTAGAGGTACAGCTTTTCCGTGGAGATCCCCGGGGAGACGCATATGGCCCCCAGCTCCCGCCACTGATCCGCCTCCAGGCCGGTCTCCTCGCTCAGCTCGCGCTGGGCGGCGGGGAAGGGCTCCTCGCCCTTTTCCAGCTTTCCCGCAGGCAGCTCCAAGAGATGGGCGCCGAAGGGGTAGCGGAACTGGCGCACCATGGCCACGTTCCCGTCCGCGTCCACCGCCGCCACGCACACGCCGCCGGGGTGGTGTACCACCTCCCGGACGGTGGTGGCGCCGTTGGAGAGCTTGACGATGTCCTCCGTCAGCTCTACCACCACGCCCTGATAGGTACTCACCCGCCGCACGGGCTGTTCCGTGTAATCCAAGGGCCATCCCTCCTTCGGACAGGTTACATAACACCTTTTTCGCCCAGTATAGCACACTCTGCGCCAAATTACCACATTTTTATGCTGGGCGGAGAAGATTCTCTGTATTATAATCATTTCACGGACTAAACGTGCGTCAGGAGGGCCATACATAATGATGACAGTACAGGCGACGGACACGGCCGTGTCCATCTGGATCACCCGGGAGGAGCCGCCCACCGGGGCCGGGCTCCGGCTGCTGGTGCGCCAGGCGCTGGCCGAGCGGGGACTGGCGCCCTGGGAGGAGATGGAGGCGGAGTGCTTTGCCGCCGGGGAGGACGCGCTGGTGATCGCCCGGCCGGTACGGGGACGCCGGCCGGCCTTTTATTTTCCGGATCTGGAGGCGCTGCTGGCCGGGGCGCTGGCCTGCGCCGACGGGCCCAGCGCCCTGTATGCCGTGCGGGAGGGGTACGTGCTGGCGGTGGACAGGCAGGCCGCCGGGCCGGGGCTCTATGAGTTCGGCCGAGCGGACAGCGTTTCGGCGGCATGGGAGATCCACGCCGCGGAGCAGGGCCGGGCCCTGATAAATCGGGACGCCATCGGCACCCTGCGCCGGTATTTCGGCCGGCCGGGAGGGCAGTTGTAAACTTTTTTCAAACACCGCCGGATTCCGTTTGCCAAATCTGTGAGAATACGGTATAATATTACTTCACCAGGAAGGGGTTGAGACGGATGCCTGTCAAGGGAAAGGGAACCAAGACGATCGCCGAGAACCGCAAGGCGCGGCACGACTATTTCGTCCTGGATCGCTTTGAGGCGGGCATAGAGCTCACCGGCACGGAGGTCAAGTCGATCCGCGCCGGCACGCTGAATCTGAAGGACTGCTACGCCCGGGTGAAAAACGGGGAGCTCTGGGTGAAGGGGATGCATATCAGTCCCTATAAGCAGGGCAGTTACTTCAACGCCGACCCCGACCGTGACCGCCGCCTTCTCATGCACCGACGGGAGATCGTCCGTCTGGGCGCGAAGGTGCAGCAGGAGGGCCTGGCCCTGGTGCCCTTGAGCCTCTATTTCAAGGACAGCCTGGTCAAGGTGGAGCTGGGCCTGTGCAAGGGCAAAAAGCTCTATGACAAGCGCAGCGACGCGGCGGAAAAGAGTGCAAAGCGCGAAATGGATCGGAAATTCAAGGAGGCAAACGCATGAAAAATCCCATCGTGACCATCAGAATGCATGACGGCGGCGTGATCAAGGCGGAGCTCTATCCGGAGATCGCCCCCAACACAGTCAATAACTTCATCTCCCTTGTGCAGAAGGGGTTTTATAACGGCCTGATCTTCCACCGGGTCATCCCCGGCTTCATGATCCAGGGCGGCTGCCCCCAGGGCAACGGCACCGGCGACCCCGGCTATTCCATTCCCGGAGAGTTTACCGCCAACGGCTACACCAACGATCTGCGCCACACCCGGGGCGTGTTGAGCATGGCCCGGGCCATGGATCCGGACTCCGCCGGGAGCCAGTTTTTCATTATGCATGAGGACGCCCCCCATCTGGACGGCCAGTACGCGGCCTTTGGCCAGGTGCTGGAGGGGATGGACGTGGTGGATAAGATCGCGGCCACCAAGACCGGCTGGGGCGACAAGCCCCTGACCCCCCAGGTCATGCAGAAGGTCACCGTGGAGACCTTCGGCCAGGATTATCCCGCGCCGAAAAAGGCATAAATTATGTAAACTGATATCGTTCTCGTGCCGCGCGCCCGGCAGGCGGGCGCGCCCCGAGGGGCTGCAATGGTTTCGACGGGGGCGTGGGGGCGGAATAAGCGGGCGGATGACCCGGACATCCATAAAACTGGGAACCTTTCAAATCAACTGAGAACGACAACACCGTTCTGGCCGCCGCCTAAGGCAGGCCCGTCCAGCCCGGGAGCGCTGCGGCCCGGGGCCTGGGCGTCGACTAGCAGCGTCCGTGCGTGCGCAAAGCTTTGAGCGCACCATGCATCATGAAGCTACCTGACCCGTATCGCGTGACGGCTTGCGCCGGGAAGGGGAATGGCGCGTAAGCGCAAAATAACCGCCTGCGCCCGGAGAAAGTTCCGTTGAAATGCTTTCGGACAGGGGTTCAATTCCCCTCAGCTCCACCACGTCGAAAGACCTCTGGAGACGAAGGAGACCTGCAAACAGGTCTCCGTTCGTCGGCCAGAGGTCTTTCTCCTTTTCCCCAAAGGGCAGGCGTGCCCTTTGGGGTGAAATATCGTCAGCTGTTAAACTCCTGGAACCACTTCAGCATGGTCTGGTCGATGTAGCACGCATGATCCCCGATCTGCTCGTAGGTGGTGACTGTTATCACCGGGTAGGCTGCCTCGATGCCCAGGCTGCCGTACCAAACGCCGTTGCACCAGCCGTAGCCCTTTTCCGCCATGGTATCGGTCATGTCCTTATAAAAGGCGTAGAGCGTTTCGTCCGGGTAACGGTTGCTGGGGATGCCGTCGCAGAACACGCCCCATTCCCCGATCATGAAGCCGACGCCGTATTCTTTGGCAAGCGCCGCCAGCTCGTTGGCGGAAGGTCTGTCCGGTGTGCTGAAATCCAGCACGGCCTCAGCGTCATACGTCTTCCCATCGGCGTCAGTGTAGGGCCATGTCACGCCGCTCAGATACGCCGCGTCGTTCTGATTCTCTGGATTCAGGGCGCAAAACACCCGCGGGTCATACGCGTGGAAGGAGAGGGCGACCCCCATCTCCGCCATCGGCCTGCCGGTCAGGGTATTGCTGTGGATGTCCGCAATGATGCAACGCTCCGGCGAGGCCTCGCGGATGGCCGTGACTGCCGGGCCAAAGAACGCGGCGTACTGTTCATCGGAATGGCTTTGCGGTTCAATAAACAGGTTGAAGCTCAGATAGCGATTGGGGATCCCTGCATACCGCTGCGCCAGCGCCTTCCACAGGGCGGCAAATTCGCCGGCATAGCTCGTGTCGTTGACGCCGGCCTCATTCCAATCCCACCAGTCGGCAAAGGAATCGCTCCGCTTGAACCCACCGAGACCGGCGCAGCGCAGATCGACGTGGATGTCCCGCTCGATGCACCAAGCGATGACCTGATCCAGCTGTTTCAGCCGCGTTTCATTGAGCTTGCCCTCTTCGGGAACGGGGCCCTGCAGGACGGAGAAATCGAAGGCTAGGCCGATAAAGTTGAAGCCTGCATCCTGGACGGCCTGGATCTCATACTCATAAATCTGCTTGTCCAGCTCGCGGGCGGTCGATTGATTCGTGACCCGCCCCATGTCGAACATCAGAACGCCGTGCCATTCGGCGGGGAGCGAGGCGCAGCTGGCGTCGGGCAGGGCGGTCTCCTTTTCCAGCAGCGCAGGCGTGATGATGGAGGAATCAAAGGCGGCGGTCTCCTCATATGGAACCATCTGCGCCGCCGGCTCAAAGGAGTTGTAGTACCGCAGGGCCGCCTCGGCGGCCTGCGCCACCGTCATCGTCTCATAGGGACGGAAGTTGCCGTCCTCATCCAGCGAGAGAACCCTTGTGCCGTCCGTGCGGTCATAGACGAGCAGAGCATAGTTGACGGCGGGCACGAAGCCAAAATCGAGCCACCAGTTCCGAAGTTCATCTGCGTTTTCTGGATGCTGGATCTCATCCAGGTCACGGCAGCGGGTCCAAATGTCGCCGCCATCCACAACGCCCTCTGCGTCGGGACCAAGCAGTATGGAATCCGGCCAAATGGTCGGCTGCTCATTTGCTTCACAATAGCCGGCCCAGGCGTCCCAGCTTTCATAGGGGGCGTCGTAAAAGCTCTCCATCGCGGAAAAATACATCGCCTGCGCGAAATAATAGCGGGTGGCGGCATCGTCCGAGCCGGCCACGGCCGGGTCGTTTAGATAGCGGCTGTCGAAGCCATAGCGCAGCTTGTGGACCTGCGCCAGCATGGCGGCGGCCTCCCGCCGGGTGCAGATGTCGTCCCCACGGCGCAGGGTCTCTTCGTTGGCAATGCCCAGGTCGCAGGCCTGCTGCAGGGTCTCCGGCAGCGCCGGCTGCGCGGCAGCGGACGCGCTGCTCTCCGCAGAGCGCAGACCAAAGCCGGACAACAGACTGATCAACAGGGCGGCGGTCAAGAGAAGAGCTGAGATCCGATAGCTTTTCATAGAATACCCTCGCTTTCATGGAATTGCGACTGCCTGCGGTGAAATACCGCCGGCAGACGCCGGATCGCAGAACGCTTTTATATTGTAAGCAAGGAAATGGGGCTTGTCAATGACCATCGACATTGGAAGGAGCGCTGGATCCAAACGATCCAGCGCTCTTTTTGGCCGCGGTATTGTCTCAGTAGGTGATGATGACGCCTTGCTGCTGGGCGTAGAAGCTGCACAGGCCCGCCAAAGGAATGACCGTGATCTTCGCCTTGGCCCAGCGGGCCAATATCTCCCGG
>CANQDL010000126.1 GCA_947591105.1 uncultured Oscillospiraceae bacterium
GGCGCCTGGGACAACGCCAAGAAGTACATCGAGCGGGGCAACCACGGCGGCAAGGGCTCCGAGCAGCACAAGGCGGCCGTGGTGGGCGACACCGTGGGCGACCCCTTCAAGGACACCTCCGGCCCCAGCCTGAACATCCTTATCAAGCTGTGCTCCACCGTCTCCATCATGTTCTCCGGCCTGATCGTGGCCTTCAACCTGATGAAGTACCTGTAAAGAGAACTCAAAACATAAGCCCCGGCTCCCATGAGCCGGGGCTTGCCGTATAAAAGGCGGCGTACATACGCGCCACAGCCGTCTGGCGGAATGCCGTACCGGGGCGGATCGGCTGCGGTTCGGCGGCTGGCCGCCGCCGGCGGTCGGTTTCTTGACATTCTGGCTCCAGCCGTTATAATCAATACATATTCATCCTGCCTCGATCAAACCGTTTGGGAGGATGATCGTACTGTGGAACGGGAGAAAAGAGGCGCCGCATATGAAGGAGACGGTATGGATCTTGCAGAGCACATCATAGATATCTATTCAAAAGGGGAATATCCCTCTTCGGCGCTGTCCAATTTTGCGGAGCACCGCTTTACCATGGACGGCGTTCCCTGCGGGTCGATGGAGGGCTTTCTCCAGTCTTTGAAATACCGGGAGCCCGCCAGACAGGCCCAGATCTGCGCTCTCGTGGGAAAAGATGCGAAGCGGGCCGGAGAGAAAAAGCGCCTGTGGAGGCTGACAAAGAAGGTCTGGTGGCGGGGAAATGCCTACGGCCTGTTCTCGGACGAGCTCCAGCGGCTGATCGACCGGGCCTATCGGCAGATGTACGAACAGTGTCCCTCCTTCCGGCAGGCCCTTGCGGACGCCGGGGACAGGGAGCTTGTACACACCATGGGCAAAAAGGATATGCGGACGACCATCCTCACAGAGTATCAGTTCACCCGGCGGCTGGAGGCCCTGGGGAGAACGGCGCAGGGCGCTGAAAAACAACAGAAGGCATGAAAACCACTGGCATGGGAGGTGCGGGCATGATACGGCTGCAGATCCAACGGGATGACCCAGCCATCGCCGACGGGCTGTATACAGTCCATGCCGCCGGCGCCCTCATGGCGGGCCTCTGGTGGGCGGATGAGAACGGCCCTCTGCCGGACTGGACGGCTTTCGCTTTTGTTCCCATAGACCCCGCCGGCCGGGGCGTGTTCCGATATACCGGCGGCCGGGCGGTGCCCCGGGAGGCCACCCACATTTTCGTCCGCTCCGCTGCGCCCGACATGACGGCAGCGGAGCAAGCCCTCGTCCCCCTGCCCTCCCGGCGGCCTGCGCCGCCTCTGGAGGGGGCCGTCCGGCTGGGTTTTATCACCGACCTGCATTTGAGCGGTAGGCCCTGGCAGGTGGGCAGAGCCCTGGCACTGGCCGGAACGGGCGAAGCGGTGCTGTGCGCCGGGGATATGGTCAACGACGGCACGGCGGAGCAGTTTGATCTGCTCTGGCAGCTCATAGAGGATCGTCTGCCCCCGAACACGCCTATGCTGGCCGTGGCGGGCAACCACGACTTTCCCCCGCGGCCTGATACCGGCGCGCGCTTTTACGCCCTGCAGGATCGGCTGCTGGATCGGGCGGAGCGCCTGGGCCTTTCCGTGGAGCGGGACGACAGCGGCGCCTGGGCCGCCGGGCTGGGTAACATCGACATCGTGGGACTGAACGCCGCCGTCCCCGGCCGAAGGCTGGCCTTTCAGCGCCAGGGGCAGCTTCCCTGGCTGGACAGGCACCTGACGGACACGCCCGCCGCCTGGCACGTGGTGCTGTGCCACGCGCCGCTGCTGGCCCACAACCCCCAGCGCCGCCGGCCAAACGACATGCCTTACTTCAGCCGGGACGGACAATTGCAGCGGATCATTGAGGATCACCGGAACATCCTGTTCCTGTCCGGGCACACCCATCTCTCCATGAACTGCCCCGGCGGCTGCGTGGAGAGGGATCGGGAGAGGAACATCATCTATGTCAACGGCGGCAGCGTCCGCACCGCCACGCTCAAGCCGGAGGAAGCCCTCCGGCCAAAGCAGTGGACGGACGGAAACATGCTCTGGCTGGATCTGGCTCCCGGCCACGCGGAGATCACGGCGATATCCCTTGCCAGCGGCGAGCGCATCGCCAGAGGCTGTTACCGCTTCGGCGGCGAACAAGCCGCTCCGCCCGTTTGAGCGGCGCCGGCGGAAGAGAGGATGCGTATGCAATACACCGAACTTTACCGTCCCCTGGCCGCAGCGGCGGTGCGGGGCCATGCCGCCCGACAGGGCCTGCAGCTGCCGCCGGCCCTGGGAGAAAAGCCCCTGCAGGCGCTGACAGAGCAGGATCTGGCAGCGCTGCTGGATCTGGGAAATGCCTGGGGCGTGAAACTGTACCGGTTCAAGCGGGGCCATGAGAGTCTGCCCCGGGTGAGGCAGATATTGGGCTTTCTGCGGAGCGTCCAGCCGGAAAGCCTGCTGGATGTGGGCAGCGGCCGGGGCGTATTTCTCTTTCCCTTTTTGGATGGGTTCCCCGGCGTGCCGGTGACCAGCCTTGACCTACTGGATCACCGTGTCGATTTTCTGGAGGATATCCGCCGGGGCGGCGTGGATCGGCTCACGGCCCTGCGGGCGGACATCTGCGCCTGCCCCCTGCCGGAGAAGAGCGCGGACGTGGTGACCATGCTGGAGGTACTGGAGCACATCCCAGACGTGCAGGCCGCGGTCACGGCGGCAGTGCGCGTCGCCCGGCGGTACGTGGCTGTGACGGTACCCAGCAAGGCGGACGACAACCCGGAGCACATCCATCTGCTGACAAAGCAGGTCTTGACGGAGCTGTTCCAAAACGCCGGGTGCGAGAGGCTGCATTTCAGCGGCGTGCCGGGCCACCTCATCCTGACCGCCGCCGTGGGAGAGGAGGCGTAGCAGTGGATCTTATCAAATACCCTCGCACGCCCCACCTGGAGGGCTCCCGGCTCCAGCCGGGGGATGAGGATCTGAACCAGATCCCCTTCGACGTCATCGCCGGCCGGCACCTGGTGGTGGAGGAAAAGTGCGACGGGGCCAATTCCGCCCTGTCCTTTGACGAGGGCGGCGAGCTGCTGCTCCAGAGCCGGGGCCACTACCTCACCGGCGGCTGGCGGGAGCGGCATTATAACCTCTTCAAGCAGTGGGCGGTCGTCCTGCAGGACAGACTTTACGCCGTGCTGGGGCCGCGCTACGTCATGTACGGCGAGTGGATGTACGCCAAGCACACGGTGTATTATGACCGGCTGCCCCATTACTTTCTGGAGTTCGACATCCTGGACCGGCAGACAGGGCGGTTTCTGGACACGCCCACCCGCCGCGCCATGCTGGCGGGGCTTCCGGTGGTGTCCGTTCCGGTGCTGGCGGAGGGGGAGTTCACGGACAGGGAAAAGCTCCTGGCCCTGCTGGGCCAATCCAACTATATCAGCGGCGAGGGGCATCTGGACGCATTGCGCCAGGCCAGCCGGCGGCTGGGCCTGGATGAGGAACGGCAGCTTCGCCAGACAGATCCCCTTCCCCTCATGGAGGGACTGTACATCAAGGTGGAGGAGGGCGGCCAGGTCAAAGACCGCATGAAGTTCGTCCGCCCCACGTTCTATCAGGCGGTACAGCTTTCCGACTCCCACTGGCAGAGCCGGCCCATCGTGCCCAACGGCCTGGCTGTGCCGGTGGAGACACTTTTTGGCAGCGATGACGAGCATACTTCTTGAAAATCTGGAGCCGGCTCTGGCCGGCCTGGCGGGCGTGCCCCAAGACACGGACTATCACGGGGAGGGCGACGCATTGACCCACACCCGGCTGGTGATGGAGCAAATGGCCCGGCAGCCGTCGTTTCTGGCCATGGGGGAGGATGACCGGCAGCTGCTGCTGGCCGCCGCAGCGCTCCACGACATGGGCAAGGCCCGCTGCACCGTGATGGATGCGGGCCGGTGGATCTCGCCCGGTCACAGCGCCGCCGGCGCGAAAGTGACCCGAGAGCTTCTGATGACCCAGCTGGGCCTTGCCGGCACGCCGGAGGCTCTGCGCCTTCGGGAGGCGGTCTGTCTGCTTGTCCGGTGGCACATGCGGCCGCTGCACATCTTCGGGCGGGACGACCCGGGTCAGGCTCTGCGGCAGATGGCGTCGGCGGGAGAGCTGACGGAGCTTTTCACCCTGGAGAAGCTGGCGGTACTGGCGGAGGCAGATATCCGGGGCCGGATCTGTGCCGACCAGGCGGAGCGGCTGGAGGACATTGCGCTCTTCCGGGCTCTGGCGGAGGAAGCGGGCTGCCTTTATGGCCCTCTCCCCTATCCGGACGCCGCCAGCCGCTGGGCGGATATGACGGGCCGAGCGGCGGTGCCCGGCCAGAGGGTCTACGATCCCACCTGGGGCACGGTGGTCATGATGAGCGGCCTTCCCGGCACGGGCAAGGACACGTACGCCGCCGCCCGCTACGGCGGCATGCCCATGGTGTCCCTGGACAGGGTGCGCCGGGAGCTGGGCGCGGCCCACCCTGGACAGGGTGCGCCGGGAGCTGGGCGCGGCCCCGGACGACGGGGGCGGCGCGGTGATACGCCGGGCCCGGGAGCAGGCCCTGGCGCTGCTGCGGGCAAAGCGGCCCTTCGTGTTCAACGCAACGAACCTTTCTCCGGCCAACCGGGGCCGGTGGATAGACCTTTTCCACCGCTACGGGGCGTCCGTGCGAGTGGAATACCTGGAGACCGGGTGGGAGGAGCGCCGCCGCCGGAACCTTTCCCGGAGAGACAGCGTGCCGGAGGATGCCGTGGCGCATATGCTGCGCAGCTTTTCCCCGCCGCTTCTCACGGAGGCGGAGGACGTGCGCTGGATCTGCGTGTAGGCGCTTTTGACCGTAGGATCAAGGAGGCGGACAGAGATGTCAAAAACCTATAAGACGGTGGCAGAGGAGTTGGCTGCGCTGCTGTCCGGCGCATCGGAGGTGCTGTCCGGGGACATGATGCACCTGGCCGTCCGCCGGGCGGATCGGGTGCACGTGCTGCGCTACACGCCCGCCGGCGGGCGCCGGGAGACGACGGCAGAGGACTACATCCAGGACATGGACGCGCTGGAAAGGGTATACGCCTGCGGGTCTATGACCCTGCGAAAGGATGGCACGGCCCGGGCCTTTGGGAGAGATGACGTATACGGCCAGCTGCAGATCGCCGATGTAAGTCTGTGGCGGCAGGCGGTGAAGCTCGTGCGGGATCGATCCAAAATACTGGGTCTGCTGCCCGACGGCACGGCCATCGCCTACGGCTATGGGCGGTATGGCCAGACAAGCGTGTTCCACTGGCGGGACCTGGCGGACATCGCCTGCGCCGATGAGTGGGCCGCGGGAAAGCCGGCCTCCGGCCAGGTCATTGGCACCCCGGAATGGCACGGCCGTACGGAGGACTGGAACGCCGGGGCCGTCAGCTTTGAGGACGCCTTCTCCTGGCGCGAGGATCGGGAGCCCTGGTCATGCCCGCGCCGGGACAGCTACCCCGGCGAGCCCCGCCCCGGAGATCTGCCGGAGGACATCCGCTGGTCGGATCTGCGGCAGCTGGTTCCGGGGGATCATTTCACCGTGGGCGTCCGGCGTGACGGGACGCTGGTGTCCACGGGCATGAGC
>CANQDL010000127.1 GCA_947591105.1 uncultured Oscillospiraceae bacterium
CGCAGCTTGGCGATGCTCTCGGCGGTCACGCCCTTGCGGGGGAACTCGTCCACCTTGAACTCGATGGTCTCCTTCTTCACCTTCACGGGCACGGGGACGATCTCGTCGTCGAACTTGCCGGCGGCCTGGGCGGCCTCGGTCTTCTGCTGGCTGGCGGCGCCGAAGGCGTCCAGCTCCTCGCGGGTGATGCCCCACAGATCGCAGATGTTCTCGGCGGTGGTGCCCATGTGGTAGTCGTTGTAAACGTCCCACAGGCCGTCGCTGATCATGGTGTCCACCATCTTGGTGTGGCCCATGCGGGCGCCCATACGGGCGGCGGGGACGGCGTAAGGCGCCATGGTCATGCTCTCCATGCCGCCGGCCACGATGATGTCGGCGTCGCCGCTGTCGATGGCGCGGGCGGCCTCGATAACGCTCTTCATGCCGGAGCCGCAGACCATGCCCACGGTGTAGGCGGGCACGGAGTAGGGCAGACCGGCCTTCACGCCCACCTGGCGGGCCGGGTTCTGGCCCAGACCGGCGGTGAGGATGCAGCCGAACATCAGCTCGTCCACATTTTCAGGGGCAATGTTGGCGCGCTTGAGCGCTTCCTTCACCACGATGGCGCCCAGCTCCACGGCCGGGGTCTTGCTCAGCGTGCCCTGGAAGCTGCCAATGGCGGTACGGCAGCAGTTTACCAGATAGATGTCTTTCACAGGGGGATTCCTCCTTAAATAAAATTACAAAATTACACGCTCCGGCGGCGCAGGGCCTACTCCGGGATTGTTTATTTTTTGTCAGATACCAGTATAGTACACCCCCCGGCAAAAGTCAAGCCCCGCCGCAGAGTTATTTATATTGTATTCCTTGACAATCCCGCCTCGGCCCGTTAAAATATTCCCAATAGAAAAACACCAAAAGGAGAGTCTGTGAAAAATGGATTATCAGGCACTTTATAAGAGCAAGCTCACCACCGCCGACCAGGCCGTGAAGCTGGTCAAATCCGGCGACTGGGTGGACTACACCTGGTGCACCATGCACCCGGTGGAGCTGGACAAGGCCCTGGCCAAGCGGGGCCCGGAGCTTTCCGACGTGAAGGTGCGGGGCGGCGTGACCATGTGGATGCCCGAGATCTGCAAGGCCGACGACGCGGGGGAGCATTTCGCCTGGCACAGCTGGCACTGCTCCGGGATCGACCGGAAGATCATCGCCAAGGGCATGGGCTGGTTCTCTCCCATCCGCTACTCCGAGCTGCCCCGGTACTACCGGGAGAACGTGGACGTGGACGTGGTGATGTTCCAGGCGCCCCCCATGGACGCCCACGGCAACTTCTCCCTGTCCCTGAGCCCCTCCCACCTCTACGACATGTGCGCCAAGGCAAAGCACATCATCGTGGAGGTCAACCAGAATATGCCGGTGGTGTACGGCCTGTGCAAGAGCGAGATCAACATCCAGGACGTGACGTACGTGGTGGAGGGCTCCAATCCCCCCGTGGCCCAGCTGGGCTCCGCCGCCCCCAGCGACGTGGACAAGGCCGTGGCGAATCTCATCGTGCCCCAGATCCCCAACGGGGCATGCCTGCAGCTGGGTATCGGCGGCATGCCCAACGCCGTGGGCGCCATGATCGCCCAGTCCGACCTGAAGGATCTGGGCGTGCACACGGAGATGTACGTGGACGGCTTCGTGGACATCGCCATGGCCGGGAAGATCAACGGCAAAAACAAGAACCTGGACTATGGCCGGCAGGTGTTCGCCTTCGCCGCCGGCTCCCAGAAGCTCTACGATTACGTGCGCTGCAACCCGGACGTGATGGGCGCCACGGTGGATTACACCAACGACGTGCAGGTCATCGCCCAGCTGGATAAGTTCATTTCCATCAACAACGCGGTGGATCTGGACCTGTTCGGCCAGGTGAACGCCGAGTCCGCCGGTATCAAGCATATCTCCGGCACCGGCGGCCAGCTGGACTTCGTCATGGGCGCGTATCTCTCCAAGGGGGGCAAGAGCTTCATCTGCCTTTCCTCCACCATGACCGCCAAGGACGGCACCCTCAAGAGCCGCATCGTGCCCACCCTGACCCCGGGCTCCATCGCCACCGACCCCCGCTCCTGCGTGCAGTATATCGTCACGGAGTACGGCATGGTGAATCTGAAGGGCCTGTCCACCTGGGAGCGGGCCGAGGCGCTGATCTCCATCGCCCACCCCCAGTTCCGGGAGGAACTGATCGCCGAGGCCGAGAAGATGCATATCTGGAGAAGAACCAACAAATAAGCAGACCATATGAAGCCGCCACAGACCGTTGTCTGTGGCGGTGTTTTATTGCTCTGTCCCGTCTTCGTCCCCGTCCGCCCGGATGTACAGCTCCTCCGCCACATACAGCGCGAATTGCAGCAGACCCCGCCCGGCGGTGTTTTCTTTCGTCTCCGGAAGCATGTCTAACGCCCCCGACGCCGCCCGGCACAGGATGTGATACATCCGCTCATAATCCGGCATGGCACACACCTCCCCCTTTTGTTTCCTCCATTATACCATGTTGTGGATATAATCACAATATGGTATTTCGTGGAACCGCCCTATAATTCTTTTATCAAGGATTGTTTGGGGTGGTAACTATAATTGATTACAGTCCCCTGTGGGAGACGATGCGCCGATGCGGCGTGTCGCAGTACCAGCTTCTGCAAAACGGCATCGACAACAAGACGCTGGATTCTTTGAAGAAAAACAAAAACATTACCATGCTGACGTTGGAAAAGCTCTGCTCCGTCATCGGATGCGAGCCGGGCGACGTAGTGAAGTTCATAAAATAAGCTGCCTGGCAAAACGCCAGGCAGCTATTTCTTACGCATATTTCAATCTTCCCTTGGGCTGCGGAACCTCCCGGCCCATCTGCTGTGCCGTCTCGACCCATTCTTTCGCGATGATCTCCACCGCGCGCAGCGCATCCAACTGCGTCTGCCCGTCCGCCATACAGCCCGGAAGCTCGGGCACCTCCGCGATGTAAGCGTCGTCCTCCTCGCTCCAGTACAGGATGACTTCATACTTCATGCAGACCACCTCCCAATCGATATTTTACGATGATCTCCCTTACCTGTTTTACCTGATATGGCTTTGCTTTATTCCCCTTTAGCGGCTGCAGGTTGATGATCTCCTCAACACCCTTCTTCGTATATATGAAATGGTCGCCTCTTATCCTAAGATCAAAGCCGCACAGCGCCAATATCTTTTGAAGGTCAGAAAAAAGAAAACCTTTATCGTGCGCGCCATCCAACAATTCAGATAGCAGCTTTTCATTCTGACTCATCACACACCCCGCATGTCAGGTTACTTTTATTATACAGGAAGAGCACGGAGAAATCAACTTTGCCCTTCTTCACCCCAGCGGCGGTTCCTCGCCGTTTTCCATGGCCTGCAGGCCGTATCGGGCGGCCAGCTCCACCGCGGCGCGCTCGTCGTCGGTCTGGGCGGCCTGGTATTTCTCCCACAGGCCGGCCAAAAAGATCCCCCGCAGACTCAAAACCTCCCGGCCGTCCCACACGTCCCGGCGCAGATGGGTCTCGTCCCGCAGCTCCAGGGCGAAAAACCGGCCCTCCAAAGCCCCCCGCAGGGCCGCCATATCCGGCGCGGCCGCCGGCTCGCCGGTCAGTATGATCCGGTACACGTCCCGGGAGGTGTCCCGGCCCAGGGCGTCCGTCACCGCGGCGGCGGCGTCTCCGCTGCCGGTCAGATCCACCCGCAGGATCTCGTACCGGCGGCCTCCCAGAGGGAGAAATGTAGTTCGGCAGGCGCCCGGCTCCACCTGGGCCAGCAGTACGCCCTTCTCGCCCGTCTCGTCAAAGCCCCGGCCCTCCGGGCACCCGGGCCAGGCGTAGAAGGTGTCTCCCGCCCGGCACAGGCCGCTGCCGGCATGGACGTGGCCCAGGGCGATATAGTCCATACCGCTGGCGGCGATGTCCGCCTCCGAGATGGCGCCATAGGGGGAGTTGGGCGCGCCAACCTCTCCGTGCAGCACCAGTATGTCCGCGACGCCCGGGATCTTCTCCGGCCGGAATCCGGCCAGCGGAGGCCGTCTGTGCCGGGCGGTGAAGGCCGCGCCCCACACCCGGGCCCCCAGCGCGGGCAGTTCCACGCACCGGATGTCCTCTGCGTCGAACACATGGACGTTTTCCCCCAACGACAGCCGGGCCCAGGGGGAACGGGGGCCGTACCAGTCGTGGTTGCCGGGGGCGATGAATACCGGCACGCCTATCTGGGGCAGGACTTGCTCCAGAAGACGGGCCGTCTCGGAATAGGGACTGTCCGCGTCAAAAAGATCCCCCGCCAGCAGCACCAGATCCGCCTGCTGCTCTCTGGCCGCCTGGGCGATGCGCAGGAGCATTCCCCGCTGCTCCCCCCGGCGCTGGGCGGCCTTCTCCCGGCTCAGGCCCTGGAAGGGGGAGTCCAGGTGCAGGTCGGCGGCGTGCAGAATCCGTATCATAGTATCCGCAGAGCCTCCGCTTTCACGCACCGGCCGGTCTCCGTGTCGATGTCGAACACGCAGCACTCCATCTTGCCGTCCCCGTCGCCGGATTTGTAGCGCATGGGCGGGTCGCCCAGAAACTTGTTGACAGACTGGCTGACGTCGATGCCCAGCACGCTGTGGCTCGCGCCGGTCATGCCCAGATCGGTGATGTAGCCCGTCCCGTCCGGCAGCACGCAGGCGTCCGAGGTCTGTACGTGGGTGTGGGTGCCCCAGACGGCGCTGACCCGCCCGTCCAGAAAATACCCCATGGCCAGCCGCTCGCTGGTGGCCTCGGCGTGCATGTCCACCAGGATCATCTTGGGCAGCGGCTCCAGCTGCTTGAGCAGCACGTCCACCTCCACGAAGGGGTTGTCCGTGTTGGTGTCAAGGGTGAACCGGCCCATGGCGTTGATGACGCATATCTCCCCAAAGGGCGTGCGGTAGACCCCGAAGCCCCGGCCGGGACACTGGGGGGCGTAGTTGATGGGGCGCAGCACGTGTACGTTGTCCGCCAGATAGGGCTTCAGCTCCCAACGCGTCCAGGTGTGGTTGCCCAGGGTGACCACGTCCGCCCCGGCGTTCAGGATACGGTTGCACTGATCCGGCGTCACGCCCACCACGTTGGCGTTCTCCCCGTTCACGACCGTAAAGGAGATCCCCCGCTCCCGGCGGAAGGTCTTGAGATGCTTTTCCAAAAACGTGAGCCCCGGCGCGCCGCAGACGTCGCCCACGGCCAAAATGCTGATAACCATGGCATGCTCCTTAAAAAATTGCTCTTGCCTTAAATATATCACGATTTTCAGGGAAATACTAGCCAAGAAAGAGGGGTTAAGCATGAATAATATGTCGTTTATCAAAGGCATGGGCCTGGGCCTGGTGGTCGGCTCTATGGTGGGTATGGTCGCCGCGCCGAAGAAAAAGAAGATGAATCTCGGCAAGGCCATCAAATCCATGGGCGATGTGGTGGATAACATCGCCGGCACGCTGGGGCTCTAAAAAAGTTGAAAAACCCCTTGCATTCTGGCCGGGCTTATGCTATCATACTGGGGCATAAGCGGCATTAGCTCAGCTGGATAGAGCGTCTGGCTACGGACCAGAAGGCCGGGGGTTCGAATCCCTCATGCCGTGCC
>CANQDL010000128.1 GCA_947591105.1 uncultured Oscillospiraceae bacterium
ATCAGCTGCGGCCTCATCCAGGACGGCGACGACTTCACCACCTTCATCGACATCCAGGGCGTGGAGGACTTCCACGGGGAGATGGACTTCAAGGTGGCCGGCACCAAGAAGGGCATCACCGCCATCCAGATGGATCTGAAGAACGACGGATTGAAGCATGAGATCGTGAAAAACGCCCTGGAGATCACCCATGAGGCCCGGCTCCAGATCCTGGACGAGATCATGCTGCCCGTCATCAGCGAGCCCCGCCACGAGCTGGCGGCCACCGCGCCCAAGATGATCAAGATGACCATCGACCCGGACAAGATCCGGGAGGTCATCGGCTCCGGCGGCAAGGTGATCCAGAAGATCCAGGCCGACACCGGCTGCAAGATCGACATCGAGGACGACGGCACCATCTATATCGCCTCCGAGGACATCAGCGCCTGCCGGGCCGCGAAAAAGACCATCGACAACATCGTGTTCGTGCCCGAGGTGGGGCAGCTGTACTACGGCAAGTGCGTGCGCATCATCCCCATCGGCGCGTTCATCGAGTTGGTGCCCGGCAAGGACGGCATGGTGCACATCAAGGATCTGGAGTACAAGCGCACCGAGAAGGTGGAGGACGTGATCAACGTGGGCGACTGGACTTGGGTCAAGGTCAGCGAGATCGACGATCGCGGCCGTGTGAACCTGAGCCGCAAGGAGGCCATCAAGGAGCGCCAGCAGGCCGGCCTGCCCACCGACCGCGGCGACGAGGAGTAAACAAAAACTGCTGTATACGAAAGGACGCGCTGCAATTGCAGCGCGTCCCTTTTATTTTTCCAATTCCTCTTCCAAATACACGATGACTGTGCTCATTTTGACCCCGAGCGCGGTGCATATTCTGTAAAATGTCTCTAAAGTCGGTTTCCGTTCGCCCCGCTCTATGGCGCTCAAGTGGCTTCGGCCAATATCCGCCAGGCCGCTCAACACCTCCTGGGATATGCCGCGCTGTTTCCGAAAATGGGCGATGGCCTTTCCGACGATGACAGGATCCAGCATAGGAATATACATGCTCCCACCTCTATGTATATTCTAAGCAGAACCGGTATATTTTCTGAACACATATGTTGACAAATGAACACATATGTGTTAAATTTGCACCATACTGATGAAGGATATGTATGAGTAAAACGTTTCAGGCCGCCCGGGTTTTCCCGGGCGGCCTTATTGAAAGCCTCCCCTGTGTAAGGGGAGGTGGCCTCCAAAGGAGGCCGGAGAGGTTGTTACAATCCCCCAGTCAGCGCTTCGCGCTGCCAGCCCCCTTTGCACAAGGGGGCCTTTCGATAATGTGCGCCGCCCGGGAAAACCCGGGCGGCGTTTTCTTAGTCCTTCGCAAAAAACGGCCGGCAGAGAAGGGCGACGGCTATGGCGCAGGCAAGGCACACCCCGGCGCACAGCAAAAACGCCCCGTCCAGGGACACGTCCGCCGTCTGGCCGATGACCAGGCTTCCCATGGCGGACACGGCCTCGTCCAGCACCGCGTAGATGCTCAATTGGGTGGCCCGATCCGCGCTTGTCACCTGCCGGTTCCACACCTGGCTCATCAGGGGATTGACGAGCGCGCTGCTGGCCTCCAAAAACAGGATGCACGCCGCGGACAGCACCGCCGAGCGGGTGAGGATCAGCGTGGCGCAGGCCAGGCCCGTCAACGCCAGCGTCCACAGCACGGTACGGGCTCGGCCCACCCGGTCGGTGACGCGCTGGGAAAAGACGCTGACCATGGAGATCACCGACACCAGAATGTACACAAAGCCCATGGCGGCGCTGTCCATGCCGCAGCGCAGATACTGGTTCTGGTTCAGCCAGGTGCACACGGAGCTGAGCACCTGCCCGTACAGGGCCCAGCACACGATCAGAAGCAGAAACCGCCTGTCCCGCAATGTGCTTTTCAGCAGCCGGAGAAAGGCCCGCACCGGCTCCCGGCGCGTTCTCTCCGGCGGGCGCACCTCCGTAAGACCCAGAGCCAGCGCCGCCGCCAGGGCGTAGGCGATGAGCGTGGCCAGGGCGGCCAGGGCGTAATCTTCCGCCATGAACAGGGAGAACGCCCCGGCAGAGACGAGCAGTCCCGCCGTGGAGAAGGCGTTGGATCGGCCAAAGACCTTCTGGCTGTCCTCGTCGCCGCAGCTCAAATACAGAATGCTCTCGTCCACCCCGGACAGTGCGGCGAGGGCGGCGCTGATGAGCGCCCGCTCCCAGAAAAAGTCCCAGAAGCCAGCCGCCCGCCAGAATACCAGCTTGGAAAGGGCAAAAATGCCGCAGCCGGCGACCATGGTCTTTTTGTAGCCGATCCGGTCGGCCACGATGCCCCAGGGCAGCTCCATGGCCAGCTGAATGAGGAAGGAGACGCTCTCCAGCAGGGCGATCTGCCCCAGACCCATGCCCCGGGCCTGCCGGTACAGAGAGGCAACCGGGGCGTAAAACACCATGCCCTGCAAAAAGGCGATGGCGTAGAGAAGATAGATATTCTTTTTGATTTTCATGATATGAACCTCGCATACAACAAAATGACCGGCCCAAATGGGCGCAAAAATCCCACGGAAACAAGACAAGCCGCAGCTTGCCTTTTCATCCGTGGGTCATTTTGTTGTCTACGACAGCAGCTTCATATCATTACCTCTGGCAGCATTATAATCCCGGCGCACGGCGCTGTCAAGAGCCTCCCAGGCTCCCGATCAGGGCCTCGGCGCAGCGAAGCCCGTCCACGGCGGCGCTCATGATGCCCCCGGCCCAGCCGGCCCCCTCCCCGCAGGGGAACAGCCCCGCCAGGGCGGGGGACTGCAAAGAGCCGGTGCGCAGCATGCGCACAGGACTGGAGGAGCGGGTCTCCGGGCCGGTGAGCACGCTGTCGGGATCGGCAAAGCCCCGCAGCTTCCGGTCAAAGACCGGCAGCGCCTGGGCCAGGGTGTCCGTAATGAGAGAGGGGAGAATATTATGTAAATCTACGGCGGCGACGCCCGGCCGGTAGGAGGGCTGTACCCGCCCAAAGACGGAGGGTGCGCCGGTGAGAAAGCTGCCCACCGTCTGGGCTGGGGCCCGGTAGCCGCCGCCGGCGGCCTCAAAAGCGCGGCGCTCCAGCTCCCGCTGCCAGAGCATCCCGCCCAGCGCCCCCGGATAGGGGAAATCCTCCGGGGAGAGGGCCGTGAGAAGGGCGGCATTTGAGTTAACATAATTTCTACTATTGGGGCTTGCACCGTTGGTGCACACCAGGCCCGGCTCGCTGGCGGCGGGGACGATCTCGCCCCCGGGACACATGCAGAAGGTGTAGCACCGGCGGCCGTTGGGAAGCTGACACGCCAGGGAGTAATCCGCGGGCGGAAGGGCCGGGTGGCCGGCGAAGGGGCCGTACTGGGCCCTGTCCGTATCCGCCTGCAGGTGCTCGATGCGCACCCCCATGGCAAAGGGCTTGGGGGCCATGGGGATAAGTTTACATAAAATTTCAAACGTGTCCCGGGCGCTGTGGCCGCAGGCCAGGATCAGCCGGGAGCAGGGGATACGCTCGCCGGCGGCGGTCACGGCGGCGGTCAGCCGCCCGTGGTCGGTTTGAAGGCTGGTCAACGCCGTGGAAAAACGCACCTCGCCCCCCAGAGCCTGGATGCGCCGGCGGATGTTGGCGCAGACCCCCGGCAGAAGATCGGTGCCGATGTGGGGCTTGGAATCGTAAGTTATGTCAACTGGCGCGCCCGCCGCCGCCAGCTGTTCCAAGATCCAGGGGATGCGCCGATCCTTCACCCCGGTGGAGAGTTTGCCGTCGGAAAACGCTCCGGCGCCGCCCTCGCCGAACTGGATGTTGCTCTCCGGGTCGAGAACGCCCTCCCGGCGCAGCCGCTCCACCTTGGCGGTGCGGGCGTCGGCGTCCTCCCCCCGCTCCAGGACGAGGGGGCGCAGGCCGGCCATGGCCAGCGCCAGGGCGGCGAACATCCCCGCCGGGCCAAAACCCACCACCACCGGGCGATGTTCGGGCATGACCGGACAGGCGGGGGGCGCGTAACGATCATTGGGGGCGGGGGCGGCGTCCCGGCACCGGAGAAGGGCGGCGGCCTCGTCGGCCACGGCCACGTCCAGGGTGCAGACAAAGTGCACATCCGTCTTGCGCCGGGCGTCCACCGCCCTGCGGACGAGCTTCACCTCCCGGACGGGACACCCCAGCGCCCGCTCCGCCTTTTCGGCTAGAGCGCCGGCCGGCTCCTCCAGGCCCAGGGTCACGTTTCGCAGGCGGATCATGGGGCCTGCTCCAGAAGTCCGCCGGCGGCCAGGCCCGCCAGCCGCCCGCTGGCCCAGGCCCACTGCAGGTTGTAGCCGCCGCAGTCCCCGTCCACGTCCAGCACCTCGCCGCAGGCATAGAGCCCCGGCGCCAGGCGGCTCTCCATGGTCCGGGGGTCAAATCCGTCCGTGATCACGCCCCCGGCGGTGACCTGGGCGTCCTGGAAACCCTGGGTGCCCATGAGGGGCAGCCCGAACCGGCACAGGGTGTCCGCCAGCTGCTCCAGGGCTCCGGGCGACAGGGCCCAGAGCCGGGCCTCCAGGGGGATCTGCGTCCGGCGCAGAGCGGTGCGGGCGATAGAATTATGTAAAGCGCCGCTTAAAATATTTTCCGCTTTATAATCGGGGAATTTGTTTTGTTTATCGAGCATATAATTCATTATGTCAACTTTATTCATCTCCGGCAGCAGCCGCAGGTACACGGTGCAGTCCTCCCCGGCCAGAGAGGCGGCGCGGGACAGATCATACGCCGCCGGGCCGGTGATGCCGTAGTCGGTGAACTGCACCTCCCCGGCGGCGGAGGCCAGCACCAGGCTGTCCCGCTCCAGGGTGAGCCGGGCCTGGGTGCGCACGCCCTTCATGGCCCGCGTCCATGTGTTGTCGGTCTTCAGCTGCACCAGGGCGGGGCGGAGCTCTGTCGCCGGGTGGCCGAAGCAGGCCAGCAGGGCGTACCCGTCCCGCACGCCTCCCAGCCGGGCCCCGGCCGCGCCGCCGCAGGCCACGATCAGCTTGTCAAAGGAAAACTGCTCTCCCAGCGGGCCGGTGAGCAAAAACTTGTCCGCCCGCTTTTCCGCCTTGACGATGGGCAGCGCGCAAAATAGCTGGCCGCCCCTTGCCTCCAGCGCCAGGCGAAGCACGTCCGCCACGCTCCCGGCGGCGTCCGACAGGGGGTAGACCCGCCCGCTGCTCTCCGTGCGTGTGACCAGGCCCAGACCGGCGAACCAGTCCAGGATCTGCTCCGGGCCGAACCGGGACAGAGCCGGCCAAACGAAGGCCGGGTCGCGGCCGTGATAGTTCTCCGGCCCGGCGCCCCGGTTGGTCAGGTTGCACCGGCCGTTGCCGGTGGCCAGCAGCTTCCGGGCCGGCCGGTTCTGCCGCTCAAAGACCGTGACGGCGTTGTCCAGACTCTCCCGGGCGGCCAGGGCCGCCGCCAGGCCCGACGCGCCGGCGCCGATGATGCCGATATCCACAGGCGTTCCTCCTACAATAAAGATTGTGGCAAGTAGCACGGCAGCCAGCCGTGTTTTGCCAACTCAAAGCCGAAGCTGTAG
>CANQDL010000129.1 GCA_947591105.1 uncultured Oscillospiraceae bacterium
TGGTAGACGGACTCGAACCCCCGACCTGCTGATTACAAATCAGCTGCTCTACCAACTGAGCTATACCAGCCAATCTTGCCAGCCGCTGTACTATATCATAAAACCGGACTCTTGTCAACGGTAAAATGCGTCAGATCCCAAAAAATGCTCCTGTCCCTCCCCATCCGACAGCGATCCCGCCTGCGCATAGGACGGGCGGCGGCCGGCATAGGATGACAGAGCTTGCAGACAGGAGGGATCACATGACAGACAATCCGCACATACGCCGTGCCTATGCCGCCGCTGCGGGGCGCGATCCGGATCAGACGGTCTTTTTGCAGGCGCTGGAGACGTTGTATGAAAGCCTCGCGCCCCTGTTGGAGGAGCAGCCGCACCTGAGCGCCGCCGGGCTCCCGGAGCGGCTGGGCGAGCCGGAGGTGACGGCAATCTTCCCGGTGATATGGGACGACCGACGGGGCCGCGTCCGCCAGGCCCGGGGTCACTTTATTCAATACAGCACCGCGCTGGGTCCCTGGCGGGGCGAGATCCTGTTCCGCCGGGGTCTGGACATATCCGCCGCCAAGGCCCTGGCCCTGGCCTCCACGCTGGAGCACAGTCTGGCCGGCCTGGCCGTTGGGGGCGGCCTGGCCGGGGCGGACGCCGATCCCAGGGCTATGGACGACGGGGAGTGTCTGCGATTTTGCCGGGCCTTTATGGAGGGGCTTTATCCCCTCCTGCCCCGGGACTTTCATCCCGGCCTGTGGGAGGGCCTTCTCCCCCGGCGTGAGCTGGCCTATCTCACAGGACAGTACCAGCGCCTGTCGGCCTGGGCGGGCCGGGCGGAGGGCGCCGTTTTCTCGGACGAGAGGCCTCTCTCCCGGCAGCAGGCGGCCGGCTGGGGCCTCTGCCAATTTGCGGAGCTTGCCCTGCGGCAGCAGGCCGGCGTCCACCTGGAGGATCAGGCCGTGCTGGTCGCCGGTCAGGACGGGGCCGCCGGGTGGGCCGGAGAGCGTGCCGCCCGGATGGGAGCGCGGGTGCTGGCCGTGGGCGACGGCAGCGGCACGCTCTATGCCGACGGGGGCCTGCCCCTGGCCACCCTGCGGGCCATGGCGCTCCAGCCGGAGCTTCCCCTGCTGCTGTGGGCCATCCGGGCGCCGGGGGTGGAGTACCGCCCCGGCCCGGGGCTCTGGGAGACCCCGGCGGACGCGGTGTTTCTCTTTGGCGGCGGCCCCCGGCTGGACAGCGCCGGGGCGCGGCAGCTTCTCTCCGGCCGCTGTGCCGGGGTATTTGAGGGTGTTCCCGGCGCGGCCACAGCCTCCGCCGCCCGGGCCATATCCGGCGGAGGGGCCCTGTTCGTCCCCGCCATCGCCGCCGGAGCCGCCGGCAGTCTCATGACCCTGGGCCGACAGACGGGATTTCCCTCCCACTGGGAGGCAGAGCGGCACCTGCGTGCCGCCATGGAGGACATATTCCACGCCGTCTGGGAGCAGAGCGTCCGGGCCGGCGCCCCCGGCGACCTGCTCCGCGGGGCCTACGCCGCCGCCTTCCGCCCCATCGCCACGGCCATCCTGCAAAAGGGGCTTTGAGTCCGGCAGACTCCCAATTCTTACAAAGGGTTGCAAAATTTACAAAAATATGATATAATCCTCCCGTCACGAAAGGAGGCTTATATCGTGATATGGAGCAAACACCGCAACCAGGCGGTACGGCATATCAGCGTTCTGCTTGTGCTGTCGCTGACGGTCTGTCTGTTTTCCGGTCTGGCCGGGGCGGGGGCCTATGCCGCCAGCAGCGACGAGATACAGGACGAGCTGGACGAGCTGAACGACAAGCGGGATGACATCCTGGGCCGGATGAGCGAGATCCAGTCCGAGATAGACAGCCTGGATTACGAGAAAGCCAACACACTGGAAAAGAAGCTGAAGCTGGACGAGAAGAACCAGCTTGCGCAGGACGAACTGGACGTGATCCAGGAGCAGATCGACATCATCGACGGAAAACTCGCCGCCATCTCGGAGGATCTGCAGCAGGCCCGGGACAACGAACAGCTGCAAAAGGAGCGGTGGCTCAGCCGGGTACGGGCCATGGAGGAGAGCTCCGATGTGGAGTATCTGCAGGTGCTGTTCGACGCCACCAGCTTTTCCGACCTGCTGACCAGGATGGATCTGATGGGCGAGGTCATGGACTACGACGAGGACTTGGAGGCCCAGTACATCGCCGCCCGGCAGAACGTGGAGCAGCTGGAGACCCAGGCGGAGAGCATGTACGCCGAAAACGAGGCCCACCGGGCGGAACTGGAGGCGAAAAAGGCCCAGCTGCAGACGGACATCGACGCCGCCTGCGCCCTGATGGCCCAGATGGAGCAGGACTCGGCGGACTACCAGGCGGTGCTCGCCATGGAGGAGGCGGCCGAGGCGGACGTGTCGGCGCTCATCATGGACAAGGAAAAGGAGCTGCAAAAGGCCAAGGCCGCGGAGGAAGCGGCCCGGCTGTCAGCGCTGGCGGCCCAGCAGGCGGCCGCGGGCGGCAGCGCGGACACCTCCTCTTTTGTGGCCGACGGCACCACCTGGATGATGTGGCCCAGCTACACCAGGACTCTCACCTCCCTGTTTGGCCCCCGGCTGCTGTCCCTTTACGGCTACTGGCGTCCCCACAACGGCGTAGACGTGGGTGCCAGCTACGGCACGGCCATCTGGGCCGCGGCGGGCGGCACGGTGATCCGGGCCAAAAACGCCGGCGACGGCTACGGCAACTGCGTGATGATCAACCACGGCAACGGCTACACCACGCTTTACGGCCACATGTCCCGCATCGCGGTATCCTACGGCCAGACGGTCAGCCAGGGCCAGGTGATCGGCTATGTGGGCTCCACCGGCAACTCCACCGGCCCCCATCTGCACTTTGAGGTGCGGGCCAGCGCCACGGCCCAGCCCATCAACCCCATGGCCTTTTCCTATTTCTCTTGAGGCGCATATGGCAAGCGGGCGCGGCAATCACTGCCGCGCCCGCTTTTTGCGCAGTTATCCCTTATTCCGCCGCTCCCAGCAGCTCCAGCCGCCGGGCGATGAAATCCTGCACGCTGTCCCGCTCGATGCCCAGCGCCACGGCCAGCTCGCCGTACAGCAGGTTTTCCGCCCGCTCCATGTACCGGCGATCCACCGCGCCGAATTTCTGCTTTTTCGCCTCCCGCTCCACCTTTTTCCGGTAGGCGGACATGGTCACCCGCAGCAGGGACAGGCAATCGTGGCCGCCCATCTGGCTCCGGTAGTGGTTCTCCAGCTGCTGCAGATTCTGGTTGTGGTAGGCCTGCACGTCGATATTCGGTATCTGATCGATCAGCTCCATGGCCTCGTCCCTGGTGATGACCGGCCTGGTGAACACCTTGTCGTTATCCACCGGCGTCGTGATCGTGCCCTTCTGGTACAGCGGCTCCAGCACGTAATACTGCCGCTCCGGTTCCGTCCGGCCAGCTCTCCTTGTGATGATCTCCGCTACACGGCATACGCCCGTGCCCCCATAGAGAATGAGATCGCCCGTCTGATACAAGATTTCACGCTCCTTGCTCTTTGCCGAAAAATGCCTATACTACGCCCTACTATATATGGATAGTATACCATATTCTGGAAGGAAATGTAAGGATATTTTCACCTATATACATATTTTTTCCAAAAATTTGAAAGAAAGACTCCCTCAAAGGAGGGAGTCTTGTGAAAATTGTCCTGTATGTTACTCAGTAACCGTTGGGATTGGAGCTCTGCCAACGCCAGGAATCGGCGCACATATCCTCCACGGTCTTGACCGCCTTCCAGCCCAGGAGCTTTTCCGCCTTGGACGGGTCGGCGTACACGCTGGCCAGATCTCCGGGCCGCCGGGGGGCGATCTTATAGGGCACCTTCACCCCGTTGGCCTTCTCAAAGGCGTGCACCAGCTCCAGCACGCTGACCCCGTGGCCGGTGCCCAGGTTGAACACCTCCGTGCCCTTGTGCTCCAGGGCGTATTCCAGGGCCTTCACATGGCCTTGGGCCAGATCCTCCACGTGGATGTAATCCCGCACGCCGGTGCCGTCGGGGGTGTCGTAGTCGTTGCCGAACACGTTCAGATAGGGCAGCCGTCCCACGGCCACCTGGGTGATATAGGGCATCAGGTTGTTGGGGATGCCGGAGGGGTTCTCCCCGATACGGCCGCTGGGGTGGGCGCCCACCGGGTTGAAGTACCGCAGCAGCACCACGCTCATCTCCGGATCGGCTGCCGCCGCGCCGGCGGCGATCTGCTCGATCATGAATTTCGTCCAGCCGTAGGGGTTGGTGCAGCCGCCGGTCTCGCTGTCCTCCGTGTAGGGCACGGCGGCCTTGGCGCCGTACACAGTGGCGGAGGAGGAGAAGATGAACGTCTTGCATCCCGCCTCGGCCATGCACTCCAGCAGGGTCAGGGTGGTGTCCAGGTTGTTGCGGTAGTACTTGAGGGGCTTGGCCACGCTCTCTCCCACCGCCTTGAAGCCGGCGAAGTGGATCACCGCCGCGGGCTTCTCCTGGGCAAAAATGCGCTCCATGGCGGCCTTGTCGGCCACGTCGGCCTCATACAGGGGCATTTTCACCCCGGCCAGCTCCTCGCAGCGGCGCACCGCCTCGGGACTGGAGTTGGAAAAGTCGTCCACGATGGCCACGCCGTACCCGGCCTGGGCCAGGGCGATGGCCGTGTGGGAACCGATATAACCGGCCGCGCCGGTGAGCAGTATGGTCATGATAAAACCTCCAAAATCGCCTGCGATATTCGGCATCGCCTCCGGCGGATGGGAACGCCTCCCCTGTGCAAGGGGAGGTGGCCGCCGCTATGCGGCGGTCGGAGGGGTTGTCATCGGAACAAGTTGCATATCTCTCGCTTTGCTTGCCTCCCATGGGATTCCATTACAATCCCCCAGTCAACGCCAAAGGCGCTGACAGCCCCCTTTGCACAAGGGGGCCAAAGCGGAAAGAAATCGACTCAGCACATCTCTCGCTTCGCTGGCTTCCCATGAGATTCCGTTACAATCCCCCAGTCAACGCCAAAGGCGCTGGCAGCCCCCTTTGCACAAGGGGGCCAAAGCGGAAGGAAAAAGCCTCAGCACACCGGGATGACCCACCCGTAGGGGTCGGGGATCTTGCCCCACTGGATGCCGGTGATGGTGTCATAGAGCTTCTGGGTCACGGCGCCGATCTGGCCGCCGTTGATGGTGTAATCCTCGTCCTGGTAGAAGATCTCGCCGATGGGGCTCACCACGGCGGCGGTGCCGGCGCCCCAGGCCTCCTCCAGCTGTCCGTCCTTCACCGCGGCGATCAGCTCGTCGATGGAAAGGTTCCGCTCCTGCACCTCATAGCCCCAGTCCTTCAGCAGCTGGATGCAGCTCTTGCGGGTCACACCGGGCAGGACGGAGCCGCTGTCCAGGGAGGGAGTGACGATCTTGCCGGCGATCTTGAACATTACGTTCATGGAGCCCACCTCTTCGATGTACTTCTGCTCCACGCCGTCCAGCCACAGCACCTGGGAGAAGCCCTTCTT
>CANQDL010000130.1 GCA_947591105.1 uncultured Oscillospiraceae bacterium
TGCGATGGGGTCTCAGGCTACGATATTTCTATCATAGCAAAAGACAGACCGTCACTCTTGACCAGTGGCGGCCTGGACGGTGCCGGTGATCGGCGGCACGGCGCAGACGGCGGCTGTGGCGCCGGCAGGGGAGCTTCCCGTGTTCCACCGGGGCGGGGAGCAGATCACTGTGACGTACCGGCTTCCCTCCTTTGTGTACGCAGACGTATACGCGGGGACACATGCCGGGGAGGCGGTGGCCTATATCGGCGGACGGGAGGCGGGCCGGGCGGAGCTCGTCTATACCCAGGACGTGCCCCGGGAGGAACCGCCGGAGCCCACCCTGTGGGAGCGGATATGGCAGGTACTGGACTGAAAGGAGGTCGCGCCCATGATGCAGCGGCTGCAGAAGCTGATAGCGGCGGCGGGACTTTGTTCCCGGCGGGCGGCGGAGAAGATGATCGCCGACGGCCGGGTGACGGTGAACGGGCAGACCGCGTCCGTGGGGATGTCCGCCGACCCGGACGCGGATCAGATCCTGGTGGACGGACAGGCCCTGCGCCTGTCTGAACGGCGGCGTTACATAGTGCTCAACAAGCCGAAGGGCTATGTGACCACCATGCGCGACGAACATGGCCGGCCCACGGTGGCGGAGCTGACCGCCGGGGCGGGGGGACGGCTCTATCCCGTGGGGCGGCTGGATATGGACTCGGAGGGGCTTTTGATCCTCACCGACGACGGCCGGCTCGCCAACGAACTGACCCACCCCTCCCACCGGGTGGACAAGGTCTATACGGTCTTTGTCCAAGGGGAGGATATCCATGGGGCGGTGGCAAGGCTGCGCGCCATGGAGGAACTGGAGGGAGAGCCCATCTGCCGGCCGTCTGTGACGCTGGTGGAGCGGCGGGGCAGCGGCGCGGAGATGCAGGTCGTCATCCATGAGGGGAAGAACCGGCAGGTACGGCGGATGTGCGCTGCCTGCGGGCTGCACGTGCGCCGGCTTGTGCGGGTGGCCGAGGGGCCTGTGACGCTTGGTTCCCTGCCGCCGGGAAAGTGGCGTCCTCTGACGGCGGATGAAATCTCCGCGCTGAAAAAAGTCTAAATTGGCCGTGATTTGCCGCTGTAAAAGGGAAAATTTGCAGGAAATATAAAAATTTGCGTGTGATACTTGCATTTTTCGGAAAATGCAAGTATCATTGTTCCCGGGCCGTTTTGCGCGGCTGTGGGAGATGAAAGATATGGAAAAGGATATTCTGTCCAAGCTCAATTCCGGCGACCGGCGCCTATCGAAGGGCCAGCGCCTGATCGCCCGGTATATCACGGAAAACTACGACAAGGCTGCCTTCATGACCGCCGGCAAGCTGGGCCGGACGGTGGGGGTGAGCGAGTCCACCGTGGTGCGCTTTGCCACGGAGCTGGGATTCGACGGCTACCCCGGTATGCGCCGGGCCATGCAGGAGATGGTGCGCAGCCGGCTGACAAGCGTGCAGCGCATCGCCGTGGCCAAGGATATGCTGGACGGGACGGACGTGCTCAAGGCCGTCATGACATCGGATATCGAGAATCTGCAGGCCTCCATGGAAAAGCTGGATCGTGCCGCCTTTGACCAGGCGGTGGAGGCCATCGGCGCGGCGGAGCATCTGTACATCGTGGGGATGCGCTCCTCCGCGTCCCTGGCCAGCTTCATGGGCTTTTATATGAATCTGCTGGTGGAGGACGTGCGCCTGATACACGACACCACCGCCAACGAGGTCTATGAGCAGATCATGCACATCGGCCCGGGGGACGTGTACGTGGGCATCAGCTACCCCCGGTATTCCGCAAATTCCCTCAAGGCCATGGAGTTTGCCAAGCGCCAGGGGGCCACGGTGATCGCCCTGACCGACAACGAGCGGGCGCCCTCCGCCCGCCTGGCGGATATCAAGCTCTACGCCAAGAGCGACATGGTGTCCTTTCTGGACTCGCTGGTGGCGCCCATGAGCCTTATCAACGCCCTGATCGTGGCGGTGGCCGCCCGGCGGCACGACACGCTGGACGAGACGTTCGGGTATCTGGAGAAGCTTTGGAGCGAGTACGGAGTGTTTGCCGTTGAGAGCTGACGTGGTGGTGATCGGCGGGGGAGCCGCCGGTATGATGGCCGCTGGGACGGCGGCGGAGCGGGGCCTTTCCGTGGCGCTGCTGGAGCCGAACGGCGTGCTGGGCAGAAAGGTGCGCATCACGGGAAAGGGCCGGTGCAACCTGACAAACGGCTGCGACGCGCGCGGCGTGCTGGCCAACGTGCCCACCAACCCCAAATTTCTCTACAGCTGCATGACCGCCTTCCCGCCGGAGAAGGTTTTGGAATTTTTTGACAGCCGGCTGGGCGTGCCCCTGAAGACCGAGCGGGGCGGCCGGGTGTTCCCGGTGTCCGACAACGCCAACGATGTGGCGGACGCGCTGGGGCGCTGGTGCGGCGGCCTGGGTGTGCGCCACCTGCGGGGAAGGGCCCTGAAAGTGAACGTGAAGGGCGGCGCTGTGGAGGGCGTGCTGACGGACAGGGGAGAGATATCCTGCGCCGCGGCGATACTGTGCACGGGCGGCCTTTCCTATCCCGCCACCGGCTCCACCGGGGATGGGTACGCCATGGCCGCTGCTCTGGGCCATAGGATCGTCCCGGCCCGGGCGTCTCTGGTGCCTCTGGAGAGTCCCGCGGCGTTCTGCGGAACTCTGGCCGGTTTTGCCCCCAGAAATGTGGATCTGACCGCTTTGGAGGATGGAAAGAGCATCTATAAGGAGCGGGGCGAGATGCTCTTCGCCCACTTTGGCGTGACGGGGCCGCTGGTGCTGTCCGCCAGCGCCCATATGCGCCGCTGGGGCGAGTGCCGGTACGAGCTTTCCATCGACTTCAAGCCCGCGCTGGAGCCGGAAAAGCTGGACGAGCGTATACGCCGGGATCTTGAGAAATACCACAACCGGGATCTGACAAACGCCCTGGTCGATCTGATGCCCGGCTCCATGATACCGGTGGTGCTGGATATGGCCCGGGTGCCCGGGCAGACGAAGGCCCACTCGGTGACAAAGGAGCAGCGCCGGGCCCTGGGCGGGATGCTGAAGGATTTCAGAATACCCCTGTCCGGCCCGCGGCCGGTGGCCGAGGCCATCGTCACCGGCGGCGGGGTGGATGTGCGCCAGGTCGATCCCCGCACCATGGGCTCCAAGCTTGTGCGGGGCCTGTATCTGGCCGGAGAGGTGCTGGACGTGGACGCCTACACCGGCGGTTTCAACTTGCAGATCGCTTGGGCCACCGGCCGCTGCGCCGGCCTGGCGGCAGGAAAGGATAGAGACAATGAGCGATAGACGTTTTTCCGTGGCCATCGACGGCCCCTCGGGCGCGGGGAAGAGCACCGTGGCAAGGGCCGTGGCGGCCCGCTGCGGCTTTATCTATGTGGATACCGGCGCCATCTACCGCACCGTGGGCCTGGCGGCCCGGCGGGCGGGCGTCGATCCCCACAGCGGCCCGGCGGTGCAGGCGCTGCTGCCGGGACTGGACATCCGCTTTGACTACGGTTCGGACGGAACCCAGCGGATGTTTCTGGGCGGGGAGGATGTGTCCAAGGCCATCCGCACGCCGGAGATATCCATGTACGCCTCGGCGGTGTCGGCCATACCGGCGGTGCGGGCCTTTCTGCTGGATATGCAGCGGGATATGGCCAGAGCCCACAGCGTGGTCATGGACGGCCGGGACATCGGCACGGTGGTGCTGCCGGAGGCGGATTTGAAGATCTTTCTCACCGCCTCGCTGCGCGCCAGGGCCGGGCGGCGTCTGGCGGAGCTGGCCGCCAAGGGCGACCCCAGCACCATGGAGCAGGTGCAGCAGGATATGGCAAAGCGGGACGAGCAGGACGAGAGCCGTGCGGCGGCGCCTCTGAAGGCGGCGGCGGACGCGGTGCTGCTGGATACATCGGACTTGACGCTGGAGCAGAGCATCAACGCTGTCTGCCGGCTGGTGGAGGCGCGGCTGTGAACGTACATGTGGCCAAGAGCGCCGGATTCTGCTTTGGTGTGGATCGGGCGGTGAGCCTGACGGAGCAGGCGCTGGCGGAGAGAGGCAGCTGTTGGTGCCTGGGAGAGCTCATCCACAACCGGGACGTGGTGGAGCGCCTGACGGACAAGGGCCTGCACATCGCCGGTTCGGTGGAGGACGTGCCGCCGGGCCAGCGGGTGATCATCCGCTCCCACGGGGTGTCCCGGGCGGAGCGGCAGGCGCTGCTGGACAAAAACTGCCAGCTCATCGACGCCACCTGCCCCAAGGTGTCCCGCATCCACAAGATCGTGGAGCGGGCCGGCGCGGAGAGACGGCAGGTGGTGGTATTCGGCGAGCCGGATCACCCGGAGGTGCAGGGCATATGCGGCTGGTGCGAGGGCGCGGCCGTGGTGCGGGACATGGACGAGTTCCGGCTGTGGGCCCGGCAGAACGATATTGGCCCGGACGCGACGCTGACGGTGGTTTTTCAGACCACCTCCAACAAGGAAAATAGTGAACAAAGTATTAATTTATTAAAAAAACAGTATACAAACGGGAAGTTATTTGATACAATATGCGATGCTACGAGTATTAGGCAAACTGAAGCCAGACAGCTCGCCGCGTCCTGCGACGCCATGGTGGTCGCCGGGGGACGGCACAGCGCCAACAGCATCCATTTGGCGGAGATATGCGCCGAGTGCTGCGGAAAGGTGCTGTTTGTGGAAAACGCGGACGAGCTTGACGTGAGCATCCTTACCGGGTGTGCATCCGTTGGCGTGACAGCCGGCGCTTCGACGCCCTCGTGGATAATTAAGGAGGTTGTAAACAAAATGAACGAGCCTGAGATCATCAAAGAGGAACCTGTGGCGGAAGAGGCCCCCGTGGCGGAGGAGGCCCCGGTGGAAGAGACCCCCGTGGAAGAGACTCCCGCGGCGGAAGAAGCGGCTCCGGCCGTGGAAGCTCCCGCGGAGCCGGCGGCGCCGGCCGCCCCGGCGGAGAATGCCGAGCAGTCTTTCGACCAGATGCTGGAGGAATCCATCCGCACCATCCACAACGGCGACACCGTCACCGGTACGGTGGAGGCGATCAGCTCCACCGAGATCACCGTCGCGCTGCCCACCAAGCACTCTGGATACATAGCTGTATCCGAGTTCACCAACGACCAGCCCGGCGTTGATATCAACGATCTGGTGAAGATCGGCGACGAGATCCAGGCTTCTGTTGTCCGCGTCAACGACGTGGAGGGCACCGTGCAGCTTTCCAAGCGCCGTCTGGACGCGGCCAAGAGCTGGACGGACGTGGAGGCCGCCTATGAGGAGGGCACTGTCCTGGAGGGCAAGGTGTCCGAGGAGAACAAGGGCGGCGTCGTCATCAACATCAAGGGGATCCGGGTGTTTATCCCCGCCTCCCAGACCGGCCTTGGCCGGGACGAGCCCATGAGCAATCTGGTTGGCCAGACCGTCCGCTTCCGCATCACCGAGGTCAACCGCTCCCGCAAGCGCGTGGTGGGCTCCATCCGCAGCGTCGCGGCC
>CANQDL010000131.1 GCA_947591105.1 uncultured Oscillospiraceae bacterium
CCCACCTCGTGGCCCACCTGGCGGATGGCCTCCAGGAAGGGCTGGCTCTCGATGTCGCCGGTGGTGCCGCCGATCTCCGTGATGACCACGTCCGCGTTGGTCTTTTTGCCAACATTATATATAAACTCTTTGATCTCGTTGGTGATGTGGGGGATGATCTGCACGGTGGAGCCCAGATATTCGCCCCGGCGCTCCTTGTTCAGTACATTCCAGTAGACCTTGCCGGTGGTCAGGTTGGAGTACTTATTCAGATCCTCGTCGATGAACCGCTCATAGTGGCCCAGATCCAGATCCGTCTCCGCCCCGTCCTCGGTGACGTAGACCTCCCCGTGCTGATAGGGGCTCATGGTGCCGGGATCCACATTGATGTAGGGGTCGAGCTTCTGGGCGGCCACCTTCAGTCCCCGGGACTTCAGGAGCCGTCCGAGGGACGCGGCCGTGATGCCCTTGCCCAGGCCGGAGACCACGCCGCCGGTCACGAAAATGTACTTTGTCATGATTCAGTCCTCATCATTATACCGCTCCATAGAGCGGAAGTATGTACACAAAAACACAAAATATAGTATAATCCATCCCCCCACAAATAGCAAGAACAAATATCCGTCCATACGCCGGTGTTTTGCCCCGGCGGGCGGCGCCGAACGGGCGGATGACACAAAATAACGGTTTTTTGCGGGATGGGGCTTTTCTTCCCGGACAAAGTACGATATAATAATTTGCAAACTTTCCCCGACTACAGAGTGCAGAGGAACGAATATGGACAATGTGATCAAACAGTTCGTGCTGGAGGGGGAGCCCGTCAGCTGCGAACCCTACGGCTGCGGCCACATCAACCGCACCTATCTGCTGCGGACGGATACGGACCGCCGGTACATACTCCAAATGCTCAACGGGGCGGTGTTTCCCGACCCCGAGGGACTGATGGAGAACGTGATCGCCGTCACGGCCTTCATCGCCCGGCAGGCGGAAGATCCCCGGGAGGCCCTGCGGCTCAATCCCACCCATGACGGCGCGCTCTACGCCAAGGACGGGGAGGGGAACGTGTGGCGGCTCTATGACTATGTGGAGAACAGCATCTGTTTGCAGGCCCCGGAGCAGCCCGGCGACTTTTACCAGAGCGCCGTGGCGTTCGGCACCTTCCAGAACCGGCTGGCCAGCTTTCCCGCCGGGACGCTGCACGAGACCATCCCCAACTTCCACAACACGCCGGATCGCTACCGGAAGTTCCGCGCCGCCCTGGAGGCGGACGTGTGCGGCCGGGCAGGGCAGGTACAGCCGGAGATCCGATTCGTTCTGAATCGGGAGGAGCAGGCCGGCGCGCTCCAGCAGATGCGCCAGTCCGGCCAGCTGCCCACCCGGGTGACCCACAACGACACCAAGCTCAACAACGTGATGCTGGACGCGGTGACCCGCAAGGCCCTGTGCGTCATCGACCTGGACACGGTGATGCCCGGCCTGGCGGCCTATGATTTCGGCGACTCCATCCGCTTCGGCGCGGCCACGGCGGCGGAGGACGAGAAGGATCTTTCCAAAATGCAGATGAGTCTGGACGCCTATGAGACCTTTACCCGGGGCTTTCTGACCGCCTGCACGGGGCTGACGGAGCTGGAGCGCCAGACCCTGCCCCTGGGGGCAAAGCTCATGACGCTGGAGTGCGGCGTGCGGTTTCTGACCGACTATCTGGAGGGGGACGTGTACTTCTCCATCCACCGGCCGGAGCACAATCTGGATCGGGCGCGCACCCAGTTCAAACTGGTGGAGGACATGGAACGCAAGTGGGACGAGATGACGGCCATCGTGGCGCGGCTGTCGGAACAGAGATAAGCGCATACGCACGCGCCGGGGCCTGTGCCGCGGCGCGTTTTTTCTCGGAGAGGGGGCCAGAGCGTTGAAGATACTGTACAATACGGAAAAGCTCCTGCGTCTGGTGGAGGATCTGCAGACCTTCACGGGCCTGAAGACCAGCATATTCGACGGGGAGGGGCGGGACATCCAGATCTTCGGCGGCCACCAGGATTTCTGCCGGCTGATCAACGCCGACCCGGAGGGCCACCGGCGGTGCGAGGCATGCGACGCCAAGGCGGTGCAGGCCGCGGCCGAGGCCCGGGGGATATACCGCTACCGGTGCCATCTGGGGCTGTGCGAGGCGGCGATGCCTCTGTACGAGAGCGGCGTGCCCATCGCCTACCTGGCCTTCGGCCAGTATTTGGACAATTCGCCCATGGAACGACAGTGGGAGCGGACGGAGAGTGCCCTGGAGTGGTACGGCGGGGACAAAAAGGCCCTGCGGGAGGCGTTCTGGTCGCTGCGCCAGTATTCCTTCCGGGAGACGGCGGCCTACGGGGGCATCCTGCAGGCGCTCACCGCGTACATCCTCCGGGAGGGGATCATCCGCTCGGCGGAGTATACCGACCTGCAGCGGCTGCAGATGTATCTGGACGAGCACTACCGGGAGAGTCTGCCCCTGAAGCGGATCGCGGCCGACCTGCATATGGGCACCACCAAGCTCTGCACCCTTGCGAAGCGGCTGCCGGGGGGGTATACAGTGACCCAGGCGGTGGCCGCCCGGCGCGTGGCGGAGGCGTGCCGTATGCTCCAGCAGGGCGACGCGCCCATCTCCGACGTGGCGGAGGCGGTGGGCTACAGCGACTACAACTATTTCACCAAGATCTTCCGTTCTGCCACCGGCCAGACACCCAGCGCCTACCGGAAAACCCACCGGCAATGAAGATAATATGACAAATTGTGCAGTTGCACAGGATTTTACGTAAGATATTCCTAACATTTGTGTGATTCTTCTATAATATAGGTCCGGTGTCAAGTACAATGAAGGTGCCGCAAGGGTCGTCCGATGCGGTACGTTCGTGAGAGAGGGCGCCGGACGCCCATCTTAAAATATTATGAAAAGGAGAATCATCACTATGAAGAAGTTCCTCGCATTGCTGCTGGCTCTGACGATGGTGCTCTCCCTCGGCGCGGTGGCTTTTGCCGACGACGAGATCACCCTGGACGTCATCATCTCTGAGTACGGCTCCTACACCCGCGAGTGGTGGGACGGCGTGTTCATCCCCAAGTTCGAGGAGGCCAACCCCGGCATCAAGCTGAATCTGGAAGTTGTCTCCTGGAACGATCTGGATGCGGTCGTCAACACCCGTATCTCCACCGGTCAGCAGCCTGATATCCTCAACTTCAACGCTTTCGCTGACTTCGTGGCCGACGACCTGCTGATGCCCGCCGAGGACTATGCTTCCGAGGAGCTCCAGGCCAAGTTCTTCCCCGACTTCTGGACCGCCAACACCATGGACGGCACCATCTGGGCCCTGCCCATCCTGGCCTCCGCCCGCGGCCTGTACTACAACAAGGACATCCTGGAGGCCGCCGGAGTGGAAGTGCCCACCACCTGGGCTGAGGTGAAGGACGCCTGCGAAAAGATCAAGGCGTACGATCCCGACATCATCCCCTGGAGCCTTGACATCTCCAACGACGAGGGCCAGGCTGCGTTCTCCTACTACACCTGGAACAACGGCGGCGGCTTCATCGACGCCGACGGCGAGTGGGCTCTGAACAGCGCCGAAAACGTGGAGGCCATGACCTTCATGAAGGAGCTGATCGACGCCGGTTATGTGTGGCCCGAGTATGCCACCGCCACCCGTTATCCCCAGCAGGACGCTTTCGCGGCCGGCTCCGTGGCCATGATCATCGGCCCCAACAACCTGTATGACATCGCCGCTGACGTGAACTTCGGCGTCGCCTCCATCCCCGCCAACGAGGGCAAAGACCCCGTCAACATGGGCGTGTGCGACCTGCTGGTCGCCTTCGCGGACGAGGAGGCCGAGGAGGGCCGCACCGAGGCCATCAGCAAGTTCTTCGACTTCTTCTATGACACCGAGCTCTACTCCGAGTACATGGTGTACGAGGGCTTCCTGCCTGTGACCTCCGACTCCGCCGCGCTGCTGGCTGAGAACGCCGAGCAGTTCAAGAAGGGCGGCCCGGACGGCGGCGAGGGCAACAGCGAGTACTTCGCCAACTTCAACGAGGTGCTGGCCTCCTGCGAGTTCTATCCCACCTATAAGGTCGAGTGGAGCGACGTGATGGTGGCTGTCACCGCCGCTGAGCAGCAGATCGCCGAGGGCGCCGACATCCAGGAGACCCTGGACGCCGCCCAGGAGGAGATCGTCGGCTGAATAGCGCGCGTTCCCACGGACATACCTTAATGACGGGGGCCGGACTTGGTCCGGCCCCTTTTTTTCAAACCATAATGATATCCGGCAAAACAGCGGGGCTGTTTTGCGTCAGATAATCATTATAGTGGCAAGGGGGCGGAAAAATGAACAAAAACACGCTGAAAAAGGCGGAGCCCTATGTTTGGATACTGCCCAGCATCATTTTGATGGTGAGCATGATCGTGGTGCCGGTCATCACGGTGTTCCAGATGTCCATGTCGGAGATCAGCCGGGCGGGCGTCATCAAAGGCTACAACCATTTTGAGAACTTCCAGGCCATCTTCAAGTCGTCCACGTTCTGGCACACCCTCCAAAACACGGTGGTCTGGACGGTGGTGGTGGTGAGTCTGTCCACGATCCTGGGCTTCATCATCGCCATGGTGCTCAACCAGAAGTTCCACGGCCGGAAGTTCGTCCGGGCCATCGTGGTCTTTCCCTGGGCCACCAGTCTGATCATCCAGGCAACGATCTGGAAGTATATCATCGACTCCCAGTTCGGCTCCCTGAACACGATCCTGAAAAAGCTGGGGATCATCTCGACCAACATCAACTGGACGCCTACGGCTACGGCCTACTTCGCCTGGGAGTGCTGGATCGGCATCTTCGTCACCATCCCGTTCGTCACGTTCTGCGTGCTCTCGGGCCTGCAGAGCATCGACGACACATATTACGAGGCGGCGGAGATCGACGGCGCCAGCTTCTGGAAGAAGCTGACACGCATCACGCTGCCCCTCCTGAAGCCCAGTCTGACGGTGAGCACGGTGCTGAACATCATCTATGTGTTCAACTCCTTCCCCATCATCTGGACCATCACCAAGGGCGACCCCGCCGACAAGACCCACACCCTGGCCACGTATATCTACAAGCTGTCGTTCTTCAACGGCAAGGCGGGCCAGGCGGCCGCCGTGTCCGTGGTGGGCTTTGTGATACTGTGTATCTGCGCTGGCATCTACATGGTGCTGAGCCTGCGGACGGAAAAGGAGGCGGACAAGTGAACAACTCCATCCGAAAGCACCCCTGGCGGCGGATGTTCCTGTATCTGTTCGTATTCGTGCTGTGCATCGTGATCCTCTATCCCTACTTCGTCATGTTCACCACCGCTGCCAAGGATCGCAACGAAATGTACGCGCTGGATATGACCGTGCTCCCCAAGCAGTGGAAGTGGTCTAACTTTGTGGAGATATGGTCGGCCGCGCCGGTGCTGCGGTATTTTCTGAACTCCGTTCTGGTGTCCGGCGGCGCGACCATCAT
>CANQDL010000132.1 GCA_947591105.1 uncultured Oscillospiraceae bacterium
GGGCAACATCGTCACCCATGGTCAGCAGGTGATGCTGGGCGGCAACGACACCTACACCGCCATGTGCCACCGCTGCTGGAAGAAAAAGATCGCGGAGCAGCAGGCAAGACAGGCGGCGGAAAACGCCTGAAAAAAAGAAAAAGCCCGGGGGAGACGCTTCGACCGAAGCCGTCTCCCCCGTTTTTTATATCCGCGCCTCCCGTCAGCTATACCGCGATGATCTTCCGCACCTCTTCCGGAGGGAGCTTTACCACCGCCCGGTCGTAGGTGACAAAGCCGTTGAGCTCGTCCTCCACGTCGGTCAGCTGGGTGTATATGGCGGCGGAAAGGCCACCGGCCTTTGCCGGGGCGATCTGCTCGGCGTAGAGCTTTCGCAGCTTTTCCAAAAACTGGGCCGGATCTTTGCACCGGTTGTAGCCAAAGTCCCGGTCGTTGAACGTGTGGCCCTCCACCCGCAGGTTATAGCCGCCGAACTCGGTCAGCAGCACCGCCCGGCCCTCCTCGTCCGGCCGGTAGCGGTAGGGGCGGAAGTACACGTGCAGACTCTTGGTCTGGCCGCCGCCCTGGTCGTGCCAGCCGCTGGCGTGATCCACTGTGCGGGTGGGGTCGAGTTGCTGGATATGCCGGCGCACCTGCGCTGCGTCAAACTGGCCCCAGCCCTCGTTGAAGGGCACCCACAGCGCGATGCAGGGGCAGTTATAGAGCGCGCCGATCATCTCGTCCAGCTCCGTCAGAAACTGCTCTCTGCCGGCGGCGTCCTCCCGGCCGAAGCGGGCGTATCGGTCGTCCTCCATCCGAAAGCCGGCCGCCAGCACGGGAAACTGGATCACGTCCGGCCGGTACTTTCCGCCGCCGTTGGGCATGTCCTGCCAGACCAGCATCCCCAGCCGGTCGCAGTGATAATACCAGCGCAGAGGCTCCACCTTCACGTGCTTGCGCAGGGTGTTGAAGCCCAGGCTCTTGGCCAGGAGGATATCGTCCACCATCGCCTGATCGGAGGGCCAGGTGTACAGTCCCTGGGGATGATAGCCCTGATCCAGCACCCCGTTGTGGAAATAGGGCCTGCCGTTGAGGCAGAGCCGGCCGTTCTCCACGGAGAATCTCCGCATGGCAAAGTAGCTCTCCACCCGGTCGTCCCCCAGGGTCACGGAGAAGGGGTAGAGCTTCGGATTTTCCGGGCTCCAGGGTTCAAAGTCCGGCACCGGCACCACCGCGGGACAGGGGTAATCATTTCCCTGGAAATGGACTGTGGCGCCGGCCGGCTCCCCGTCGATGCGCACGCAGCCGCCGTCAAGATCCGGGGTGATGCGAAGGGCGCGGATGTGGTTTTCCGGCACCGCCTCGGCCCACACCGGCTGCCAGATCCCGCTCTGGGGGGTATACCAGATGCCGCCCCGCTTCGTTTTCTGCTTGCCCCGGGCCAGGCCGGACAGATCCGTCTCGTCCCGGACGGCCACCAGGATCTCCCCCCGGCGGCCGCCGTCCAGCGCGTCGGTGATGTCCATGGAAAAGGGGGTATAGCCCCCCACATGGCCGCCGGTCTCCACGCCGTTTACCCAGACACGGGCCCGCTGATCCACCGCGCCGAAGTGGAGCAGCACACGCCCCGGCGCGTCGGAAAAATCCGCCTGCCGCCGGTACCAGAGCCACTGCTCCGGGCCCAGGCTCCGCCCCACCCCGGACAGGGGCGCCTCCGGGGAGAAGGGCACCTGGATCGTCCCATCCCAGCGGGACGGCGCCGCGTCCGTGTCCGTGAAGGCATACTCCCACGGACCGCACAGATTCCACCACTGCCCCCGCGCCATCTGCGGGCGGGGATATTCGTCGAACATACCAGCGCCTCCCTGTCAAAATTTTGAGCCTATTTTCCCGGCCCCGCTCATATTATAATACAGCTTGGCCCCATCCCGCAACCGGCGCGCTCCTCCGAACATTTTCCCGGATTTTTTGCGGAAAGTTTGCCCATTTTGGAGAATTATGCTGTAGACAGTTGGGGCAATATGTGCTATTATATCAAGGTATAAAATTAAGCAGAGGTGATGCTCATGCTCTTTAAGTCCCATGGCGGCGTGCATCCGAACGACATGAAGGCACCCGCCAACGAAGCGGTGATAACCACCATCCCTCAGCCCCCGCAGGTGGTCATCCCCATGTCCCAGCACATCGGCGCGCCCTGTACGCCGCTGGTAGCTGTGGGCGACGAGGTGAAGCTGGGCCAGAAGATCGGCGAGGCGAAAGCCCCTGTCTCCGCGCCCATCCACGCCTCCGTATCCGGCAAGGTGGTCGCCATTGAGCCCCACCTGAACAACCTGGGCAACATGGTGACCTCCGTGGTCATCGAAAACGACTTCAAGGACACCCCCGCGGAGACCATGATCCCCGCGTCCGCGGAAGCCTTGGAGAGCCCCGAACAGATCGCGGACATCATCCGCGAGGCCGGCATCGTCGGTATGGGCGGCGCCACGTTCCCCACTGCGTTCAAGATCACCAGCGGCTGGGGCAAGGTGGACACCGTCATCATCAACGGCGCCGAGTGCGAGCCGTACATAACCAGCGACCACCGCACCATGCTGGAGCACCCCGAGGAGCTGCTCAAGGGCATCCAGCTCATCATGAAGGCGTGCAAGGTGGACAAGGCCTACTTCGGCATCGAGCTGAACAAGAAGTTCGCCATCGACCTGCTCAACTTCAAGGGCGCCAAGGGCATGGGCATCGAGATCGTGCCCCTGAAATGCCAGTACCCCCAGGGCGCTGAGAAGACGCTCATCAAGACCATCACCGGCCGCGAGGTGCCTCCCGGAGGCCTGCCCGCCAACGTGGGCTGCTCCGTGTTCAACACCTTCACCGCCTACAGCGTCTATCGCGCCTGCTACGAGGGCTGGCCCGCCATCGAGCGCGTGGTCACCGTCTCCGGCTCCGCCATCGCCGAGCCCAAGAACGTGAAGGTGCGCGTGGGCACCGCCATGGAGTGGGTGTTCGAGCAGACCGGCGGCTTTGCCAAGGAGCCCTGGAAGATCATCATGGGCGGCCCGATGATGGGTCTGGCCCAGTACGATCTGAACGTGCCCTGCGGCAAGGGCACCGCGGCGCTGCTGGCCTTCGCCGGAAAGGAGGACAAGACCGTCGACGACCCCGTGTGCATCCGCTGCGGCCAGTGCATCGACGGCTGCCCCATGAATCTGCAGCCCATCTACATGTACATGTACCAGCAGAAGGGCGACGTGGAGATGCTCCAGAAGCTGAACATCCTGGACTGCGTGGAGTGCGGCTCCTGCTCCTACATCTGCCCGGGCCGGCTGCATCTGACCCATGCCTTCAAGACCGGCAAGGCCATGGTGCAGGCCCATATGGCCGAGATGAAGGCCAAGGCCGAGGCCGAAAAGGCCAAGGCGGAAGCGGAAGCCGCCGCCCAGGCCAAATCCGAAGAAAAGAAGGAGGAAAAGTGAGATGAACGAAGAACGTAAGCTTATCGTATCCTCCTCTCCCCACATCCGCACCCCCCGGGATACCCGGGCCATCATGCTGGATGTGATCATCGCGCTGCTGCCGGCTCTGATCATGTCTGTGGTCATGTTCGGCATCGGCCCGCTGGTGGTCACCGCGGTGTCCGTGATCAGCTGCGTGGTGTTCGAGCTTGCCTACCGGAAACTTCTGAAGAAGCCCGGCGGCGTGGGCGATCTGTCCGCCGTCGTGACCGGTATGCTGCTGGCCTTCTGCATGCCCCCCACCATGGACAACTGGTGGCTGGCCATCATCGGCGCGTTCTTCGCCATCGTGCTGGTCAAGCAGCTGTTTGGCGGCATCGGCAAGAACATCCTCAACCCCGCTCTGGCGGGCCGCGCTTTCCTGCTGATCTCCTACGCCGTGCGCATGACCACCTGGGCTCCCGCCCGGTTCCAGCACATCGACGCGGCCACCAGCGCCACCCCCCTGGCCAGCCTGCACAGCGGCCAGCTGGTGGAGGGCGGTCTGAACGCCATCTTCGATATGCTCATCGGCAACATCGGCGGCTGCATCGGTGAGGTCAGCGCCATCGCGCTGCTGCTGGGCGGCGCCTGGCTGGTGTACCGGAAGGTCATCTCCCTGCGCATCCCGGTGACCTATGTGGGCACCGTGGCCATCCTGACCCTGATCTTCTCCCGGGGCAACAACCACATCCTGTGGATGCTCCAGAACGTGCTGTCCGGCGGCCTGCTGCTGGGCGCCATCTTCATGGCGACCGACTACTGCACCAGCCCCGTCACTCCCAACGGCCAGCTGATCTACGGCGTGGGCTGCGGCCTGCTGACCGTGCTCATCCGTTACTTCGGCTCCTATCCCGAGGGCGTCAGCTTCGCCATCCTGATCATGAACCTGTGCGCCTGGCTCATCGACCAGCACACCGCCCCGCGCCGCTTCGGCGTTGTCGGCAAGAAATCCAAGAAGGAGGACGCTAAGGCATGAAAAAGGCTGTAGACTTTATCAAACCGGCCGCGATCCTTCTGCTCGTGGCCGCCGTGGTGGCTCTGGTGCTGGGTCTGGTGGATATGGTGACCCGCGACCGGATCGCGGACATCGCCGAGCAGACCAAGACCAATGCCATGCAGGCCGTTCTCCCCGCCGACACCTATGAGCAGATCGACCTGGACGCGGAGACGCCCGCTGATATCGACGAGGCGTACGCCGCCGACGGCGGCGGCTGGGTGGTACAGGTCACCGAGACCGGCTCCCAGGGCGCCGTCACCCTGATGGTGGGCGTGGACGAGGATCTGGCTTGCACCGGCATCTCCGTCACCGAGTCCAGCGAGACCGCCGGTCTGGGCGCCATCGCGTCCCAGCAGAGCGACGCCGGCGAGGCCTTCCGCGACCAGTTCGTGGGCCAGACCGGTACCGTGGCCGTCACCAAGGACGGCGGCCAGATCAACGCCCTCACCGGCGCTACCATCACCTCCAGGGCCATCTCCAGCGGCGTCACCGCCGCCATCGCCCTGTGCGAGTCTTTAGGTTAAGGGGGTATATGGCATGAACGCAAAGAAACAGCTTACGGAAGGCCTTATCACCAATAACCCTGTGCTGGTGCAGCAGATCGGCCTGTGCGCGACCATGGCCATCTCTACCTCCCTGTTCAACGGCATCGGCATGGGCCTGTCCGTGCTCATCATCCTCACCTGCTGCAACGTGGTGGTCTCCGCCATCCGCAAGATCATCCCCGAGCAGGTACGTCTGGCCATCTTCGTGGTGGTCATCGCCGGCTTCGTCACCATCGTGGACCTGCTGCTGCAGGCCTTCATCCCGGC
>CANQDL010000133.1 GCA_947591105.1 uncultured Oscillospiraceae bacterium
TGGCGACCGAGAAGGGACTTGAACCCTCGACCTCCGGCGTGACAGGCCGGCATTCTAACCGACTGAACTACTCGGCCTCGGCTCCTCAAGCTTTATGATTATACTAACTTCTCCACCAGCTGTCAAGAAAAATTTCGCTTTTTGCAAAAAAATCCCCTGTCCCTTAGGGACAATACAAACAAAATTAACCATTTCGCAAATTTTCGTAATTTTTTGTTGTATTTTCCCGCAGAATCGTTTATAATGGTGACCATCCTTAAAAAGGTAAGGTAGTGATATTATGTCTGGTAGTCATGTGGCAAACACTTCGTCAAGGCAGAAAACCAAATCCAAGTCCGCGTGGAAGATATGGGTACTGGTACTCGTGCTTCTGATCGCTGTGGCAGCGCTGTGCTTCCTGCTGTGGCAGCTGTTCGGCGAGGACATCATGGCCAACTTCGGCGGCGGCACTTCCAGCGACGTGCCCCAGGTGGCCCCCGACGTGGTCACACAGGTGGCGGCCGAATACGGCAGCGGCAAGAACGCCGCGGGCAATCTGGCCATCTCCACCGGTAACCAGCGGCCGGATTCCATCCCGGCGGACGACCCCAACGTAGTCCTGCTGAACATCGAGTGGACAGGCAAGAAGGAGCTGGCCGAGCCACTTTACATCACCGTGAGCGACCCCAGCTTTACGGACGGTGACGGTCTGGCGGTGCACCACTACAGCGATACCACGGCCCAGTGGGATCTGATCGGTACATACCGCATCCAGAACAACTCCGTCACCTTCCAGGTGAGCGACCTGTCCCCCTTCGCATTCCAGGTCATCAGCGCCAACCCCCAGCCCACCCCTACCCCGGAGGTGACCCCCACGCCCGAGCCCACGCCGGAACCCACCCCCGAGCCCACGCCCGCGCCGCTGGCGGCGGTGGACTACGGCAGCTTTAACGGCGTACAGTCCGGCGTCTTTGCCCTGGCCGACCAGCTGGAGAACGGCCAGGCCTATGCCATTGCCCTGGTGGACGAGCTCCCCGAGGGCGCTGTGACCGCCGAAGCCGCCGATACCGGCACGGACGATTCCGCCGACGATGGCGGCGTGGACTTCTCCTATGTGGACGCCCCCGACGGCGCGGAGAGCGCAGACACGGCTCCCGCGGCCCCGGCGGCCAGCACCCCCAAGGCCACTGTCCTGGTGAACATGGGCAGCGACACCCTCAGCGCGGTGGAGATGCCTCTGGTGCAGGCCGACGACGGCACCTGGTGCCTGGGCGGCCCCATCACGGCGGGCATGGTCTGGAAGGCCACGGTGGACTCCTATCAGCAGGAGAAGCGCTTCTCCATGGAGAACAACGGCCGGTATCTGAACACCGACGACGACCATGGGAGCATCATCCTGACCGACAACAGCGTCCGCACCCGCTGGCTGGTGGAGAGCGCGACGCTGGCCGACGGCAGCCAGATCGCCACCCTCAACTACCGGGATTCCGACCGCTACTATGTCAGCGAGCTGGCCATGGTGTCGGAGACCGTGACGGATGCCCTCTTCCCCACCGGTGAGACCCCCGCCCAGGCCAACCCCCAGGCGGCCCAAGTCACCTATCTGGGCGGCGAGGCGCCCGCCGATCAGACCATGCTCCGGCAGGCCCTCCACTTCTCCGTCAACAAGGATCAGTCCCTCTCCAAGCAGGTACTGGCGTTCAAGCTGGACTCCAGCCGCACCGCTCCCGCGGGCGTCCAGACGTCCCTCCCCAGCCAGATCACCATCCCCGAGCTGACCCCGGACACCAACCTGAGCACCCTGGACGTGCGCAACGGCGACGCGCTGCTGCAGCTGGGCGTGGATTACACCATCTCCGCCAAGGTCTTCAACAACAGCACCGTGGTGGTGGTCTTCAACTTCATTGGCAATTACACGGGCCAGATCGTGCGCACGTTCTCCGGAACCTACTTCTGCACCAACGATTTCCAGCCCACCGCGACCCCGGCGCCCACTGTGACCCCGGCGCCTACGACGCCTCCCACCAGCAGCTGGGTGCCGCCTGTGGAGCCCACGGCCAACCCCAGCGGCGGCGGCAGCGGCGGTTCGTCCTCTCCCACCGATACCCAGACTTACGACGACCCCACCGACGCCTGACCGATACACATGAAAGGCCCTGCGAGAGCTTCTCGCAGGGCCTTCTTTATTGTTCCTTGTATTCGTACTTTTTCAGCGCCCTGCCAAAGCCCAGGCAGACGGCTACGCCCAGGACTCCCAGCAGGAACATCATCAACGCCGCCCCGGCGCCCTGTCCCGCACCGAACAGCCGCGCCCACAGGCCGCCGGCGTCCGCCATGGCCGGCTCCCAGACCCGATCCACCAGAAGACCCCCCAGAAACGTGCCGATGGGGATGGTGAAAAACTGCAGGGTGTTCCGGCAGGCGTACACCCGCCCCTGGATCTCCGGCGGGATGGTGGTGCGCAGGATCACGTCCAGATTGGCGTTCATCACCGGCACCGGAAGCCATCCGATCACCTGGGCCAGACACCACCAGCCGGGGGTGCGCAGAAAGGCCAGCATGAAATTCTCCACGCTCAGCGACAGCAGCATGGCGCCGTAGATCACCCGAATCCGATCTCTTGGCGGGGGCAGCGCCGCCGCCAGCAGGCTCCCCGCCAGGGTGGCCGCCCCGGCGCAGGACGTCACCGCCCCCAGGGCCGCCCGGCCCCCGTTGGGTCTGGACAGCACGTAGGGCGGCAACACCGCGTCAAAGGCCGAGGCCACAAAATTGACCCCCGCCAGAAACAGGATCAGCGTCAGGATCAGGCCGTTTTTCCGCAGATAGGCCAGCCCTTCCCGGGCGCTCCGCCCCAGGGACAGCTTTTCGTCGGAGGCCGGCCGCCGTACCGGCGGGATGGACACGAAAAGGGCCAGCGCCGCAAACGCCGCGGCGAAGGTGGCCAGATCCACCGCGATCACGCCCTCCATCCCCGCCAGAGCGTACAGCGCCGTGGCGAGCACCGGGTGCAGGATCGTGTTGAGGGAGGCGGAGAGAGACCGCAGGCCGCTGGCCCGCTGGTACCCCTGCCGGGGAACGATCAGGGTCATCGCCACGTCCCCCACCGGCTGCTGCACCGTGTTCATCAGGCCGCTGACGGCGTTGAGCGCGTACATGTGGGCCGGCCGCAGGGCCCCCGCCCGGAGCAGAAGCAGTATCGCCCCGGAGCAGCACGCCGCCAGCGTGTCGCAGGCCAGCATGGTCTTTTTCTTGTCCCACCGGTCGCTCAAAGCGCCGGCAAAAATGCTCATGAGCACGTAGGGCGCGTAGGAGCACACGGAAAGCAGCGCCGTGCGCAGCGCCGAGCCGGTCTTCTCATACAGCCACAGGGCAAGCCCAAAGCCCGTCATAGCGCTGCCCAGCTGGGACAGGGACTGGGTCGCCCACAGGATGAGAAAGCTCTTCCAACTATATTCTCGTTTCATTTTTCGACTTTGCTCCTTTGAAGATCATCATACATGGCGTCAAATTTGCAAAGTCCGAGGATACGGGCCCGTCAGGCCCCCATCGCTCCATGCAGTATCCTCAAACCTTGCATGGAGCGCCGTCGATGGCAAGCGGCACCGCGTTCACTCTCCTTTTTGTACGTCTGCATCTTCCTGGGTCTCCAGCAGGCCCCACACCACCCACAGCATGGGTGCGGTGAGCACAAGGCCCAGGCCGAAGAAGTCCTGGATCAGGCAGCAGACAAACGCCGCCCCCAGCGCCGGATAGAGCGCGCCGCGGTGCCGGCGCTTGAACCATGTGATCATGCTGCATCCGATGGCCGCCAGATAGGGCAGCAGGCCCAGTATGCCGGTGTTGACCAGGTACCCCAGATACACGTTGTGGGTGTTGGTCACCACCACCGTCTGCTGCCGCACGTCGCTGTACCACCGGATGTCAAAGCGCAGACTGGTGGTGCCGGGGCCGCCGCCCAGCCAGGGCTTTTGCCGGAAAAACTGCCAGGACTGCTTCCATATCTCCCCCCGGCGGGAGCCGAACTCGTCGGACAGGTGGCCGTGGAGCACCTGGCTCATCTCATAGAGGGTGCCGCTCGTCCCCGGCCAGAAGTAGAGCGCCCCCAGCCCCGCGCAGGCAAGTCCGCCGCTGACGCAGCCGGCGATCCGGGATGTCCGCCTGTTTTGGATGACCACCGGCACGGCGATCAGCGCGCAGCCGATCACGGCCACCACCCCCGCGTCCAGATCCATCAGCGCCAGCACCGCCAGCGTCATGGCCGCCGGGACAAACAGCAGTCTGTCCGCCCGGCGCTTTGAAAGCGCCGCGTACACCGGCAAAAATCCCGCCGGCAGGGTCAGAAACGCCGCCAGCTGGCCCACGTTGCCGATGGTGCCCAGAAAGGCGCCGTTGTAGGCGATGTATTTGTCATAGTAATTCGTCCCGTCCGGGTAGAACCAGAAGGGATCAAGACCCAAAAGCTGCAATATGGCGATGGCGCTGCAGATCCCCGCGGACAGGCCCAGCGCCCAGGCGTACCGCCGCCGGGGCCGGCCCAGCTGGGACACCCCGAAGAAGATAACGCAGTACATCACCGTGGTCAGATATCCGTCGTACCGGTTGGAGCCCAGCAGCGTCTGCGCCACGCCGTATTCGGACAGGCACGCGGACAGGCCCCCCACCGCCAGAAACACCCCCACCGCGATGTGGGCCGGGCGCACGTCCAGACGGTACCGCTCCCCCGCTATGAGCCCTCCGGCCAACAGCACCAGCACCGCCGCCGCCCACAGGCAGGTGGCCGCCGTGCAGAACCAGAACTTGGAGGCGGTCACCCTGTTGTAGCCGTGAAAGCCAACGAAGAGGGGGAACACCCCCAGCATCACCAGTATATACTTGTCCGTGACCCAGCGGGCCCGCTCCAGAAAGGGAAACTCCATCTGCCGCTCCTTTCCCGTTTTTTCTATTATACCAGCGTCCCTTTCCCAGCGCAAGCCGGGCATGGTGGGCATTGAAATATCAATGGGAATATGTTATAGTATGGGTTATTAGATCGAGAGGGGGCGTCAGGCGGCAGTGGACAACTTTTTCGCCCTTATCGCCCGGATGCGGAATATCGACCGCTGGGCGCTGATGCGCTCCGTGACGGCGGAGAACGTGCAGGAGCACAGCCACATGGTGGCGGTGCTGGCCCACGCGCTGGCGGTGATCCGCCGGGACGTGTTCG
>CANQDL010000134.1 GCA_947591105.1 uncultured Oscillospiraceae bacterium
AGTTGTTCTCGTAGGACGGGTCGCTGTCATAGGGGTCGTACTTGGGGTTGATGTCCCCCAGCCACTGCTCCACCTCGCGGATGTCCGTGACGCCCTCCTTCACATCGGTGGGGTGTTCGTCAGTGTCCGGCCTGGCGTCAATGGCCTCTGGCGGCGCGTCCTCGCCTGCGTCGTCGGGGATCTTGAACTCTTCGAAGATGGTGCCATCGAGCTCCGGCTCCATCAGCTTCACATCCCGCCCCACCTCGGGGGTATCCGCGGCGTCCGCATTGACATCGGCGGCCTCCGCGCCTTTGACGTCGGGCTGTTCATCCTCCGCTATGCCGCCGATGTCCTCGGCCACCTCAGAGACGATGTCACCGAGTCCCTGCTCCATCTGTTCCGCGATCATCTCGGCGTTCGCAGCCGTATCGTCTGTGATCATATCGTTGTCCCGAATCGAGTCCATGCGCTCATCCTCCTGTCTTTCTGATGTCTGTTTTTACCGGATACCGGCCGGCGCCGGCAGCCGCTTTGGGTGCTTTTGAATAAAATGCCCTGGCGCCATTATAAATGACTCCAGGGTGTTTTTGGTACGCAGTTTGCGTACTTTTGCACAAGATGTCGAAAATTGTCATTCCCTTGCGGCTATCATCACGTCGGGCTGTCCGGCCAGCATCCGGCTGACGGCGTCCATCTGTTCGGGGGCGCAGTCCACCCGCTCCAGGAAGGGCAGCGCGGGGAGCACATCCGCCAGGGCGGCGGTGTCCATGTGCGCCACGTTCAGCTGTGTCAGCGCCGTGAGGCTTTTCAGGGGCGCCGGATCCAGATCCGCCGTGCTCCGCACGTCCAGAAATTCCAGCCGGGTCATCGTCTCAAGGCCTTTCAGGCTTTCCACGGGCGCGTCCACGAACATCCGGGTAAGCCCCGTGAGATCGGACAGGGCCGTCATGTCCGCCAGCGGCTCGTCGGCCCACAGGTACAGCTGTTCCAGTCCGGTGAGGCTGCCGATGAGATCCATGTCCTGCCTGTGCACCGGCCGCAGGAACAGGCAGACCAGCCAGTCCATGGATCGCAGGGGGGACAGATCCGTAAGCTCCGGACAGTCCATGATACGCAGGTACTCCAGCTTCGGTATCCGGGCGACGGCGTCCAGATCCGATACACGGGTGGCGCCGGCGCACAGGGTGCGCAGCGCCCGGCACTGGGCCAGGGGCGACAGATCCTGAACCGGGTTGTCGCCAATATACAGATCCAACATGCGCTGGCACTGGCCCAGAGGGGACAGATCCGTGATGTCGTTGCCGTGCAGGGCCAGGCGCAGCACCCACTTCCCCTCCAGAGGCGTCAGATCCGTGATGCGCTGGTTGCACAGGGCCAGCTCCAGCAGATTGGGGAAGCTGGGGATGTCCTCCAGGGTGTCCACCGTGCCGCCGGTGGGGGCGGGCTCGCCGTCGATCGTCAGATCCGCGCCGTGCACGTCCATCTGCTCCCAGCTGTCGAAGTGCTCATTGCCGCACAGGTACAGGCCGGATATCTGTTCCAGGTCGGCCAGGGTCACCGTGCCCGGCTTCTTATCCAGCTGGCGGCACACCTCCGCCTCGATGGCGGGGCTGTGGAAGGTATAGATCTCCGGCGCCGGGGCGCGGGACGGGATCGCCAGGCGAACCGCCAGAGTGCCCGCCGCCAGCAGCACGCCCAAAGCCAGCGCCGCCCGCATGAGCTTGCCCCGCCGTCCGGCGGCGGCCCGTTTCAGCGCCCGCTCCAGCGCCGATACGCTCTGGTAGCGATCCTTGGGATCGAAGCGGGTGCACCGGCGCACCACCGCCTCCAGGGGCGCGGGCACGTTGCCCTTTTCCAGCATACTCTCCCCGGTGGACAGCTCATGCAGCAGCACGCCCAGGGCGTAGATGTCGGATCGTGGATCTGTCTGGCGGTAGCCAAACTGCTCCGGCGGGGCGGAGAAGGCGGTGACCCGCAGCTCCGTGTCCCGGGTGTCCTGTTCGTCGTAGAACCGGGAGATATCAAAGTCGATGAGCACATACTTCCCCGCCGGGGTGCGGATCACGTTCTCCGCCTTGATGTCCCGGTGGATGAGGGGCGGATCTTGGCTGTGGAGCGCCTCCAGCGTCCGGCACAGAGAAAGGCCGACGCGGGCCGTTTCCTCCGGGGAGAAGGGCCCTTTTTTCTGCAGCAGATCCAGCAGGGTCTCGCCCTGCACATAGTCCCGCAGCAGATAGCCCACGCCGTCGGAGAGGAAAAACCGGCGCATTTTCGGTATGCCGTCAGCCGTCATGCGGGACAGCAGGACAAATTTCTTTTCCGTGTCCGCCGCCGGTCGGACAAAGCGTCTGAGCACCATATTCTCGCCGGTGCGTCTGTCCTGCAAAAGCAGGGTCTGCCGCTGCGCACCGTCCTTCAAAAGGGCCAGCGGCTCATAGTCCGCCGCCAGCTCCGGCGGCATATAGCGCGCCAGCCCGTCGTCGTTCGCCGTCATAGGATGCCCGCCAGTCCCCGGCTCAAAAGCTGCTCGTCCGTGGCCAGGATGCCCATGCGGTTGCGCAGGGCGAAGAGGATGACTGCGTCCCGCATCACCCGGGGATAGAGCGCTCCCCGCTGGGCCGTGCGCAGCAGGGCCTGGGTCTCGTCCACCGACAGCTCCAGCACCAGCGCCAGGCGCAGGATGATATCGCGGCTGGGCCGGCGCTCGCCGCTGCAGATCTGATAGGTGAACGACCGGCTCAAAAGCGCCGTCTCGCTTAATTGGGCGGCGGTCAGATCCCGCTCTCTCATATATTGGGACAGGCACTGCGCAAATGTGGGCGTTTCCATATCTCCGTCCAGCGCTTTCAGCGCGCCGGTCAGGGTTCGGGATCGCTCCAATATGCCCAAAAGCTCATCCGTATTCCGTGAAGGCGTGTTGATGTATCTGTCTTCTCTCTTTCCACGGCCGGTCGGCATGGGATCATCCTCCTAAACAGTGTGATTGAGGCATAGTCAATATGTATTGATTATAGCGGCTCAAACCAAAATGTCAAGAAACCGGCAGCCGGCCGTGATTTGCGGACTGGTTCCTTTTAATGGAAAGGAAGTGAAAAAGCCCGCGGGTTTGTGCTATAATTGTGGCGGTCGTGTAAGCGTTTCGATTTGCACATGATTTGAAAATTCCGAATGAGCGCGGTGAGGATATGGATCATAAGATAGCAATCTGCGATGATTTAGAATCGGATCGGGAGAGCGTTGCCGGCATGGTTCGCCGGTGGGCGGAGGCGGCAGGGCACACAGTTCAGGTGTCGGAGTTTCCGTCCGCGGAGAGCTTTCTCTTTCAATACGCCGACGACAAAAATTACGACATCCTCCTGCTGGACGTGGAGATGGGGGACATTTCCGGCATCGACCTTGCCAAGCGCGTAAGGGCTGCGCGGGGCCGGGCGGAGATCGTGTTCGTCACCTCCCACTTTGAGTTCATCGCCGAGGGGTACGAGGTGGACGCGCTGCACTATCTCGTAAAGCCGGTGACGGAGCGGAAGCTCTTTGCGGTTCTGGATCGGGCGGCGGCGAGGCTGGCCACAGAGCCGCCCTCGGTGGTCATCAGTTGTGACGGAAAGACCGTGAAGCTTCCGGAGGCGGACATCCTCTATATCGAGGCTTTCGCCCACTACCTGCAGATCCACACCCTGTCGGGCGCATACAGGATCAAGGAGGGCATAACGGCCTTTGAGGACAAGCTCAGCGCCGATTTTTACCGCGCCCACCGCTCCTATCTCGTCAATTTGAAGGCTGTGCAGCGCATCTGCCGCGCATCCGTCACCCTGACGGGCGGTGCGGAGATCCCGCTTTCGCGGGGGAAGTACGATGGCATCAACCGGGCGTTCATAGAGAGGAATTGAGATGTTAAAGCACACATATCTGAAGCTTGTCGAATACCAGACCGAGCAGTCCCGGCGGCACCTTGAGGAGGTGCGCAGCATCCACCGGGAAATGCGCGGCTACAAGCACGACTTCCACAACCATTTGCAGACGCTCAAGGGCTATCTGGATGCCGGGGACGTGGAGCGGGCGCGGGAGTACGTCCTTGAGCTGGACGAGGGGCTTATGAACGTGGACACGCTTTTGAAGACCGGTAACGTGTCCCTGGACGCCATACTCTCCGCCAAGCTCGCCCAGGCGAAAAATGAGAACGTGGCCGTCACGGTGAAGGCCAACGTGCCGGAGGGGCTGACGGTCAGCGACCTGGAGCTGTCCATCATCGTGGGGAACCTGCTGGACAACGCCATCGAGGCCTGCCGGGCCGCTCAGGGGGAGCGGTTCATCCGCCTCTTCATCGGCATGAAGGGAAAGATGCTCTACTTCTCCATGCTCAACGCCGCCGGGGCCAAGCTGAAAAAGTCCGGCGCCCTCTTCGGAACCTCCAAATCCGGCGCCCACGGCTTCGGCCTCCGCCGGGCGGAGGCCATCATAAAAGAGCACGGCGGCTGGGTGAAGTACAACAGCGAGGACGGGGCCTTCACCTCCGAGTTTCTGGTTCCGGCCATGGCTTAACTGCAATTCGTGCACCGCTGGCGACAGTTGGTGCACGAATTGACTTTTTGAGGGCAGAGTGTGCTACGGTGGGCGGGAAAGGAGGAAACGACCTTGGAATATGAAAAAGACCCAAACAAGAAGCCGTACAAGTCGGCCTTCAGCAACGCCCTCTGGAGCTTTCAGCAGATGCTCCGAAACGCCCCGGCGGCTCTGCTCTTCCTGCTTATGCAGCTGCCGCTGGCGGTGTTTCTGGCCTGGAGCGAGGTGCGCCTGCCGGCGCTGGTGGTGGGCGAGGTGACGGCGGGGCTGCGCTTCGGGGAGGCGGCGACGGCGGTGGGGCTGATGCTGGGGTTGATGATGGCGGCCACGGCGGGCCGGGACATTTTTGTCAGATTGGCGGATAACGTCCTGAATATCTACTGGGACATCATGGGCGCGGAGCTCTCCCGCCGATCCGTCAGGTGCTTCTACCAGACCTTTGAGCGCAAGCAGACCCGGGACATGTATGACCGGGCCGTCCTGGCCACCCAGTCCTGGGACGGGGTACAGCCCCTGTGCGACACGCCCCGGCGGGCGGTGAAGCTCATGGAGTACGTTCTGTGCTACGCCCT
>CANQDL010000135.1 GCA_947591105.1 uncultured Oscillospiraceae bacterium
ACCGTGCCGGTGCTGTACGAGGCGCCGCTGATGCTGGAGGAGAGCGACTTCTCCCTGATCGTGTGCCGGGAGCTGGGGCTCTGGACAAAGGCGCCGGATCTGCTGGAATGGCAGGCCATGGTGCACTCCATCCACAGCCTGACCCACAGCGTCACCATCGCCCTGGTGGGCAAGTATGTGCAGCTGCACGACGCCTATCTGTCCGTCAGCGAGGCGCTCAAGCACGCCGGCTACGCCAAGGGCACCAGCATCGACCTGCGCTGGATCGACTCGGAGACGGTCACCCCGGAAAACTGTGCCCAGGTGTTCGCCGGGGTGGACGGCATCCTGGTGCCCGGCGGCTTCGGCAACCGGGGCATCGAGGGCAAGATCGCCGCGGTGCAGTACGCCCGGGAGAACAACATCCCCTACCTGGGCCTGTGCCTGGGCATGCAGACGGCCGTCATCGAATTTGCCCGGCATGTGGCCGGCCTGGAGGGCGCCAACTCCCGTGAGTTCGACGAGTACGCCCCCCACCGGGTCATTGATTTCATGCCCGGCCAGAACGACGAGATCGACAAGGGCGGCACCCTGCGTCTGGGGGCCTATCCCTGCGTCATCACCCCGGGCACCATGATGGAAAAGTGCTACGGCGCGTCCCAGATCTCCGAGCGCCACCGGCACCGGTACGAGTTCAACAACGACTACCGGGAGCGGCTGCAGCAGGCCGGCCTTGTGATCAGCGGCGTCAGCCCGGACGGGCGGCTGGTGGAGACGGTGGAGGTGCCCGATCATCCCTTCTTCGTGGGCGTGCAGTTCCACCCCGAGTTCAAGAGCCGCCCCAACCGGCCCCACCCCCTGTTTTTGGGCTTCGTCTCCGCGGCGCTGGATTATTCTCAGTCCGGAAAGGAATAAGCTTATCGGTCTATGTGCGGTATCGTAGGATTCACCGGATCGTCCCCCGCCGCGCCCGTGCTGCTGGACGGGCTGGAGCGGTTGGAATACAGAGGCTATGACTCCGCCGGCATCGCCGTCGTCAGCAGAGAAAAGGGTCTGCAGATCCAAAAATGCAAGGGTCGGCTGCGCACCCTCCGCCAACGTCTGGAGGGCATACCGCCCCTGGAGGGCACTGTCGGCATCGGCCACACCCGCTGGGCCACCCACGGGGAGCCCAACGACGTCAACTCCCACCCCCACGTGAGCCAGAGTGGCCGTGTGGCCATCGTCCACAACGGCATCATCGAAAATTACGTGGAGATCAAGGAATTTCTCCTGCACAAGGGCGTGCGCTTCCGCTCCGACACCGACTCGGAGGTGATCGCCCAGCTGCTGGACTATTACTTCACCGGCAGCGAGGACGTGCTGGACGCGGTCTATCACGTGCTGGCCCGGCTGGAGGGCGCTTATGCCCTGGGCATTCTCTGCACCGACGAGCCGGAGCGGCTGATCGCCGCCCGGAAGGACGCGCCCCTGCTGCTGGGCTACGGCGAGGGGGAGAGCTTCATCGCCTCCGACGCCACGGCCATCATCGCCCACACCCGGGACGTGGCCTATATGGAGGACGGCGAGGTGGCCGTACTCACCCCCGACGGTATCTCCGTCTTTGACCAGTACCGGCGGCCTGTGGAAAAGGCACACCACTTCATCCAGTGGGATGTGTCCGCCGCGGAAAAGGGCGGCTACGCCCACTTCATGTTCAAGGAGATCATGGAGCAGCCGGAGGCGCTGCGGCAGACCATCTCCCCCCGGCTCCGGAACGGAGAGGTGGTTCTGGACGAGTTGGATCTCACCGATGAGGATCTCCGCCGTTTCCAGCGCATCTATCTGGTGGCCTGCGGTTCCTCCTACCACGTGGGGATGCTGGGCAAGTACAACCTGGAGCGGTTTTTGCGCCTGCCGGTGGAGGTCTGCCTGGCGTCGGAATTTCGCTACAGCGCCCCTCTGGTGGACGAGCGCTCCCTTGTGGTGGTCATCAGCCAGTCCGGAGAGACGCTGGACTCCATGGCCGCCCTCCGGGAGGCCAGGAGCCAGGGCGGATACATCCTGTCCATCGTGAACGTGGTGGGCAGCTCCATCGCCCGGGAATCGGACAGCGTGCTGTACACCTGGGCCGGGCCGGAGATCGCCGTGGCCACCACCAAGGCCTACTCCACCCAGCTGGCGCTGCTGACCATGCTGGGGCTCTATATGGCGCGAAAGCTGGGCCGGATCGACCCGGCGGAATACGCCGCCGTCACCGGCGAGCTTACGCTTTTGCCCGGCAAGCTGGAAACGGTGCTGGCCGGCACCGACACCTATCAATACCTGGCCAGCCGCTACTTCAACCGGGACTGCGTGTTCTTCATCGGCCGGAACCTGGATTACGCCCTGGGCCTGGAGGGCTCTTTGAAGCTGAAGGAGATCAGCTACATCCACTCCGAGTCCTACGCCGCCGGCGAGCTGAAGCACGGCACCATCTCCCTCATCGAGCCGGGCACCCTGGTGGTGGCCCTGGCCACCTACGAGCCGCTCTTCGACAAGGCCGTGTCCAACATCGTGGAGGTCAAGAGCCGGGGCGCGGAGGTGGTCGCCCTCACCACCGAGAGCCACCGGGAGCGGATGGAGAAGATCGCCACCCACACCCTGACCATCCCCGACACCGTGACGCCCCTGCTGCCCAATCTGGGCGTGGCGCCCCTGCAGCTGTTTGCCTACTACATCGCCCTGCAACGCGGCTGCGATATCGACAAGCCAAAGAACCTGGCAAAATCTGTCACCGTGGAGTGAATAACGCCCTATGAAGGATATCTATGAAAATCCCCTGTGCGCCCGGTACGCCTCCCGCGAGATGCAGCACATCTTCTCCCCCGACTTCAAGTTCTCCACCTGGCGGCGGCTGTGGGTCGCCCTGGCGGAGAGCGAGAAGGAGCTGGGCCTGCCCATCACCGACGAGCAGCTGGACGAGATGCGCGCCCACATCGACGACATTGACTACGCCAAGGCGGCCGAGTATGAAAAGCGCCTGCGCCACGACGTGATGGCCCACATCCGCACCTACGGGGACGCCTGCCCCAAGGCCCGGGGCATCATCCACCTGGGGGCCACCTCCTGCTACGTGGGGGACAACACCGACATCATCCAGATGCGTCAGGCCCTGCTGCGGGTGCGCACTCTTCTGGTGAACGCCATCGCCGCCCTGGGTGATTTCGCCCGGGCCCACAAGGACGTGCCCACCCTGGCCTACACCCACTTTCAGGCCGCCCAGCCCACCACCGTGGGCAAGCGGGCCTGCCTGTGGATCCAGGACTTTCTCATGGATCTGGAGCGGCTGGAGTATGAGCTTGCGCATCTGAAGCTGCTGGGCTGCAAGGGCACCACCGGCACCGGCGCCAGCTTTTTGGAGCTGTTCGGCGGCGACGGGGACAAGGTGGTGGAGCTGGAGCGCCGCATCGCCCAAAAGATGGGCTTCGACGCCTGCATGGCCGTGTCCGGCCAGACCTATTCCCGCAAGGTGGACGCCTACGTGCTGAACGTGCTGTGCGACATCGCCCAGAGCATGTACAAGACGGCCCAGGATCTGCGGCTGCTGGCCCACATGAAGGAATTTGACGAGCCCTTCGAGAGCGAGCAGGTGGGCTCCTCCGCCATGGCCTACAAGCGCAACCCCATGCGCTGCGAGCGCATCTGCTCTTTGAGCCGGTACGTGATCAACATCGCCGGCAACGCCGCCGACACCGCCTGCGCCCAGTGGCTGGAGCGGACGCTGGACGACTCCGCCAACCGGCGGATCACCCTGCCGGAGGCGTTCCTGGCCACGGACGGGGCCCTGACGCTGGTCATCAACGTGATCCGGGGCGGGCGGATCTATCCCAAGGTGATGGAAAAGCACCTGCTGGAGGAGCTGCCCTTCATGGCCACGGAGAACATCCTCATGCACGGGGTGACCCAGGGAGGCGACCGGCAGGAGCTGCACGAGGCCATTCGCCGGCACGCCCAGGCAGCCGCCGTGAAGGTGAAGCTGGAGGGCGGAGAGAACGACCTTTTGGAGCGGCTCCTGGCAGATCCCGCCTTCCGACTGACCCGGGAGGATCTGGACAAGGTGCTGGACGTGGGCAAGTTCGTGGGGCTGGCCCCCCGGCAGACCGAGAGCTTTTTGCAAACATGCGTATCCCCGGTGCTGGCAAAATACGCCGGCGAGCTGGGGATCGAGGCGGACACAAACGTATAACGGCACTAGAAATATAAAGGAGATAGCATCATGATTACAGCAGTGGTTGGTATCAACTGGGGCGACGAGGGCAAGGGCCGCATGGTGGATCTGCTCAGCAGCCAGTATGACATCGTCTCCCGCTACCAGGGCGGCAACAACGCCGGCCACACCGTGGTCAACGAGCGGGGCAAGTTCATTCTGAATCTGCTTCCCTCCGGCATCCTCCGTCCCGAGACGGTGAATGTGATGGGCCCGGGCATGGTCATCGACCTGGGACACCTGTCCGGCGAGATCGGCCGGCTCCGGGAGAAGGGCGTACAGATCGGCCCGGAGAACCTGAAGATCAGCGACCGGGCCACGGTGTGCCTGCCCTTCCATCCCCTTCTGGACGGTCTGGAAGAGGATCGCATGGGCTCCAAGAAGCAGGGTTCCACCCGCCGGGGCATCGGCCCGGTGTACTCGGACAAGTACATGCGCAAGTCCATCCGCGTGGGCGATTTGCTGTTCCCGGAGGTCTTGAAGGAGCGGCTGGCGGACATCGTGGAGTGGAAGAATCTGACGGTGGAAAAGGCCTACGGCCACGAGCCCATCAGCGTCACGGAGATGTATGACTGGCTGATGAAAAACGGCGGGCCGCTGGTGGACAGCATCTGCGACACCACCCAGTATCTGACCGGAGCCGTGGACAGCGGAAAGAGCCTTCTGCTGGAGGCCCAGCTGGGCGCGCTGCGGGATTTGGACTTCGGCATCTTCCCCTACACCAGCTCCTCCTGCACCCTGGCCTCCTTCGCCCCCATCGGCGCGGGCATCCCG
>CANQDL010000136.1 GCA_947591105.1 uncultured Oscillospiraceae bacterium
ATCTTCGAGATCGCGGACTACGGCATCTGCGGCGACCTGTTCAAGGTGACGCCGATGCTGACGGAGGCCATTCGCGCCGCCAAGGCTGCCAAGTAAGGCAAAGTAAGACATACGAAAAGATCCGCACCCCTTCCTCTCGGATGGGGTGCGGATTTTTGAATGAACCGGCCGCTGCGGCCGGCGCTTTTTCTGTGGAAAGCGGCAATGGAATTGCCCGTGTGCCTGTGCTATACTGCGGTGAAAGAGAGAACAGGAGGGGCGAGATGGGAGAGAAAAATGGACTTTCTGTGGCGCTGATCCTGGTCGCGGCATCCGGCTGGGGCGTTATCGGGCTCTTTTCCCGGCCCCTCTCTGCCGCGGGCCTGGACGCCATGCAGATCACCTACGTGCGCAGTGTGCTGGTGGCGGTGGGGATGGGTCTGCTGCTGCTGATAAAGGATCGGAAGCTGCTGCGGATCGAACTGCGGGACGGGTGGATGTTCCTGGGAACGGGGCTGGTGAGCATCATCTTTTTCAATGTGTGCTACTTCACCACCATCCAGATGACCACATTGTCGGTGGCGTCCATCCTGCTGTATACGGCGCCCTGCTTTGTGATGTGCATGTCGGCGATATTCTTCAAAGAACCGGTCACGGCCCGGAAGCTGGCGGCGCTGGCGCTGGCCTTTGGCGGGTGCATACTGGTCAGCGGCTTTGCCGGCGGCCAGATCAGTCTCAAGGCGCTGCTGACGGGCATCGGCTCCGGGCTGGGCTACGCCTCCTACAGCATTTTCGGCAAGGTGGCGCTGAAAAAATACCACAGCTTTACGCTAATCTTCTATACCTTCCTGGTGTCCACGGTGTGTCTGTCGCCCTTCGTGCACGTGCCCCAGGCCAACGCAGTGCTGGCGGGCGACAGAGGCGCCGCCCTGTGCGCGCTGGGACTGGGAGTCGTGTCCACCTTCATGCCCTACGTGTGCTATACGACGGGATTGGAGAAGGTGGAGGCGGGAAGGGCCTCCGTGCTGGCGTTCGCGGAGCCTCTGGTGGCCACCCTCGCGGGGATCATCGTCTTTCACGAACCGCTGGGGATCAAAAACGCCCTGGGGATCGGCCTGATCTTCTGCGCCATCGTGCTGCTCAACGTGCCGGCACGGGAGAAAAAGCGCTGAACGTCAGCGGAAATTCCGGCCCAGGATGTCGGCAATGAACAGAAGCCCCGGGATGAAGGAGAGCAACGCGAAGGCGCGCTTGTGCATCCGCTGGGCCAGGTGGGTGGCGACGGGCGTCAGGACGTAGACCAGCAGCAGTCCGGACAGGCCAAAGAAGAGCACCGACCGGGCGCAGATGTAGCCGCCCACATTGCCCCAGTTCCATATCTCCGTGTTGTAGTCCCACAGGCGGGTGTGCAGCTGCGTCCAGTAATACCAGCCCACCGTGTACTCCAGCACCCCGGAGGATATGGCGCCCAGCAGAAACACCGCCCAGGGCCGCTTCCGGAACCGGTAGGCGATCAGCAGGATGAAAAAAGCGCCGTAGGCGTATATGGGTATCCAGGGGCCCAGGGTGGTGCCGCGCTTGACGAAGTGGCCCAGGTCGATGCGGTAAAATATCGTCTCATAGATAAAGCCGAATACGCCGCTGGCGGTGAAGAGCAGCAGAAAGATCTGCGCCTTCTGCCAGAGCGTGAAATCGTGCTCGGCCTTTCCCCAGGCCTTGAGTGTTTTGATGAGAGACATGGCGTGCCACCTCTTGTCGCTTTTTGGACATTGTAACATCATTGTCCCCCTCCGTCAACGGAGGGGGACAATGGTCATTTTGCGGTCAGGCGGCGGGGACGGTGAAGCTGTTGATCCCGGCGGCCAGGGAGAACAGTACGTCCGCCTGGCCGGCGGCGTCCTGACCCTGGGGGAGTTCGGGCGGTGTCTGGCCCTCCTGGCCCTGGGGAAGCTCGGGCGGTGTCTGGCCCTCCTGCTCCTGGGGCGGCTCGGGCGGTGTCTGGCCGTCCTGCTCCTGGGGCGGCTCGGGCGGTGTCTGGCCGTCCTGCTCCTGGGGTGGTTCAGGGGGCGTTTGCCCCTCCTGGCCCTGGGGAAGCTCGGAAGGTGTCTGCCCCTCCTGGCCCCGGCCGCCGAAGCCGCCGGGGATAAAGCCGCCCATGCCCGCGCTGCCGCCGGCGGCGACGGCCAGCTGGATCTCTCCGGCGTAGAGGGAGTAGTTGTCCCCCTCGGTCAGGGCGGGACTGGTCATGAGAAGGAAGGTGAAATCGTTCTCCGGCGTGAAGGCCATCAGTTCCTCGCCGTCCGGGCCGGTGAGGGTGTAGGACACGCCTGCCGACTGGCGGCGGGCGAAGGAGAACAGCGCGCCGCACTGGTCGGAGGGCGTGATGCTGTCCAGCATATTGCCCGCGGCGACGACCAGGCCCCCGTTGAGATAGATGGCGTTTTCCGCGTCCAGGCCGGCGTCGGCGCTGGCGGAGCAGGCCTGGGCGATGACGGTGCCGCTGTTGATCACCAGCCAGCCGTTGGAGTCGATGCCGTCTCCCTCGCCGGTCTGGCCGGTGACGGTGATGTGGACGTCCCCGCCGTCGATAGTCACCACCGACAGGCCGTCCTCGTTGCAGTTGATGCCGTCGTTGCCGGAGCGGATGTTGATATTCCCTCCGTTGACGGTCAGGTGCATCTCCGTGTCCATGCCCTCGTTCTCGGCGGTGATGTTCAGCACGCCGGTGCCCTCGCTGCCCCCATCCACGCGCATACTCATTTTGGAATAAAATGCCCCGTCGTACTTATGCAGCTTCTTGCTGTCGGTGACGGCGGTGCCCTCCTCGTTGAGGGTGTAGGACTTATAAATGCGGGCCACATAGGAGCCGGAGATGTTGTTCTCGCTGCCGTCGGCGATGACCACGGCGGCGCCGGCGGCGGACAGATCGGGCGCAAAACCCTGGCTGCCGTCCGGGTCGCACTCGTATACGTTATAGAATATCACCGCCGGGGCCACGGTGCAGGTGATGTCCACACCGTCCAGGATGAGGGTCACCACCGCATCGGGGTCGCTCTTCGCGTCCTCCCCCAGATCCACCGCCACCTGGCCCTGATCCAGAACACCCTGCAGGCGGTAGGCTCCCGGCTGGGTGATGTGTACCACCGTGTGGGCGGCCGCCTGCTCCGGGGTGTGGGCGTCCTGCTGGCTGCCCTCGCCGTAGGTGAAGTCGTGGCCGTCCTCGTAATAGACGATATCATGGCCGGTGTATACGGCGGCACTGGCGTCGTCCGCCGGGGCGGCCGCGCCGTCCACCAGCACGTCGCTGCCGTCGAAGGTGAGCAGCACGGCGTCCTCATACGAGGGCTGCGTCTCGCCGCTGGCGAGGGCGCCGGCTGTACCGGCGCACAGCAGCAGTATGGCGGCCAGAGCGCAGGCGATAGACTTTTTCAATTTCATGGGTCTGTCCTCCGTCGTTTGATGTGGGCCTATTTTATCAGACAATCATGAACGGTTCTTGCCGATCCTGTGGAGAAATTGTAAACAAGAAAAACATCCCCGAAGCGGACGCTCATGTACGGTAAAGAAGCACGACGAACAAAACTGATACAGACAGCCGCCTGCGCTATTCCGTATAGCAAGGGCATAGGCTCTTTCAGAAATCATTAGTGCGTATAGTAAACTTCACAATCGTGTGCTATAATTCCTGCATCGGAAAATGATAACGACTTGAGAAGAGATGTATCTATGAAGTATATGACTTTCAATTCATCGTGTTCTTATGCAGGGGTTGCAAATCTTTTGTCGTTTTATGGGATAGATACCGAGGACAGAACGATTGCACTTGAAATGGGGCTGCCGTTTTTGTTTGACTACGAGGATGGATGTTATCTTTCGGGGCCAATGCTTCAAGGCGCAAAATGGTTCAATCTCTACTTAAAGACTATCGGCTATACCATGACGGAAAAAGAAGTGAATAAAGAACAAGCTTGCGATTATCTTCGTGATTTGCAGTATGCCATGCTGGGCATTTATGTAAGCGAGAGGAATAAGCACGCCGTGATTTACACAGGAATGAAAGACGGCAGATTCTGTATGCTCAATAACAAATGGGAACAGTCTGATGAGCCTGATACACTGTTGCTTTCAGAACAAGAACTTTCGCAGCGGGTTGATGGAATCGTAACGGTGGCTGTTTTGGAAAAAACCGCTTGTGAAACTGTTAAAACTGAAAGTGTGGTAAAGCGCTCTATAGCTGTCCTACAGTCGTTGGCGAAAGAAATTGCAGACTTCTGTTCACAGAAAAAATCCCCAATGGATATTCGGTCGTCTATGAATACTCTATTCCGGGCAATTCTGCTGGATGGAATTACAATGCTGGATTTGATTGGGGAAACGCAAATCAGTCAAAAACTGAAAATCGTACAAGGTCAGTTTATGAACGCTGTAAAAGAAAACAACCCCCTACAGCTCGACCAACGCCTTGATATGGCGCTGTTAAATTCTGCTATTACAGAATATATAGACTTGATATTTGCGTTCATGTGTAAACAGGTGAAATAGGCGATATCAAAGTACGCCGCTGACTGTTCCATTACCTGCTTGCGGGGCCAATGGAGGGAGATAAAAGCCTTCTGATCCACCCAAATAGTAACCCATTTGTTCACCCATTTCGGGTTTTAACCCACATTTGACCCATACAAATTTAGATCAAAACAGTTAAAACGGCGTTAGACCGTTTCAAACGAAAAAACCCGGAAACCGTTGCGGTTTCCGGGTTTTTGGCGTATTGATGGG
>CANQDL010000137.1 GCA_947591105.1 uncultured Oscillospiraceae bacterium
CGGCTCATGCCCACCTTCTGCATGATCTGGAACCGCTCCCGGTCGTCCCGGCCCTCGCTCATCTGCTTGTAGTAGATGATGAGGATGGCCGCCATGGTGAACAGCAGCCCCAGGAACATTCCCAGGAAGAAGAGGCTCCCGTACAGGCTCACGAAGTCCTGCCGCTCCCAGGCCCGGCACTCATAGGTGCCGGCCAGATCCGAGCCCTCGTCCTCCAGCGCCTCGTTCCAGGCCTCTCGGATGGCCAGCCGGGCGGCAAGGGCCGTCTCGTCGTCGTGGCCCGGCACGTCAAAGCCGTAGAACCGGCTAATATAGTATTGCCCCGCCTGATACTGCTCGGATGACTTGACGCCCTCCCCGCCTGCCAGGGCCGCGTCGACTCGCTCCAGCTCGTCCCTGTCCGGCACCACGATATACCAGGTGCTGGTGAGATTTGCGGTCAGATTGCCGTACTTCACCATGGGCTCCACCTGCTCTTTGACGGTATAGGTTCTGCCCAACAGCGTCAGAGTGTCCGCCGTGTAATCCGTCCGCTCCACCTTGAGCAGTATCTCGTCCGGGCTCAGGGTATAGCTCTGGCCGGTGCAGCGGTTGTAATCGTCCAGATCGACCACCATCACGTCCGCCAGGGAGGACTCCGTATCCAGCGTATAGTCCCTGGTGGCCTCCAGTCCGCCAGGCACGCTGTAGGCGGCGGAGGTCAAATATTCGTACTCCGTCTCGTCCGCCGCCGAAATGCCCGCGTCCGCCACCGCCTTTTTGACCATCTCGATGGTGGCGGCGTTGCTGCGGGAGATGTTCACGTCATAGGGGTAGCGCTCCAGCAGGGACGCGTCCATGCCCAGCATGAGGCAGCTGGTGCCGGACACCATCACCAGCACCATGGTGGACAGGATGCAGATGTTGGCCAGACCCACGGCGTTCTGCTTCATCCGGTACATCATGCCGCTGACGGCGGTGAAGTGGCGGGTCTTGTAGTAGTACCGCTTGTTTTTCTTCAACAGCTTCAAAAGGGCCACGCTGCCGGCGGTGAAGAGCAGATAGGTGCCGATGATCACCAGCACCACCGCCACGAAGAACAGGAACATGGCCTGTATGACGTCGGTGGTGGTGAGGGCGATGTAGTACCCCGCCCCCAGGCAGGCCGCGCCCAGCAGCGCCAGAAGCCACTTCGCCCGGGGCTCCCGCTCCCCGGCGTGCTCGGCCTGTAAAAGCTCCACCGGCCGGGCCACGTACACCTGCCGGATGCTGTAGAGAAAAATGAGCAGAAAGATCCCGGCAAAGACCAGCACCGTCACGCCCACGACCCGGAAACTGATGAAAAAGCCCATGGGCGCGGCGATGCCCAGCAGTTTCGCCACCACCAGAAACAGAAGCTTGTCCAGCGCCACGCCGAACAGCAGGCCCAGCCCCAGACTGACCAGCCCGATGTACAGGGTCTCAAAGGCGATCACCCGGGCCAGATGGCGTTTTTCCAGACCCAGCACGTTGAACAGGCCGAACTCCCGCTTGCGCCGCTTGATGAGAAAGCTGTTGGTGTAAAACAGGAAAATCACCGCGAACAGCCCCACCACGATCACGCCGTAGCGGATGACGATCTGGATGGTAGTGGCCCCGGTCATGGATTCCAGGCCGGGATTGACCGCCAGGGACAGGATGATGTAAAACATCCCGGTGGTGAGCACCGCGGCCAGCAGGAACGGCCCGTAGGCCCGCTTGTTCTTTCGCAGGTTCTGGGCGGCCAGGCGGGCAAAGAGTCCCTTATTCATGGCTCTCGCCTCCCGTGGCCAGCAGGGTGAGGGTATCGGAGATCTTCTGATACATCTGCTCGTTGGTGTCCGCGCCCCGGTAGATCTGGTGGAATAGCTCCCCGTCCCGGATGAAGATCACCCGCCCGGCGTGGCTGGCGGCCTTGGTGGAGTGGGTGACCATGAGGATGGTCTGCCCCTCGGCGTTCAGGGACGCGAACAGATCCAGCAGGCCGTCGGCGGACTTGGAATCCAGCGCGCCGGTGGGCTCGTCCGCCAGCAGCAGCTTGGGGTTCGTGATGACCGCCCGGGCCACCGCCGTGCGCTGCTTCTGGCCGCCGGAGACCTCATAGGGGTACTTGTTGAGGATGTCGGTGATACCCATGCGCTGGGCGATGGGCTGCATCCGCTGGGCCATCTCCACATACCCCTTGCCCGCCAGCACCAGGGGCAGGAAGATATTGTCCCGGATGCTGAAATTGTCCAGCAGGTTGAAGTCCTGGAACACAAAGCCCAGGCAGTCCCGCCGGAAGGCCGCCAGCTCATCCTCCTGGATGGAGGACAGATCCCGCCCCTCCAACAGCACCCGCCCGGCGGTGGGCCGGTCGAAGGCTGCCAGCATGTTCAACAGGGTGGTCTTGCCGGAGCCGGACTCGCCCATGATGGCCACGTACTCCCCCTGCTCCAGCTCAAAGGACACATTGGACAGGGCGCGCACCTGGCTCGCCCCGAAGCGGCCTGTATACGTCTTTCCCAGGCCCTCCACTTGAAGAATCGTCATTGTCATGACCTCCTTTGCGTCCCCATTGTAGCAAAGCGCCCGGACCGGCAAAATCGATTTGCGTGACATTTCGGCCCCGGAGGTGACAGTTTTGTCACCTCGAATGAACATTATCGAAGGCTCCCTTGTGTAAAGGGAGCTGTCAGCGCAAAGCGCTGACTGAGGGATTGTCATTCTATTCAGGTGTGTACCTTGTTCCGACAACAACCCCTCCGAGCGCCGCGCAGCGGCGCCCACCTCCCCTTGCACAGGGGAGGCTTTGGTGTCAGCAGCTCACTCCACCTCCAGTTTGTCCCGGTGCAGATCCAGGCAGAACACGCTGCCCCGCCCGGGCTCCGACAGGGCCCACAGCCGGTTCTGGAGCAGATCCGCCGCCCGGCGGCACAGATACAGCCCCAGGCCGGTGGCGGTCTTGTCCGTCCGGCCGTTGTAGCCGGTGTAGCCCTTCTCGAAGATCCGGGGCAGATCCGACCGGGCGATGCCGATGCCCGTGTCCTCGATGCGCAGCACCTGCCCGTCCGTCACCGTGATGCGCACGCCCCCGGCGGAGGTATACTTGACCGCGTTGTCCAGCAGCTGCTCGATGATGAAGGAGAGCCACTTCTCGTCGGTGAGCACGGTCACGTCCGTGCTGTCATAGCGCAGATAGAGCCGCTTCTGCACGAATAGAGGGGCGTATTTGCGCACCGCCTGGCGGATGATCCCGTCCAGCGGGCAGTCCCGCAGCACCAGATCGGAGGCTCCCTCGTCCAGCCGCAGGTAATTCAGGGCCATCTGGGCGTACTGCCGCACCCGGAAAAGCTCCGTCTCCATCGCCCGGTGCTCCGGGGTATCCTCCCCCTGCAGGGTCATTTGCATGACGGCGATGGGGGTCTTGATCTGGTGCACCCAGGCGGTGAACCAGTCCATCAGCTCCCGCCGTTCGGCCTGCTGGGCGTTTGCCAGCCCGGCGTATTCCCGGCGCATCTTCCCGGCCATCTGACGGAACAGATCCTGGCCCGGACTGTCCGCCTCCGGCAGGGGCCCGCCCCATACCGGCAGATTCTCCAGCGCCGCCATGCGCTCCCGCCGCCGGTGCAGGAACCGGACGAAGTGCGCCGCCAGCAGCAGCGCCCCCGCCAGCGCGCACAGGGCCGCGGCGTAGACCGCCGCCTCCGCCGGCACGCCGTACAAAAAGAACACCGCCGCGAAAATCGCCGCGAACAGTCCCAGCGCCGCGCCGAACCGCCAGTAGCTGCGCCCGTACTCCCACAGCAGCCCGTACCACTTCTTATCCATACCTCACCCCACGATATACCCCGCGCCCACCCGGGTGGCGATAAACTCCGTCAGGCCCGCGTCCTCCAGCTTTTTGCGCAGCCGGGTCACGTTCACCGTCAGGGTATTCTCCTCCACGTAGGCGTCCATCTGCCACAGCCGGGTCATGAGCGTGTCCCGGCTGACCACCTTGCCCTTGTTCTCCATGAGCGTTTGCAGGATGCGAAACTCGTTTTTCGTCAGTTCCACCCGCCGGCCCTGGTATGTGAGACTTGCATCGGCCAGATTCAGCACCGCCCCCCGGTGCTCCAGCACCGGCGTCCGGCCCGCCAGATCGTATGTCCGCCGCAGCACCGCCTGGAGCTTTGCCATCATCACGTTCAGATCCACGGGCTTGGGCAGAAAATCGTCCCCGCCCATGGTCATGGCCATGACGATGTTCATATTGTCGGAGGCGGAGGATATAAACACCACCGGCACGCTGGACACCCGGCGGATCTGCTCGCACCAGTGGTAGCCGTTATAAAACGGCAGCCCGATGTCCAGCAGCACCAGGTGGGGGTCATAGGCGGCGAACTCGCCCATCACGTTTTGCAGATCCACGGCGCACCGCACCTGGTGTCCCCAGGACTCGATCTGCTTTTTCATGGCCCCGGCCAGCGCCTGGTCGTCCTCCACAATAAAGATCTTATACATGCCCTCACGCCCTTTCACGGCTATTGTACAGCGGAAACCCCTCCCCGTCAACGAGGGGTCACGTCCATAGAGAAAGCCCTCCCCGTCGGTTGACGGGGAGGGCTCCAGACTGTCAAAGAATGGATGAGAGGGGAGCGAAGGCCGGTCAGGCCGAGCCGCGCGGCGGGCCGCGCGTCAATCCAAAAGCCGCAATACATCAGGC
>CANQDL010000138.1 GCA_947591105.1 uncultured Oscillospiraceae bacterium
GGTAGATACAGGCTGCTCGAAAAAGTCGTGCTTCCACCCGCGGGTCAGGCTGTTGATGCGGGTCTGCATGGCGGCGGTGAAGTTCTGGGTGTTCTCTGCGGCGTACTGCCGATCCTTGAGCAGCAGAACCACCTGCTTTTGCAGATTGCTCAACGTGGGATATTTCTGATCCGGCGCGGGCGTGAAGCTGGTTCCCGTCAGGATGTCCGGGCCGAAATAGCCCTCCACGTAGTTGTAGACCGCCTCCTCCAGCAGCATGGGCAGAAAATCGCCCATGGCCAGCGTCTTTTGCAGCAGCGCCAGCAGCGCGCCCACGTGCTCCAGCATATTCAGGGGCGCTCCCTTGGCGCCGAAGGGCTGGAAGGGATTCATATACAGCTTGCTGAGCGGCGTGCTGACGCCGGGGATGGCGCTCATGCCGGGCGCGTAGATGCGGATGGGCCGGAAACCCGGATCGTTGGCGTGGGTCTGGTTATACCGATCCGCCCAGCGGACATAGTCTGTCTTTACCGGGTCGATGACCATAACGGGCACGCCGTACTGCATCATGCCGTCCAGAAGACGGCGGCTGGTGACGGACTTGCCGCTGCCGTTGATGCCCACGATCAGGCCGTGGCTGTTCAGCTGATCCAGATCCAGCTTCATGCTGTGGCCGATACCGGCGCCCATATTCTGCAGCTCGCCCAGCTCGATGGTTCGCCGCTGGGACACGTCCGGCGGGTTGGTGGAGAACTCCACCGCCTCGTTCTTGACCCGCAGGCCCGCCACGTCCCGTTTGGGCAGGCTCATCATGATGGACAGCTCCTCCGTATTCACCGGCGTGGACATCTTCTCGTAGAGGCTGCCCAGCAGGTGCCAGTTGCCGTCCCCGTCGGCCGCCTCGGCCAGCTCCCGGATGTCGGCGGCGATGGGCAGGGGCAGCAGCTGCATGTTGGATATGTAGCCCATCACCTCCTGGGATGAGCCCAGATTGAAGGTGCGCAAGGGCTCCAGATAGGAGTCCTGGCCGGAGTAAACGGAGCGCAGCGTGGCCGAGACCAGATCCACCGTGACGGCGTCCATGCCCAGGATATACACGCCCGTGTTCCAGAAGCCCAGGTTGCGGCCCTGTTCCATGCGCTTGACCAGCTTATCCAGCAGGCTTATGCAGTATTTCACCGAGTAGTTCACGTGTTCAGAGGATATGGTGCGGTTCATGCCCGTGCTGTGGCTGCGGCCCCGCGAGGCGTGGACGTTGATGCCCATGTTCAGGGCCTTGAGCAGGGACTCTTCGCCGGACAGTCCCGCCATCTTCGCAATGGCGGGCACCGCCGTCATGCCCAGACCGGAGCCCAGGCAGGCGGCGGTCAGGGCCAGCATGATCAGCGAGCCGCCCAGGTTGCCGCCGATGCCCACGCTGGTGCTCTTGCCCGTCTGGGTCGAAAGGCTGGTGCTCTCGGTCCACTTGGCGTATTCATACAGCTCCGACTGCAGGTTCTGCACCCGCTGGAGGACGTCCTTGACGCCCTCGTCGCCGACGGGCTCGGCCAGGATCAGCACCGCGTAGTCCCGCTCCTCTCCGGTAGAGGAGGTGCGGAACCCGGCGGCCAGCTTATCCATGTTCTGCAGCGGATTCTCCCGCTCGTCCCAGCGCACGGAGGGCTGGCCCGTGAGCACGCCGTAGTTCTTCATCCCGTTGATGACGGCCTTGACCTCCCGCCGATCCACCTGGGAGAACATAGCGCCGGGCAGGTTCAGCTGGGCCATCTGCCGCAGCTGCTCGGAGGCCGTCTGGCCCACGTTGGGGGCGTGGACGCCCAGATACAGGCTGGTGAACCCGTCCTGCCGCACCAGCAGGAAGGCCACCTTGTCCCCCAGGCTGTGCATGCTGCTGAACAGCCCCTGCATCCGTTCCTTGGGCCGGTAGGCGTTGTTATCGTCGTCGCCCATGGGCAGCTGATCTACCCGGATCCACTGCATGGGCTCCTGGGCGGCGCAGCTGCCGAACCGCCACTGGTCGGGCCGCTGCTCCCGGGCCTGTTCGTAATAGGATTTATCCAGGATGTCGGAGACCATGGAGCTCAAGTTGTCGCCCTCGGCAAAGTGCTCCTTCTGGGCTTCAAAGGCCCGCTCCATGTCCGCTGCTTCTATTCTATACGATGGCATTTGTCCGCCTCCTTACATGGGTATTTCTCCGTCTCCGCCCATGAGCCCCCACTGGCCCTTGATACGGTAACGGGGGTGGATCGTCAGGGTGCCGTTTTCATCAAAGTGCACTCCGATGGAAAACTTCGCTGCGCAATTCGGGTCGTAGGTGCCCAGTTTATATCTCGCTATCGTGCTCGGCGTGCGCCAGCCCGTCGTACAGGCGCCGTACTGGAACTGAGGGTCATCTTCCTCTTTCCTCGAATAGACCTTGATCACGACGACCGAGACCTCCGATCCCTCGATGTGCACCTTCGTTTCGTCCTCGCAGTCGATGGATTTGGGCAGGGCCTCATTCCGCTCGATGAGAGTCCACCGGATGCTGTAGCGCTTACTGAACGACGGCGGGATATCCGGCACGCCGTGTTCGCCGAAGAATGTCTTGTCTCCCAGTCCCTCCGCCGAGGCGGGCTTTGTGTAGACGGTCAGCCGCAGATAGTACTCGAACAGGCTGTCCTTCTTGTACGCCACGTCCTGCTTGGGCAGTACGTTCCCCAGCGCGCAGAGGGCGGAGGCGTTTTCCACCATCATCACCAGCGCGGAGGGGTCTTGCGATATCTTCCCGAAGCGGAGGGGCTCTCCTTCGATGGGCAGCGTGCCGCGGAACAGCTCCTCGATGCCGTACATCTGTGACCCGCCGCCGGAGAGGATGATCCCGTCCACGTCCTCCTCCTTGACGCCGCAGTCGTCCAAAAGCGTCCTCACCGCGCTGCGCAGCTTGGCGGCGTACTCGGCGAACAGCGCCTTCACGTACACGTCCTTGTCCAGCTTTTGGCTGGACGCGTCATCGTAATCCTTGGGAGCAAAGGCCTTTTTATAATAGGCCAGATTGGTGATGTCCCCCGTCAGGGCCTGGACGATGCCGCCGTCGTAGTTCTTCTTCACCACGCTGGAGACGGTCTCCTTGAACTCCCGGAACACCCGGTATCCGTCGCGGCGGAGGCTCTCCTCCGTCCGATCCGGCAGAAGGTATTCGTTGTCCAGCATCCACTGGCACAGCTTTTTGTCCACATCAATGCCGCCCAGCGTATCGGTCTCGCCGGGGTCGGGCCAGACGCCCAGCCGCCGGGCGTCGATGCCGCCGTTGCCGTCCGGGTGTACGTCCAGCAGAAGCATATCCGCCGTGCTGCCGCCGATATCCAGAATCAGGATCTTCAGCGACTGGTGGCGGGTGAGGACACTCATCTTCTTCCGGAGTGCGCCGCTGTCGGGGCCGTTGAGGGCGTAGTTCAGGATGCCGTCGGTCTCGTCTATGATGACCGGGTTGACCCAGCCGGCTTCCTCTGCCCATTTTTTCATGTTGTCCCGCAGAAAACCGGTGGCCCGGACAGGAACCGTGATATAGGACGTCTCCTCCGAGCAGGCGTAGCCGGCCTCGGCTTCTTCCCTTTCCTTCATGGCCTTGAGGAAGAGCTTCATGTACTTGGCCGCGGCGTTGAACTTGGCCTCGTTGGCCGGATCCTTCAGGTCGTCAACGGAAAAATACAGATCCTTTTTGAATTCGCTGTGCATGGGAACCGAGGCAGAGTAGTACATGTTGTGCATGGCCAGGGCCGTCTCATCGGTCACGGCGTCCTTCGTCATGCCCATGGTCTCCGCCTGGCCCGCGGGCAGCTCGTCCTTGCAGACGATCACTGTGGGGAAATCGTATCTCCCGCCGGGGGTCTTCAGAAGATAGGAGAACTGGTCGCCGCTGTTCTTGCTGACGGTCTTCCAGTTGCCGTCTCCGCTGTGCCATTCAAAGCGCCGGGCGATCTGGGAGTTGGTGCTGCCCACGTCCACGCAGGTGAATTTCCTGTAGATCGTTTCGTTCATATGTAGTTTCCTCTCATCTCTGGATGGGGGCGCATCTCAACTGCGGCGGCCCTGCCTGAACGCCTCGATGTGCTTCTCCGGGGAGACGGCCGATACGGCCATCAGCCTCTCGCCGCTGTCGGACAGGATGACGGCCTGGCCGCCCATCGCCGAGGACCAGAAATAGGTGGCGTTCAGCTCCTCCAGCCGCTTCTGGTTTTTGCTGGCTTCCTCATAGGAAATATGCAGCGCCTCCGCGGCCTTCTTCACCATCTCGTTCATATCTGCTCTCCTTTCTTTTCCATGACCCAGCTGCTGACCCAGCCCAGATCCTTGGGGGGCCACTCGCTGATCTGGTTGCACTGTCCGTCCACATAGTAGACCTTGTTCCCGTCGCAGAAGGCGTTGAACCAGTGGCCCGGGCCGAACATCCGGTTGATGCCCACGATGCAGTGGGCGCCCTCGCCCTGCTCCAGCAGGGTCAGCTCGATCTCGTCCCTGGTCGTGTCCACGATCTCGTGGCCGGTGATGGCGGCCATGCCCTCGTCGGTGCCGATGTTGTCAGGGCCCGCGCCGATGCCCTCGGCCCCATCCAGCCGGCGGCTCACCGCATAGGCGCAGCAGCCGCAGTTGTTCTCGTAGGACGGGTCGCTGTCATAGGGGTCGTACTTGGGGTTGATGTCCCCCAGCCACTGCTCCACCTCG
>CANQDL010000139.1 GCA_947591105.1 uncultured Oscillospiraceae bacterium
CGCCGCCTTGTTGAAGCTGCCCGCGTCCGCCACCCGGACGAAGGTCTCCAGCTGGGGATTATACAAACCGCTCACCGTCCTTTCCTTTTGAAGTAATGCTTTTGAAAAAAAGCGTGGTCGCAAAGCAGACTTTGCGACCACGACATGGTGGCGGGAGAGGGATTTGAACCCCCGACCTCCGGGTTATGAGCCCGACGAGCTACCAGACTGCTCTATCCCGCGTCATTTGGGATTGTAATAATACCACATCGCCTTGCCGTTGTCAAGAACCTTTTTCTGTCGAAGGGCGCCGGACGGGCGTAAAGCGCCCGTCCGGCCCGTGGGTTCAGCCTTTCTGGGACTGGATAAACTCGTAGATGGCCTGGGCGGAATTGAAATTTTCCGGTTCCAGATCCGCCATGGATATCTCCACGCCGAACACGTCCATGATCTCGTTCACCAGGGCGGTGATATCGAAGGAGCCCAGGATGCCGTCGTCGATCAGGGCGGTCTCCCGTTCAAAGTCCACATCGGGACGCAGATCCCGCAGGATCTCCATTAATTCCTCCATAGCTGTATGACCTCCTAATTATGTATGAGCGCAGGCTTGTCAGTCGCCCATGAGTTTTTTTGCCATCTCCACCAGATCCCGTTTGCGCTCCTTCACCCGGCGGGCGGGGGCGCCCACGTAGATGCCCCAGGGCTCGGTGGATTTGTTGATAAGGCACATGGCGCCGAAGGAGCAGCCCTCGCCCATGCGCACCCCCGGCAGGACGATGCCGCCGGTGCCGATGACACCGTATTTCTCCTGGACGATAGGCGCCTGGAACTCGTTGCGGAACTGCTTGGGCACGATGGGGTTGTGCAGAGCCGCGCCGGAGTAATCGTCGCTGCTGGCGTAGAAGGTGCAGCGGGAGGACGTGCCGGCAAAGTCCTCGATGGTGATGCTGGATTCCCCGGCGTACATCTCGTTGTTGGAGCCGATGTGCACATAGCTGCCGATGGAGATCTCGCCGTTCATGATGGTGAAGTCGTCGATGATGACGTTGCTGCCGATGGAGATCTTTTCCGGGGTATAGATGCAGCAGGTACGGCTGATGAGCACGTGGCGGCCCAGCTGCTTAAAGCCCATCTGGCGCAGCTCCCGGTTGGAATAATAAGGATTATACTGCATAAGGCGGCCTCCCCCGTATTTTTTTCTGTATCATAACACAGCCCGCGCCGGGATGCAACCGTCCCTTACTGGAAGAACAGGGTGGAGCCCAGGGGGTATTCGTAAAACTCCGCGCCGGCCAGGCCATAGATCCGGCCGACGAAGTACAGCTGTCCGTCGCCGCCCAGCCATACCCGATCCGTGTCCGTGTTGTCGGGGGAGGTGGTGCGCGCGTATTGCTGCTGGTAGAAATCCCCGTCCGTCTGCTCCTCCGCGGTGCCGAACTGGTGGGTGAATTCCTCGCCCATGACGGCCTGCTCCAGATTGGCCAGCCCGTCTGTGTTCACCTCCAGCACCTCCAGCAGCTCCGCCCCGGACAGGGCCTCGCCGGTGGCCAGATCCAGATTGAAGGGGGTGTAATAGGTACAGTCGTTGGGCCAGCGCTCCACCATCAGCAGGGAGAGCACATGTCCCGCGCCCTTGAAGCACTCGTAGTGCAGCCCCTGGCAGGCGGGGTCGTCCGCAATGGGGGCGAAGGTGTCCTGGAGCTGGCCGTTGATCTGCTCGGCGCCCGGGCAGTCCAGCACGATCCGGGGCAGCACGCCCTCCGTGGGCCAGTCGTCCTCCACGCACTGGTCGACTGTCAGGTCGGCAAACCCGCCGTCGGAGGGGGCGGTGTCCGTGCCAGAGTCGTCGCTGTAGCCCGGCTGTCCGGGCAGTACAAGGTCGGTGCCGGAGTCCTCGGCGGTCTGCTCCGGGGCGGGGGCCGCCGTGGGCTGAGCCGCCTGGCCGGTGATGCTCTGCAGCGCGTCCTGCGCGCCGCACGAGGCCAGCAGGCAGACGCAGAGGGCCAAAAGCAGAATAAAAACGGATCTCTTCAAAATGGTGCTCCTTTCTCCCGCCGGAAAGGCGGGCGGTGCCGGTTTGGATATGTCTTATTTTCAGAGCAGCTGTCGGTAGGCCCGGAAGGCCGAGGGGATGGGGTAGCCCGTTTGCCTCTGGGCCGCGTCCGTCCAGACGAAGCGCTCCGGGGCCCGGGCGCAACGCACGCGCCAGCCGGTCATGTGCCACTCCAGGTGGGTGAAGATGTGTACGGCCCGGCCGCAGGGCTCCAGTCCCTCCGGTTCGCACCCCCACCTGTCTGCCTGACACAGAGCGGCCAGCTCGTCCAGCTCTCCCTCCGTGTTGGGAAATTCCCAAAGCCCAGCCAGCAGGCCCTTGTCCGGCCGCTGGGTCAGGGCGATCCGGCCCTGGTGCTCCAGGATGAACACCGTCCGCTGCTGTATCCGCCGGGGCTTTTTCGAGCCCGTGACCGGCCAGTCCCACGGCCGCTCCGTCCGGGCGGCCCGGCAGCGCTTTTCCAGCGGACAGGCGCCGCAGTCCGGCGTGCCGGGCAGGCATATGGTCTCTCCCAGCTCCATGAGCGCGGAGGTGAACGCCCCGCACCGGCCGGGGGGATACTGCTCCGCCAGGGCCTGCCGGAAGGCGGCCTTCACCCGGCCGTCGCCGATGCTGTCCGGGCAGCAGGTCAGCCGGGCGCACAGGCGCAGCACGTTTCCGTCCACCGCGGGGGTGGGCAGTCCGAAGGCGATGGAGGCCACCGCCCCGGCGGTGTAATCCCCCACGCCGGGCAGCGCCCGCAAAAGCGCCTCGTCCGCGGGGAGCTGTCCGCCGTATTTTTCCATGATGATCCCGGCCGCCCGGTGCAGGTTCCGGGCCCGGGAATAGTATCCCAGCCCCTCCCACAGCTTCAGCACCGTCTGCTCCGGGGCGGCGGCCAGGTGGGCGACCGTGGGCAGGGCGGCCATAAACCGCTCAAAGTAGCTCCGGGCGGCCTCGATGCGGGTCTGCTGGAGCATGATCTCCGACACCCACACCCGGTAAGGGGTCACATCCCGCCGCCAGGGCAAGTCCCGGGCGGCTGTCTCGTACCAGGGCAGAAGGGCGGCGGCCAGGTTGTCCGGGAGCTTTTCCATATGCTCGTCCTCTCCTCGCCCCTATTAAAGCACGCCCGCCCTGTCCGGTCAAGCCAAAGGGAGGGGAAAACATACCTTTATATTTGTGCAAAAATGTGATTGACAAAACCCACCAAGCCTTGTATCATCGTGAAAAGAAAAGCGCAGCATGCTGTGTTCATACCCCGATGCAGAGCCGTTGGCAGGAAGCGAATGGACGCTGATCGACCATAACCCTCTTGCCCTCCGGCAAGGGGTCGTTTTTTGTGCGCGTGAAAAAATCATATAGCAAGGGAGACAGATGCCATGAACCTGATTTACGGGATTAAGGACAAGCCCAAGTTCGGACAGGTCGTCCTGTTCGCCATCCAGCAGCTGCTGGCCATCATGGCCGCAACCATCGCTGTGCCCGCCGTAGTCAACTCCGGCTGCGGCACTTCCCTGACCGCCTCCGCCGCCATTTTTGGCGCCGGCGTGGGCACCTTCGTCTATCTGATCTGCACCAAGAGCGCCTCCCCGGTGTTTCTGGGCTCCTCCTTTGCCTTCATCGGCTCCATGATGAGCGCCTTTTCCGGCGCGGCGTCCATGGCGGTGGGCTACTGGGGCCTGATCATCGGCGCGGTCATGGCCGGCGCGGTGTATGTGATCCTGGCCATCGTCATCAAGGTCTGCGGCGTGGCCTGGATCAACAAGCTCATGCCCCCGGTCATCATCGGGCCCACCGTGGCCATCATCGGTCTGTCCCTGGCGGGCAACGCCGTGGGCGATCTGACCAGCTCCAGCGTGGAGGGCGGATCGGTCTACGTGGCCATCGTCTGCGGCCTGGTGACTCTGGCGGTGACCATTCTGGCCTCCACCTACGGCAAGAAGATGGTGCGCATGGTGCCCTTTATCATCGGCATCCTGGCGGGCTACGCCTGCGCCAGCCTGTTCGCCCTGCTGGGCTATATGACCGGCAACCCGGCGCTGACCGTCATCAACTATGACGCGCTGGCCAATGTGGGCTTCGTCGCCGCCCCCGACTTTACGTTCCTGCTGGGCGGCAGCATCGGCGAGATCACCCCCACCTATCTGCTGACCCTGTTCACCGCCTACGTGCCGGTGGCCTTCGTGGTGTTCGCCGAGCACCTGGCCGACCACAAGAACCTCTCCTCCATCATCGGCACCGACCTGCTGGAGAAGCCCGGTCTGACCAGCACCCTGCTGGGCGACGGCGTGGGCTCCATGGTGGGCGCGGTGTTCGGCGGCTGCCCCAACACCACCTACGGCGAGTCCATCGCCTGCGTGGCCATCACCCGCAACGCCTC
>CANQDL010000140.1 GCA_947591105.1 uncultured Oscillospiraceae bacterium
GCGCGTACTGCTGGAACACCACGCCCCGCTCCACGCCCACGTCGGTGATGGGCTTGCCGTCCAGGTAGCAGGTGCCGGAGGTGGCGTCGTGCAGGCCGGCGATGATGTTCAGAAGGGTGGACTTGCCGCAGCCGGAGGGGCCCACCACGCAGACGAACTCGTTTTCCATGATGTCCAGGGTCACGCCGTTGAGGGCCACCGTGGTGCCGTGCTCGCCCTTGTACTCCTTGTATACGTTGTCGATGTGGAGCTTTACTGCTCTCTCTTCTCCTGCCATGACGTCAGCCTCCTCTCAATGAAATTGACCAGCATGTTCAAAAGCATGCCGATGATGCCGATGATGATGATGTACATCAGCATGGGCGCCGATTCAAAGGTGCCGGACAGAGCCCGGATGCGCATACCCAGACCGGCCTGGGCGCCGGTGGATTCGGCGGCCAGCAGGGTGGTCAGGCCGGCGCCGAGACCCAGACGCACGGCGGTGATGATGAAGGGCACGGTGGCGGGCAGGGTGATGCGGAAGAAGATGTCCATGTCCTTGGCGCCCAGCACCCGGGCGGCCTTCACCAGGGTGGTGTCGATGTTGGCGATGCCGCCGTAGATGGTCACGCACATGGTCATGAAGGTGCAGATCCAGATCAGGATGATGGCGGGGGTCTTGCCCACGCCCACCATGATGACGATCAGGGGCGCGTAGGCCAGGGCGGGGATGTTCCGGATGAAGTTGATCCAGGGCATCAGGATCTTCTGCACCGGGGTGTACCAGGCCATGAGGAAAGCCACCGGGATGGCGGTGATAAAGCCCAGGCCGAAGCCTGCCGCCACGCAGATCATGCTGCTGCAGAAGTCCTTCCACAGCACCTTCCGCTGAACCGCCATCAGGGGGAAGGACTCAATGAACGTCTTCTGGAAGAAGGGGAAGCTGCGGCCTGTGGATTTGCCCAGACTGAGCAGATACCACACGATGATGGCGACTACCAGAGAGATCAGGAGCCAGACCTTGTTGCTCAAGGGCTTTTTCTTGATCTTTTCGGGCTTCTTTTCGTTCAACTCGCATCACTCTTTTCTTTCCAAATTTGCGCTGCCCGCCGGCGATGCCGCCGCTCCGGCAGGCGGGCGTAGATACATATCGCTATATTACCACAAATGTACCATATGCGCAAGAGATGTTTCCGCAATTTTTTGGTGAATCTGCTCTATATGTAAACTTTCAGGCGAAATGTCGCATAAATTTTCCCGTTTTCCCGCCGGATCTTTAGGGATCCTTGACAATTTGCGTACAGGCTTGCTACAATGGGAAAAACGGCTCTTAAAGGAGGAGCGTATGGATTACTTTTCTCTCGACGCCCGGGCGCTGGGCGAGAACGCGAAGATCCCTCTGTGCAAGATGGCCGACTCCGGCGAGGTGTTTTACGAGATGGCGTTGGAGATGGTAAACGCCATCCGCGCCAACAACCAGGCCGGCCGGCGGACTGTGTTCATCTGCCCGGTGGGGCCGGTGGGCCAATACCCCATCTTTGTGCGGCTGGTGAACCGGGAGCGGATCAGTCTGAAGGACTGCTGGTTCTTCAATATGGACGAATACCTCAACGACGACGGTACCTATATCGACCGGCAGAGCCCTCTGTCCTTCCGGGGATTCATGGATCGGAACGTGTACGGGCAGATCGACGGGGCGCTGCTCATGGGCCCGGAGCAGCGGGTGTTTCCCGACCCGGCCGATCCGGAAAAGGGCGATAAGCTGCTCTCGGAGCTGGGCGGGCCGGATATCTGCTTCGGGGGCATCGGCATCAACGGCCACCTGGCCTTCAACGAGGCCCGGGAGGACATGACGGCGGAGCAGTTCGCCGCCCTGGGCACCCGGGTGGTGCGCCTGACCCCCGAGACGCGCACAGCCAACGCCATCGGCGACAGGGGCGGGGCCATCGACGCCATGCCCGCCCAGGCCGTCACCATCGGTATGCGGCAGATCCTCTCCGCGAAAAAGGTGCGGCTGGGGGTGTTCCGGCCTTGGCACCGGGCGGTGATCCGTCAGGCGGCCTACGGCCCCGTGACGGCCCACTTCCCTGCCAGCATCCTGCAAAACCACCCCGACGCGATGATCTACGCCAACGCCGTGGCCGCGGAGCGGCCCTTCTGAGCGTATGGGCGGAGTGCTTTTTGAAAACGGCCGGGTCTATGAGGGCGGCCGGTTTACGGCCAGAGATCTGCTGGTGCAGGACGGGATCGTGGCCCCTGCGGGCGCGCCCGTCCCGCCGGACTGCGAGAGGGTGGATCTGGCGGGGCGGATGCTGGCGCCCGGCTTTCTGGACATCCACACCCACGGAGGCGGCGGCGTGGACGTGAACGCCGCAGACGGGGAGGGCTTTGCCCGGATATCCCGGTTTTTCGCCGCCCAGGGCACCACCGGGTGGCTTTGCAGCATTCTCACGGACACCGAGGAGCAGACCCTGCGGGCCATCGGTTTCGCCCGGGCGGCCATGGACGGGCCCGTGACCGGCGCCCGGCTGCTGGGCATACATCTGGAGGGGCCGTTTCTCGCCCCGGAATACAAGGGCGCCATGCCGGAGAGTCTGCTGCGGGCCGGCGACACGGCGCTGTTTCGCAGATACCAGGCCGCGGCCGGCGGCGGGGTGCGGTACATCACCGTGGCCCCGGAGGTGCCCGGCGCGGCGGACATGATAAGAGAGATCGCCGGCGGCGTGACCGTGGCCATCGGCCACTCCGGCGCGGACTACGAGAGCGCCTGCGCGGCCATTGACGCCGGCGCGCGGGCCGCCACCCACACCTTCAACGCCATGGGCCTTTTCCACCAGCACCGGCCGGCCATCATGGGGGCCGTGCTGGAGCGGGACGTGTACTGCGAGGCCATATGCGACGGCCGGCACCTGCATCCGGGTACGGTGCGGATGCTGCTGGCCTGCAAGGGCTATGACAGAGTGGTGGCCATCACCGACTCCATCCAGGCCGCGGGCCTGCCGGACGGCAATTACAAGCTGGGCATCAACGACGTGGTGGTGAAGGACGGGGACGCGCTGCTGGCCGATACCGGCGTGCGGGCCGGCTCCACCTTGACCACCGGCCAGGCGCTGAAAAACCTGGTGCGGTTCACCGGCCGGCCGGTAGAGGACGTGCTCCCTCTGCTGACGGAAAATCCCGCCCGGCTGCTGAACCTGAAGGGCAAGGGGCGTATCGCCCCCGGCATGGACGCCGATCTGGTGGTGCTGGACGAAAACCTGGACGTGCGGGCCACCTACGTGTCCGGCCGGAAGGTATACGGCGCGTAGGATCGAAAAACAAAAAGAAGGGCTGCTGCAAAACAAGCGTTTTGCCGCAGCCCTTTTGGCGTTTTGCCGAAAGCCTTATCCGCCGCAGGGGTGGCCGGCGCCGTCGCGGGAATGGCTGTCCTGGGAGGCGTCCTTCATGCACAGGTGCACCGCCGCGGTGGTGAAGGTCTTGGGCAGGGCCAGGATGTTGGGGTGGGGCCCCACGTACTTACGCATGGCGTCGGCAAGCGCCTCTTCCACGGTGGCCCGTGTCTTGAGTCCCATGGAGCGGGCGATGCCGGGCTCCCGGGCGCCGACGATATAGATGGCGCTGGTGTGCTCCTCCGCCAGGTGGCCGCAGCTCATCATGCTAAAGCCGTGGAAGGGGTGAAAGGCGTTGGCAAACCGGTATTTGTCCGTGTATTCCCTGCGGGTGGCGAAGTACTCCCCGTACCGATCCATGTCCGGCAGGATGTTCATGCTGTCGTGCTGGAACATCTCGAACAGTTCCCGCAGATAGGGCCAGCGCTCGTCGTGGAACCACCCGTCGCAGATGGAAGGCACGATGAACACGCACCGGTCGCTGAGCACCCGCTTGTGGCGGATCACCTGGGCCGACAGGGCCTGCATCATCTGGATGGGGTTGGTGCCCATGCCCGCGCCGTAGTGGAAGTTGGTGGGCATGCCGAACACCACCACATCGTATTTCTTCTCCGCCCAGTGCACATAGGTGCGCTTGTCGGCGGTGGCCCAGGCCACGGGCTGCATTTGCTTTGCCCAGCCGGAGTTGATCTCGATCTGGCGGGAGGCCGTGTCCAGCACCGCGTCGCAGCAGAAGAACTTTTTGCCCATCTTCTCTTCCATGAACATGCCCTGCTCGTCGAACTTGGAGCGCATGACGCTGTTGGCGGACACGGGCACGAAGTCCGGCTGGTGCATCACCCGGGGCACGTGGTGCCCGGCGATGGAGCGCCAGTGGGTGATGCCGGTGGCGCAGTGCTTGTAGCCGCCGGAGTAGCCTCCGTAGGGGTTGCCCTGGGTGTGGCCGATGAGAATGGGCACGTCCGCCTCAAAGACGTACCGGTTCATGATGACGTGGTCGCCCGAGGCGGTGA
>CANQDL010000141.1 GCA_947591105.1 uncultured Oscillospiraceae bacterium
ACGGTGTTCAACCTGCTCACCAACGTCTACCAGCCCACCCGCGGCTCCATCCTTCTGGACGGCCGGGAGACCCGGGGTCTGAAGACCAGCCAGGTGTGCAAACTGGGCATCGCCCGCACCTTCCAGAACATCCGCCTTTTCAGCAACATGACGGTGACGGAGAACATTCTGGTTGGCCTGCACGACGAGATGAGCTACAGCGTGCTCTCCGGCATCCTGCGGCTGCCCTCCTACTTCCGCAGCGAGCGCATCGCCCGCCAGCGGGCCATGGAGCTTTTGAGCATCTTCAACATGGAGGACATGGCCGACGACGAGGCCGGCTCCCTCCCCTACGGCGCCCAGCGCCGGCTGGAGATCCTCCGGGCCCTGGCCACCAATCCCAGCCTGCTGCTGCTGGATGAGCCGGCCGCCGGCATGAACCCCTCCGAGACGGAGGAGCTGATGGAGAACATCCGCCGCATCCGGGATATGTTCCAGATCGCGGTGCTGCTCATCGAGCACGACATGAATCTGGTCATGGGCATATGCGAGGGTATATGCGTGCTCAACTACGGCAAAGTGATCGCCAAGGGCAGTCCGGACGACATCAAGAACGACCCCACGGTGATCGAGGCCTATCTGGGCAAGAAGGGGGCGAAATAAATGCTGACGGTAGAGAACATCCACGTCTATTACGGCGCCATACACGCCATCAAGGGCATCTCCTTCCAGGTCAACGAGGGGGAGATCGTGGCGCTGATCGGCGCCAACGGCGCGGGCAAGTCCACCACCCTGAAGACCGTCTCCGGCATCATGCACCCCCGCAGCGGCAAGATCACCTTCCTGGACGAGGACATCACCCGCACCGACGGCTACAAGCTGCCCGCCAAGGGCCTGGCCCAGGTGCCCGAGGGCCGGCGTATCTTCCTGCAGATGACTGTCATGGAGAATCTGGAGATGGGCGCGTACATCCGCAAAAAGCCGCCCCAGTCCGATTTCGACAACGTGTTCACCCACTTCCCCCGGCTGAAGGAGCGGCGCAGCCAGATCGCGGGCACCCTCTCCGGCGGCGAGCAGCAGATGCTGGCCATGGGCCGGGCGCTGATGAGCCACCCCAAGCTGCTGATGCTGGATGAGCCTTCCATGGGTCTGGCCCCCATCCTGGTAGAGGAGATATTCAACATCATCCAGGAGTTTCACGCCGCCGGCACCACCATCCTTCTGGTGGAGCAAAACGCCGAGATGGCCCTGCAGGTGGCGGATCGGGCCTACGTGCTGGAGTCCGGCACCATCGCCCTGTCCGGCACCGGCAAGGAGCTGGCCCAGAGCGACGAGATCAAAAAAGCCTATCTGGGCGGTTAAAAAAAGGACTCTGGCCGTTGGCCAGAGTCCTTTTTTGCCCCAAACGGTTTTCGCAGACTGCCTCTTCATGGGCAGTCTGCGAAAAGCATCTTATCACGATATGGCCCGGGCCAGCAGCCACAGCAGCAGCAGGTGGGCCGGATACAGGGCGTAAAACACATACTTATACCGCTGGGCAAGCTTGCCCCGCTGCCCGTCGTAATTCCATATGGCATAGCCGGAAAGCGGCGCGGTCACATACAGGATGCTCACCGCGCACCCCAGCAGCACAGCCGTGCCCCGCTTTTCATAGAGCAGGTAATATATGGCCGTCAGCAGCACCGTGGCCAGCCCGAACGCCCCTTGCAGCAGCATGGACCAGAGCACCGTGGCCACCACGATACACCCCTGCCCCAGCCGGTACACGGCGCCCTTTTTCCCCTGGGTCAGCCGCAGGCCATAGAGCATAATCAGGCACAGCGCGTAGGTAAAAAGCACGTTCTGGCTGCCTATGTCCCACGCTCTGCCGCTCATGGCCAGATCGTAGGGCACCTCGCTGACCGCGCCGAAGGCCAGCATGGTCAGCAGATACCGCTTGAAGCTGGCGGTGTGCACAAAACCCTCCACCAGCAAAAACGCGAACACCGGCACAGCCAGACCCCCGATGAGCTGGAACACCGACCCCCAGCCGGACAGCATCATCAGATCCGGGTCTGCCTCCATGGCCGCGGAGAGCTCCCCCGGCCCATAGCTGTCCACGCCGATCAGGCCGTTTTGGATCACCGCCCGGCTGATGGTATAAAACAGCATGGCGGCGCAGCCGTAGATCTTCATGGTAGAGCCGTTCATCTGCAAATGAAACCGCCGTCTCCGCCTGGGATCGTTCAGGGTGTAGTTTTCCTCCGCCACCGGATCGCCTCCTTCAGATCTCGCCCAATATCCTCACGGCGGGCAGCGCCCGCCCCTCGTAATCAAACAGCGCCTGGTTGGCCCACTCGTTGCCGCCGGGGCCTGGCTCCTTTGTGTATTCCAGCGCCTGCTCCGTGGCCCATCCCACGCCCGGCACCGGAATCCAGGCAGGCTCCCACCAGATAAGGCCCCTGCCCCACCGGGAGCGCCGTATGGCGGCGGCCAGATCCCGGAGAAAATCACACTGGCCCGCCGGGGTCATAGGATAGGCGATGCCCGCGGCCAGCTCGGCCGTGGCGGCCATCCCCTTTCGCTCGCCGGCGGCCAGTCCCTCGTAGCGGCCGTAGTCCTCCAGGGTGAAGCCCATGGAGGTCTCCGCTACGATCACGTCCTTCTGATACCTGTCCCCCAGCGCGGCGATGTTGTCCCCCAGCTCCGCTATAGAGCCGTTCCAGAAGGGATAGTAGCTCAGCCCGATGCAGTCAAAATCCGCCCCGCCGGCGGCAAAGTAGCCGTCAAACCAGGATCTGTGCAGCTGCCCCTGGGTGCCCTTATCCAGATGGAGCATCACCGACGCGCCGGGCGCCGCCTGCCGCACCGCCCGGATGCCCGCGCTCACCAGCCGGGCGATGGCCGGAAAGTCCGGGTACCTCCCGGCGGGCCACAGCAGACCGTTTGTGATCTCGTTGCCCACGGACACCATGTCCGGCGCAAGGCCCGCGCAGGACAGCCGCTCCAGCACGGACAGGGTGTAATCATACACCGCCCGCTCCAGGCTCTCCCCCTCCAGGCCCTGCCAGGCCTTCGGGGGGATCTGCTTGCCCGGATCGGCCCAGAAATCGCTGTAGTGCAGATCCAGCAGCCACCGGCAGCCCAGGGCCTTGGCCCGGCCCGCCAGCGTCATCGTCCGCGCAAGATCGTTCGTCCCCGCCCCGTAGGGCCGCCCCTGGGGAGAATAGGGATCGTTCCACAGCCGCAGACGCACCAGATCCATCCCGTGCCGCCGGAGGATCTCCATGGCGCCGTCCGGGCCGTTCTCGTCGGAAAACCGGCCGCCCCGGGCCTCCACCTCCAGCAGCGTGGACAGATCCATTCCCCGGATGAACTCGCTCTGCCTCAAGCCTTTTTGTCCTCCCGGAAGAAGTCCTCAAAGTCCGTAAACCGCCGGTACATGGCCCCGTACCGGAACCGGGCCATTTTGTTCTTTTCCAGCACGTCCGCCTCGCTGCCCCGGTACTGGCAGCGGATGCAGTAATACTCGTCCCGATCCTTATCGTAGAACATGTCGATGTCCAGATCCCGCATAAAGCAGGACGGACACCGGTAGTTCAGTCTGCCCTTTCCAGCTTGAGCCATGTGGCAAAGCCCTCCTTCTCCCGCAGCGTTCCCGTATATCCCAGGGTGAACATGGGACTGAAGGCATAGCCCTCCCGGACATAGCCCCGTTTGTCCCGGCCCTGGCAGGTCATGGTGACCCTGGTCTTGATGGGAGGCAGCACGCACGCCACGCTGTCCGCGCCGTCCGCGGACGCCTCCCGGCACTTGTACGCGTAGGGGATGACCTGCTCCTGATCGCCGGCGTGGACGGAGAGGGTCAGCCCGGTCATGTCCTCCGGGTACTCGGTGGTGCCATAGCAGGCCACCATGTACTCGTTGAACGTCACCACGGCCGCCGGGTCGCTCATGGACAGAACCCGGCGCTCGATCCTGATCTGGCCCGTCCCCTCCGGGAAGGTGACGACCGTCTGCAGCTGCACGGTCACATCGGAGAACTGGATCTCCACCGGGTCAAGGGTGAGCACCCGGTCGGCGCCCTGCCGGGAAAAGTGCCCCTTTGTCCGGCACAGGCACAGATCCACCTCTTCCCCGTTGTGGCAGATCTTGGCGCTGCGGACGGTGCCCTCCCCGGCGTAATGGGTAAAGTACCCGGCCCGGTATTTCTCCTGGATCAGGAAGGGATAGCTGGCGTCCTGCACGTGGGGCGTGCCGATGCCCACCGGCCACTCCAGCTTGGCCGCGTACGGGCGCAGATCCACGATGGCTCCGCCCTGATCCATGTTCACGCACGCCCGCATATAGGGGTCGCAGTACCAGAACAGCTGCTTGTCGCTGCCGTAGAGGATGTCCCGCCACAGGGCGCACTCCGG
>CANQDL010000142.1 GCA_947591105.1 uncultured Oscillospiraceae bacterium
GACTACATCTCCGCCGAGGACGCCAAGACCTGGGATGGCCTGCTGGACGCCGCTGCCGCCGCCGGCAAGAAGGTCGGCATGACCCTGGCCTCCGGCTGGTACAACACCGCCTTCTTCAACGCCGCCGGTTTCTCCACCTCTCTGAACGATGACGGCACCACCAACATGGATTGGAACGGCGAGTCTCCTGACGGCTACACCGGCGTGCAGGTGGTGCAGGCCATGCAGGCCATCGCCGGCCACGAGGCGTTCATGGCTATCGCTGACGGCGACATCTCCAACCAGATCGCCGGCGGCGACCTGGCGGCCGTCATCTCCGGCACTTGGGACACCTCCCTGGTCTCCGACACCTTCGGCGAGGACTATGAGGCCTGCGCGCTGCCTCTGCTGACCCTGGGCGAGGATCAGGTTCCCACCCGCGGCACCGTCAGCTTCAAGATGATCGGCGTCAACCCCTACGCGGAGAACGCCGGCTGGGCCGTGATGCTGGCCGAGTTCCTCACCAACGAGGAGTCTCAGGTCGCCCGTTTTGAGGCCCGTGAGATCCCGCCCACCAACATCGCCGCTTCCGAGAGCGAGGCTGTCCAGTCCAACAAGGGCGTCGTGGGTCTGACCGAGGCCGCCGCTGTGGGCGTCGTGCAGTCCGTCGGCGGCAAGTACTGGGATCCGACCGCCTCCTTCGGCGAGCAGATCGCCCAGGGCACCATCGGCACGGACGAGGCCGCCATCCAGACCGCTCTGGATCAGCTGGTGGAGGGCGTGACCGCTCCCGTGGAGTGATCCTCTGATCCTCTCTCTGGCAATACTTGATTGAAAAATGGCCCCAGGCCCTGTCAATGGGGTCTGGGGCCATTGCGTAATATTAAGAAGAAAGGAAGAGGAGCGCCGTATGAATAAAATCGGCAGCGCCGTCGGCGGTTTCTTCCGTGCGATCGGCCATTTCTTCGGCGATTTCTTTACTGCGATAGCCAAGGGCGACTGGGCTGTAAAGCTGTCGCTTATCATCTGGGGCGCGGGCTGCGCCCGGCGCAAGCAGTACGTGAAGGCCGTCGCCTTGACGGTCTTGGAAGTGGGCGTGATCCTGTTCTCCGTGTTTTTCGCCAGCCAGTATGTGCCCAAGTTCGGTACCCTGGGCACGGTGGTGATGGAGCAGCAGCTCAATATGCAGACGCTCAAGATGGAGTTCAACGACTACGACCACTCGTTCCTGATCCTGCTGTTCTCCCTGTTCAGCTTTGTGGTCTGGGCCATCGCGCTGGTGATCTGGATGCGCACAGTGGTGAACGCCTACCGGCTGCAGCTGGACGAGGCCGCCGGCCGGCACATCAACTCCTTCAAGGACGACATCCACGACTATCTGGGCGATAAGTTCCATGTGACCCTGCTGACCCTGCCCATCATCGGCATCGTCATCTTCACGGTCATCCCCATTCTGCTGCTGATCTTCGTGGCCTTCACCAACTACGACCAGCAGCACATGCCGCCCAGCTCCCTGTTCACGTGGGTGGGCCTGACAAACTTCAAGAGCCTGCTCTCCAACGGCGGCATGACCGTCACTTTCGGCTACGCCTTCGTGCGTGTGCTGGGGTGGACGCTGGTGTGGGCCTTCTTTGCCACCTTCACCACCTACTTCGGCGGGATCTTCATGAGCCTGCTGCTCAACAGCAAAAAGACCAGGGCGCCCCGTCTGTGGCGTACCCTGCTGGTCATCACCATCGCGGTGCCCCAGTTCGTCAGCCTGCTGCTGGTGCGCAACTTCTTCTCCAACGGCGGCATCGTGAACACCATCTGCCGGAACATCGGTCTGACGGGACTGCTGCGTGACTGGGGACTGATCTCCACCAGCTACATACCGTTCCTGTCCGCGCCGGGATGGGCCCATGTGATGATCATCCTCATCAACATCTGGATCGGCATTCCCTACCAGATGCTCATCGCCACCGGCATCCTGATGAACCTGCCCAGCGACCAGCTGGAGAGCGCCCGGGTGGACGGAGCCAACAAGGTGCAGACCTTCCGCTACATCACCATGCCCTATATGCTCCAGGTCACCGCGCCCACGCTGGTCACGGATTTCGTGAAGAATATCAACAACTTCAACGTGATTTTCCTGCTGACAGACGGCGTTTACACCACCACCAACCAGCTGATGGCCAACTCCCAGGCCAAGGAAGTAGACCTGCTGGTCACCTGGCTTTTCAACCTGACCCAGAACTACTATAACTACAAAATGGCCGCCGTCATCGGCATTATGGTGTTCATTGTCTGCGCTGTGTTCACCCTGGTGGCGTTCAACTTCCTCATCCGGGGCGACAAGGAAGGGGTGTATCAGTAATGAAAGATAAGAAACTGGGAAGCGTTATCAGCCACAATGTGCTGATCGCCGTGCTGTGTATCATCTGGCTCATACCCATCGTGTGGCTGGTGTGCATGTCCTTCAGCGCCGCGCCCAACATGAATACCAGCACCTTCTTCCCCCATGAGTGGAGCGTGCAGTATTATAAGCAGCTGTTCCAGTCCGACACGGTCAACCAGTTCAAGGCCTGGTTCATGAATACCTTCAAGATCGCCATCTTCACCTGCATCATCTGCACGAGCTTTACGCTGATGGTGGCCTACGCCACCTCCTTTGGCAAGTTCAAGGCGCGCAAGCCCCTGATGAACGTGGCGGTGATCCTGAACCTGTTCCCGGGCGTGCTGACCATGATCGCGGTGTACTTCACCCTGCGTACCTTCAACCTGACCAACAGCCACATCGGTCTTATCCTGGTGTACTCGGCAAGCTCCGGCCTGGGATACCTGATATGCAAGGGCTTCTTTGACACGGTGCCCCGGGCGCTGTGCGAGGCAGCCCGTCTGGACGGATGCAACGAGGCGCGTATCTTCGCCCAGATCGTCATCCCCACCAGCCGGCCCATTATCGTCTACACCATCATCAGCAGCTTTTTGTCTCCCTGGATGGACTTCGTGTTCGCCAAGATGATCCTCAACTCCGGTATCTCGGAGAATTACACCGTGGCCGTTGGCCTTTATAAGATGCTGGACAAGAGCCTCATCAACAGCTACTTCACCATTTTCTGCTGCGGCGGCATCCTGGTGTCCGTGCCCATTGCCATTTTGTTCTTCATCATGCAGAAGTTCTACGTGGAGGGCATCACCGCCGGCGCCGTCAAGGGCTGAGCGAGAATTATCTTTCCGGCGGGCCGCCCGACGGCGGCCCGCCACCATTATGACCTCATGAGAGGGATTTGCATTATGGATCAGTTTATTGTCAACATCATCCACCGGCCGGAGATGGTGCCGGAATACGCCGAGAAGGTCACCGGCCAGGGCAAGGCCGAGGACATCGGCCGCAAGGCGCTGCTCACGGAGAGCCTGGACATCTTCAAGCTCCAGCAGGAGTGCGCCCACAAAAACGGTCTCAAGACCACCATCCAGATGACATACGCCAGTCTGTTCAACGACGAGGCGGTGGCTCTGGCGAAGGCCCACCATGACCGGTACGGCGACGAGATCGCCCTGAGTCTGCTGGGTCTGCCCTGCGAACAGTTCCGGGAGAAGTACAAGACGAAGGACTTCTGCATCTGGATGTTCTCAATGGAGGACAAGAAGGCCATCGTCCGGGACGTGTTCGGCAAATTTTACGACGCCTTTGGCTTTTATCCCGAATCCACCGGCTCCTATTATATGGACGCCGATCTGATAAACTTCATCAAGGAGGAGTACCCCTCCGTCAAGTGCGCTGTGGCCACCTGCTGGGAGGAGGGGCCCAAGGCCTACCACACCTGCAACAACAGCTGGTACACCCTGATGGACGGCGGGCCCTGGGCGCCCTGGATACCGTCAAAGCAGAATACCCACGCCCCGGCGGCCAACGAGGCCGAGGACAGCGGCATCGTGGCCATACCCCACCTGAGCCGGGATCTGCTGGCCTGCTATGACGGCAACGGCTCCAACTTCGGCACCCACCCCCAGAACGTGCTTAGGGGCATGATCTACGATCCCGACACATGGGAATATCCCTATCTTTACAACCTGATCGACCAGTATCGCTCCCTGGCCAAGTTCAACAACGGCTACGCCTACAACATGATGTTCGTGGGCCCGGGGTGGATGAACAAGATGGGCCGGTGGGAGGCCCCCTTTGAGCTTTTGAAAAAGTCCTATGAGGACGGCTGCGCCTATACGGGCAGCTGAAAAAAGAGGGCAAACTCACGGATATGACCATGAGCGAGTTTGCCGACTACTACCGGGCGAAAAAGCGCTATACCGAGCCGGAGTGCGCCCTGTGGCGGGACATCCTCTACGGCAGCGACAAGCAGCTGTTCTGGTACTGCGACCCCTATATGCG
>CANQDL010000143.1 GCA_947591105.1 uncultured Oscillospiraceae bacterium
AATTCCTATAGCTGGCTCTGGCTCATCATCATCCTGATCCTCCTGTTCTCCGTCGCCGGCGGCTATGGCTGCGGCTGCGGCTGCAACGACAACAACAACGGCTGCGGCTGTGGCTGCGGCTGCGGCAACTGATCCCAGGCCGGGACGAAGAAAACTGCCAGCATATCCTCTCGGGGCTCACTTGAGCCCCGTTTCTTTTTTCACGCTCTGTGCCAGCAACGCCAGCACGAATCCGGGCAGACACATCATCCGCCCCAGGCGGCCCGGCTCCCGGATGAGCCGGTACAGCCACTCCAGCCGAAGCCGTATCCATCCCGCCGGGGCCCGGCGCTTGCGCCCGCTGAGCACGTCCAGACTTCCGCCCAGGCCGGCCATCAGACACCCGTCCAGCGCCTGCCGGTTCCGGGCCATGAAGAGCTCCTGCCGGGGCGAGCCCAGGCACACCGCCAGAAGATCCGGTTCGGCGCGCCGGATCTGCTCCAGCACCGGCCCGTCGCTTTCAAAGTAGCCGTCATGAAAGCCGCACACCTGTACGGCCGGGAACCGCTGCCCGATGACCGCGGCGGCCTCACGGGCCACCCCGGGCGCCCCGCCCAGCAGATAGACCCGGCCGGAAAAGCGCTCCAGCAGCGCCAGGAAGAAATCATAGCCCGTCACCCGCTCCGGCACAGGGCAGCCCAGCCTCCGGCAGGCCCATACCACGCCCACCCCGTCGGCCAGGGTCATGTCCGCCCCCTCTATCGCCGCCAGCAGATCCGCGTTCTTCCGGCAGGCCCAGACGATCTCCGGGTTGGGGGTGCACACATAGGCGCTCCGCCCCTGGGCCATCAGCGCCAGCGCCCGCTCCACCGCCCCGTGCAGGGTCACGGCGTCAAAGCGCACGCCCAAGACCCGGCCGGTCATATCTGAGCGAACACCTGGGCGATGTTGCCCCGCACGATCAGATCCGCCTCGGCGTCCCTGGGGGTGGCCCCCCGGTTGACCAGCACCAGCTTATGGCCCCGGTAGTAGTTGATGAGCCCCGCCGCAGGGTACACCGCCAGGCTGGTGCCGCCGATGATGAGCATATCCGCGTTTCGGATGTACATGACGCTCCTTTGAAGGATATCCTCGTCCAGAGCCTCCTCATACAGCACCACGTCCGGCCGGACGATGCCGCCGCAGCCGCACCGGGGAATGCCCTGGCCGTCGTTGACGAAGCTGGCCGGATAGGGCTTGCGGCACCGGGCGCAGTAGCAGCGCAGGGTGGAGCCGTGCAGCTCCAGCACCTCCCGGCTGCCCGCAGCCTGGTGGATCCCGTCGATGTTCTGGGTCAGGATCGCCTTGAGCTTTCCCTCCCGCTCCAGCTGGGCCAGCCGCAGGTGGGCCTGGTTGGGCTTTGCCCCGCGCACCACAAGCTTCTGCCGGTAAAACCGGTAAAACTCCGCCGGGTCGCGCTCAAAAAAGCTGTGGGACAGGATGGTCTCCGGCGGATAGGCCCACTGCTGGTTGTAAAGTCCGTCCATGCTGCGAAAATCCGGGATGCCGCTCTCCGTGGACACGCCCGCGCCGCCAAAAAACACGATATTGTCGCTCTCGGCCACCCAGTCTTTCAGTGTCCGCACCGCCTGCTCCATCCACTCCGCGCCACCTTTCCGGCAGAAATTGCATAATATGGCTATTTTCAATCAGTTTATTATAATATATCCAATTGCGTTTTTCAATATAAAAAGCGCACAGGGAAATCCCCTGTGCGCCGGCGCGCATATGTGCTTATTTCTGACGGTTGGCCCACTTGTTGGTGTTGATGGTATTGCGGTACACCACGAACCGGCAGAAGAGAAACTCCGTGATGAAATTGATGATCATCGTCCCGGCCAGCACCAGGTAGTCCGGCCATCCGGCCGTCTCCGTCAGGTAGTCCCCCCACCAGGTGGACAGGGGCGTGAACACGCAGTAGAAGCCGAACACCTTCGCCATGGCCACCGGCACGTTGGCCGCGGACTTGAACGTAAAGCTCCGGTTCAGGGTGAAGTTCCACAGCACCGACAGCACCAGCGCCGTCAGATAGGCCGGCCAGTAGGGCAGATCCGTCAGCTCGTGCAGCAGCGCGAAGCTCGCCGCCTGAATGACGCCCGCCGAGATGGAAAACAGCGTAAACTTCACCGCCTGGATGATATTGTCCCTCTTGGTCAGCTTTGCCACCGGCCCGCCCTCCGATACATAAAGATTTTGATGGAAACGCTATCCGTCATTATATCCGCCTGTTCCCCGTCTGTCAAGAGCGCACAGCGCCGGCGGGCACAGACCCGCCGGCGCCGTCCGGAGGCCGGTTTACCCCTCCGGGGACAGAACGTCTTGCTCAAACTGCATCTCGAACTGGTCGGGTACGTCTTCGCCCTCGCCCAGATCCACCTGGTAGGTAATCCCGCCGCTCCCGCCGGCAGCGCCGTTCCCGTCGGGCTCCACAACGGTGACATCATAGCTTCTGCCGTCCTCCGTCACCACGCGGTAGCCCTGATCCTGGGGGATCAGCTTGCCCGTGATACCGTCCACCAGCGCGGCGATCCTGCCAAACACCGCCCCGCCGGTGGCCTCGTTGGCCGCGTAGGCGGACACGGTCAGCAGCGCCATGACGCACGCCCCGATCAGGATCGCCCGGCCGATACGCGCCGTTCTGCTTGCTTTTTTCATGTGATAGACCTCCTTGAGCCGCTCTTTTGAGACATGGAGCGCCCCAAAGGCCCTTTGATACCGCTGCCTATTCGTCACTGTTCCAAGCCTCCCTGAGTTTGCTCTTCAAATTTGCCCTGGCCGACGCCAGGCGGGACTGGATGGTGGACTCGTTGACACGGAGAAGCCGGCTGATCTCTCTGACGCTGTAGCCCTCATAGTAATATAGGTGGATGGCCACCCTCTGCTTCTGCGGCAGGGCCATCACTGCCAGAAAGAGCTCGCTGTCCTCCGTCTGCTCCCGGGCGTACAGCCGTTCGGCATAGTCCTCCAGGGGCTCCTGCCGGGTACGCCAGGGGGATAGCATCAGCTTTTTGCAGTTGTTGACGGTCACCCGCATGAGCCACCGGCGCAAATGTTCCCGGCTCTCAAAGGGCTTGTCCGCCCGCAGCAGCTTGATAAACGCGCTCTGCACCATATCCTCCGCGTCCGCCCGGTTCCTGCACCAGCTGAACGCCAGCCGGTAGAGCCCGTCGCCGAAACTCTCCACCGCCTCGGTGAACTGTTCCTCCGTCAATCTCCCGCCTCCCTCCATCCGATTTCGAAAGGCCTTTCACTGTGTATATCCCTCAGGGCGGCAAAATATCCGCAAGTACGGAAAATTTTCCGCATGTGCCGTCGTTTTTTGCGTTTTTATCCAAATCCTTTCCGGTTTTTCCCGGTACTCGTTGGTTACATCTTCAAAAAAGGAAAAAATCCGTTTGCGCTTTTGTAGGAATTTACCAAATTGTAAAGCGCGGCCCAAAAACGAAAAGTTTTGTTTGAAAAAACACCCTAAACAGTATATTATTGTATCATAAGTTTTCCCTCACGCTGACAAGAAAACAATATAAGGAGTGGTTGTGTCTATGTTTGTGTTTGAAAACTGGTTCTGGATCGGCTTTCTGGGCGCCGGCGTGGCTTTGCTCTTTGCTCTGATGCAGAGAAACAAGGTCATGCGCGCCTCCGAGGGCAACGAGAAGATGGTGAAGCTGGCCTCCGCCATCCGGGAGGGCGCCAACGCCTACCTGAAGGCCCAATACACCACCGTGGCCAAGGTGTTCTGCGTTGTGTTCGTGATCCTGCTCATCATGGCCTTCGGCACCGACGGCAAGATGCTCCCCAAGGTCACCCCCATCGCCTACCTGACCGGCGGTATCTGGTCTGTGCTGGCTGGCTTCATCGGCATGAAGATCGCCACCAACGCCAACGCCCGCACCGCCAACGCCGCCAGCGAGAGTCTGAACAAGGGACTGAACATCGCCTTCTCCGCCGGCTCCGTCATGGGCTTCGTGGTGGTTGGCCTGGGCCTGCTGGACATCACCATCTGGTTCTTCGTGCTCAAGTACGCCATGGGTGAGACCGATCCCCACGCCATCGCCAACATCATGGTGATGAACGGCATGGGTGCCTCCTTTGTGGCCCTGTTCGCCCGTGTGGGCGGCGGTATCTACACCAAGGCCGCCGACGTGGGCGCCGACCTGGTGGGCAAGGT
>CANQDL010000144.1 GCA_947591105.1 uncultured Oscillospiraceae bacterium
ATCATCACCACAGAGTGCTCCTGCAGGTTGTGGCCGATGCCGGGGATATAGGCCGTCACCTCGTAGCCGTTGGTGAGCCGCACACGGGCGATCTTCCGCAGAGCGGAGTTGGGCTTCTTCGGGGTGGAAGTACGCACCGCCGTGCACACGCCGCGCTTCTGGGGGGAGCTCAGGTCGGTCTCCCGATTCTTCAGGGTGTTCAGGCCCTTCTGCATAGCCGGGGAGGTGGACTTGTAGGTCACCTTCTGACGACCCTTGCGAACCAGCTGGTTAAAAGTAGGCATAGTTTATCCTCCTTTCCTCAAAAATACCGCAAAGCGCAAAAATACACGCTATCACGCAAAATAGGATTTTAACAGAAAAAGCCGGGCGTGTCAAGGAAAAATCCCCATCCACGGAGAATTATTTGTGCAATTTTTCCTTCCGGCGGCAGACAAGGGCCAGACCGGCGCAGCCCAGGGCGCCCAGCGCCGTCAGCACCAGCCCCTTTGTCAGTCCGGGCATCCAGTATTGCAGCTGGATCTCATGCTCTCCCGCCGGCAGCTCCAGTCCCATGAACGCCGTGTTGGCGTGCAGGAGCGCCGCCGGCTGCCCGTCCACTTTGGCCGTCCACCCGTCCAGCCAGGGCAGCGCCAGGCACAGGATCTTGTCCTCCGAAAGCTCCACCCTGCCGCTCAGGCCGCGCCAGTTGGTCTTGATATCCTCCAGCGGCTCTGCCCGCAGCGCCGCCGCCTGGGCGGCAAAGCCGTCCATCGACTGGCACCAGATCTGGATATCCTCCAGCTTGTAGATGCCCTTCTGGGGGAAGGTGAGCGTGACCCAGCCGATCCCCTCATGGGAATACCCCAGATCCATGGTCTGGGTGTGCTGGTGGTGGGCATACACGTAGGCGTCCGCCTGCCACTGGCCGCTCACCGTCGTTTCCTCTGTCGTTGCAGTCAAGATCCACGCGGTTTCATTGGCGCCATCGGTCAAATCCAGATCCACGATCCGCAAATAGCTCTCTGTCTCCGGCAAGCCTTGAAAGGATACGGTCATTGTGGCCTTCTCCTTTTCGACAGTCAGGCTTCCGTCATGCCACACAACGCCGTCAGACGTCAACGCCTGTACGGGGATCTGCTGCGCGCTGGGAACGATATCCTCCGCCTGTATCAGTTCGATACCGGCAGGCGCATCGTCCAGCACCACCGCCTGCATCTGGGCCTGCCTTTTCTCCAGCGCGTTCAGCTTTTCGTAATCCTCCCGGGTCATATACTTATTATAAGTATACCCCAGGGGCAGCCAGTTCTCGTTTTCCAGGATCACGTCCGTGTTTTTCCCGTTGGCGATCCGATCCACCTCGTGGAAACCGTAGGGCCAGTCCCACTGGTCAGAGTTGCGGCAGGCGTAGTATTTCACATTGGCCAACGTCATCAGCTCTGACTGACGCACGAACGCGTTGAATCGATGCGCCACACCTGTCCATGGCGCCTCCATCTCACGGAGCCAGGACGTGTAGGCCGTGCTCTGCCCATAAAAAGGATAGGCAGTCAACCCGTTCAAGTCATAATAAAACGCATAGTTCTGCTCAAATCTATATCCCTTATCGCCCACGACCCGGAAAAAGCTGTCATCCGCTTTTACTGGCTTGCTTTTCCCAAGAGAACTGTATTGGCCGCTCTTGAGCTGCTTATATGTGTCCTCATAAAACTCTGAGACATAGTTACCCCTGCTTTCATCGTACAGCGTGAATGCCGTATAGATCACCGATCCACAGGTGATAGCCAAGCAAAGAGCCGGTATAAGAGCTTTTGCCTTCTTCTTCCATACCAGACGGATGACAAATACCGCCGCCAGCGAGAGCAACAATGCCATCGCGTTTGCGGGCAATCCAAGCCACTCGTCCCAGAGATACGCATCCACACAGCAGCCCGTATACAGCACCGCCGCGCCGCCCAGGATCTGCCCCTGCCGCCAAGAAACCTCCGCCAGCCGGGGAAGCATGAACATCAAAATGGCGCTTACGCAGAAGGCGTAGCCAAAGCAGAACCGGTTGGAGATGTTGCTGAACCCGCTCATCACATAGGCCACCGCCGGGATCAGGTGCATGGCCGTCAGGATCAGAAACAGGATGCGCAGCGTGCGGCCGCCTTTTACTTTTCGGATAAACAGCAAGACCACAGCCGGCAAACACAACACCGAAAGGCCAAGCCGCATCCAATAGCTGCTGATTTCCAAATGAACGACAAAACTTGACAGAAAATCCTGGTAGTACTTGTTGTCATAGCGCAATGGATCAGCATAAGTCCATATGTTGATCCCAACTCTGTTCCCGCCCAAAATCGACAGCAGCGTGGGCAGCGCCGTAAAGCAGCCCAGCAGCGCCCCCGGCATACCCCAGAGCGCCAGCCGCAGCCACACATGGACAAACTCCCGCACCCGGTGCTCCCTGTACAGGTCGAAAAACCGCACGCAGACGTACAGCCCCAAAAACACCGCCTGCATACAGGAGAAATAGACGCCGAAGAGAGAGATCTCCGACAGAAACACCGTGACCGTCAAAAGCCACGACCGCTCCCGGCGCATCACCTTCTCCACGCCCACCACCAGCAGGGGCAGCAGCATCATGGGCATCATAAAGTGAGGGTGCCGCACCCCCGCAAACAGGGCAAAGCCGCAGAAGGCGTAGCTCACCGCGCCGGCCAGCACCGGTATTGTCTTCTGCCGGAACCACCACCCAAAATACACGAAGGACAGCCCGGTCAGATAAAAATCCAGCAGCGTAAAGATCAGATAAAACCTGTATGTTTCGCTGTAGTGAAACAGCACCCCCAACGCCTGAAGCGGGCCATACTGCGTATTCAGCGCCGTAATACCGTTGTGAAAATCATAGAGCGGAAACGTCCATCCTCTTCCCGCCAGCAAGTCTTTGACGCCCGTGCGGATATACTTGCTTATAAGAGACAGACCGGCCATAACTTGGGACAAGCCATCTGTTATCCACGCAAAGCTCTTCCCCGCCCGGACAAAGGGCAGAAAGACCAGCGCGCTTACCGCCGCGAAAAGCAGGGTATACCAGAGGATATATCTATAAATACCCCCCCCGTGACCCTTTCTAACCATCAAACGCCGTCTGTTTCTCTTCTCCATACTGCCTTCCTCTCACTGAAAAAACATCCACCATGCCTGGGGCATGGTGGATGCGATATCGTCGCCTTACAGCGCGTTGGTACGGCCCATCAGCGCGGACAGATCCACGTACTCGTCCGCCTCGGCGGCCTTCTCCTCGTCGGTCTCCACGCCCACGTTGCGGTACATCTCCAGACCGGAGCCGGCCGGGATCAGTTTGCCGATGATCACGTTCTCCTTCAGCCCCACCAGGTGATCCACCTTGCCCTTGATGGCCGCGTCGGTGAGAACACGGGTGGTCTCCTGGAAGGAGGCGGCGGACAGGAAGCTCTCCGTGGCCAGGGAGGCCTTGGTGATGCCCATGATGATCTGGGTGTAGGTGGCCTTCTCCAGGCCCTCTTCCCCGGCGTCCATACGGGCCTGCACCGCGTCGTTGGCCCGGCGCAGCTCGCCCAGATCCACCACAGCGCCGCTCAGCAGATCGGTGCTGCCCGGTTCCTCCACCCGGACTTTCCGGAGCATCTGACGGGCGATGACCTCGATGTGCTTGGTGTTGATGTCCACGCCCTGCTGGCGGTACACCTTCTGCACCTCCTGCACCAGGTAGTTGCGCACGCCCTGGCGGCCGAACTCGTCGTCGTCCACGCCCCGCACGCGCAGCACGTCGTGGGGATTGAGGGCGCCGCGGGTCAGCTCCTGGCCCTTATCCACATGGTCGCCGTCGGCGACCAGGATGCCGCTGGCGTAGGGGATCTGATAGACCTGGGTCTCCCCGTCGGCCTCGTTGGTGATGGTCAGCGCGCAGATGGTGTTCTTCTTGGCGTCCTCCATGCTCACCGTGCCGCTCATCTCCGCCAGCACCGCCGTACGCTTGGGCCGGCGGGCCTCGAACAGCTCTTCCACACGGGGAAGACCCTGGGTGATGTCCTCCACGTCCGCGCCGGCGGCGCCGCCGGTGTGGAAGGTACGCATGGTCAGCTGGGTGCCCGGCTCGCCGATGGACTGGGCGGCGATGA
>CANQDL010000145.1 GCA_947591105.1 uncultured Oscillospiraceae bacterium
CGATGGCCCCGTAAAACGGGATATGCCACATATCCCCCGTCATCTCTTCGTTGGCCCTGAACCCGATCCGGTTTCCGAAGGACATCTTCATCACCGCCTCGGCGGCGCTCTCCTCGATGGCCCAGGCGGCCTTCACCCTGCCCTGTTGGGCCAGGTCATGGAACGCCTCCCAGGCGGCCTTCGTGTTCTCCGGCACGTCGCCGCCGAACACATACACCGGATGGCCCGCCTGCTTGAACTCCGGCGAGAGTACGTCTCCGGCCCGGATGGGGGCGATGGCAAAGGATATGAGCGTGGGCGGCACGTCCCTGTCCATGAAGGAGCCGGACATGGAGTCCTTGCCCCCAATGGCGGCGCAGCCGTAGTCCAGCTGGGCCTCCAGGGCCCCCAGCAGCGCGGAGAAGGGCTTTCCCCAGCGGGCCGGGTCGTCCCGGAGCTTCTCAAAAAATTCCTGGAGCGTCAGGTAAGCGGCCCTGTAGTCCGCCCCCGCCGCCACGATCTTTGTCAGGGACGTGACCACGCTGTCCATGGCCCCGGCATAGGGGTCAACGGTCATCCGATCCGGGTCGCAGCCCCAGGCCATCACGCTGGCCTGTTCGGTCTTCTCCCCGGGCATGGTGGGCAGAAGCGCCGCCATGGCCTGGGCCGGGGTGGTCTGGGTCTTGCCGCCGAAGGGCATGAGCACGCTGCCCGCGCCGATGGTGCCGTCAAACCGCTCCGTAAGGCCCCGGCGGGAGCCGCACTTGAGACTTCCGGCCATTTCCCGCAGAGAGGTGAAGCGGGGCTGGCCCATGGCCGTCCTGTCCTTTTCCGGCACGGACACCGCCGCGTGCTTCACCGCGCCGTTGGTGTTCAAAAACGCCCGGGACAGGTCGGCGATCGTCCGGCCCTTCCAGGTCATGACCATCCGGGGCTCCCGGGTGACCACCGCCACCCGGTAGGCCTCCAGATTTTCCGCCTGGGCAGCGGCGATGAACGCGTCCGCGTCCTCGGGGGCCACCACCACGGCCATGCGCTCCTGGCTCTCCGATATGGCCAGCTCCGTGCCGTCCAGGCCCTCGTATTTCTTCCGCACCGCATCCAGGTCGATGGAAAGGCCGTCCGCCAGCTCGCCGATGGCCACGCTGACGCCGCCGGCGCCAAAATCGTTGCAGCGCTTGATAAGCCGGGTGATCCCCCCGTCACGGAAGAGCCGCTGGATCTTCCGTTCCTCGGGGGCGTTGCCCTTCTGCACCTCGGAGGCCATGGTCTGCAGGGACTTGGCGTTGTGGCTCTTGGAGGAGCCGGTGGCACCGCCGATGCCGTCCCGTCCGGTACGGCCGCCCAGCAGGATGACCACATCCCCGGGGACGGGCTCCTCCCGGCGCACGTTCTCCGCCGGGGCCGCGGCCACCACCACGCCGCACTCCAGCCGCTTGGCCACGTAGCCCTCGTGGTACATCTCGGCCACGTGGCCGGTGGCCAGGCCGATCTGGTTGCCGTAGGAGGAATAGCCCGCCGCGGCGGTCTGGGCCAGCTTCCGCTGGGGAAGCTTGCCAGGCAGGGTCTCGTCCAGACTCGCCCGGGGGTCTCCCCCGCCGGTGACCCGCATGGCCTGGTGCACATAGGCCCGGCCGGACAGGGGGTCGCGGATGCAGCCGCCGATGCAGGTGGCCGCGCCGCCGAAGGGCTCGATCTCCGTGGGGTGATTGTGGGTCTCGTTTTTGAACATGAGAAGCCAGTCCTGCACCTGCCCGTCCACCTGGGCGGGCACGTGGATGGAGCAGGCGTTGATCTCCTCGCTCTCGTCCAGCTCGGGAAGCTGGCCCCGCTTTTTCAGCACCTTCGTCCCCAGAGTGGCCATGTCCATCAGGGTCTGGGGCCGGGCGGCGGCCTTTTCGGGCCCGTAGACCTCCTCCCGGGCCGCCAGGTAGCGCTCATAGGCCCCCTGGATCTCCGGATCGTCGATGGTCACCCTGTCGATGTGGGTGGAAAAGGTGGTGTGGCGGCAGTGGTCGGACCAGTAGGTGTCCACCACCCGCACCTCGGTGATGGTGGGGTCTCTGTGCTCCTCGTCCCGGAAATAGGCCTGCAGGAAGGCCAGATCGTCCAGATCCATGGCCAGGCCCAGCTTCTCCAGCAGGGCGGCCAGGGCCGCCCCGTCCATGGCGGTGAAGCCCGCCACCGTCTGCACGTGATCCGGCACGGCATAAGTCCGCGCCAGGGTCTGGGGCTTCTCCATGGAAGCCTTCCGGCTCTCCACAGGGTTGATGACGTAGCGGCTGATCCTCTCCATATCCTCCGGGGACAGATCCCCCCGGAGCAGATACACCTTGGCGTAGGACACCAGGGGCCTGTCCACCCCGGCCATCAGCTGGATGCACTGGGCGGCGGAGTCGGCCCGCTGGTCGAACTGGCCCGGCAGGGCCTCCACCGCCAGCGCCGTCCACGGCCCCTCCGGCATGGGGAACGTCTCGTCGTAGACCACGTCCACCTGGGGCTCGGAAAAGACCACGGATCTGGCCTGGGCAAAGACCTCCCGGCTGATCCGGTCGGCGTCATAGCGGTTGAGGATGCGCACGTCCTCCAGGCCGCGCACGCCCAAAAAATCCCGCAGATCCCCCAGAAGGCCGGCGCTCTCCGGACAGACGCCCGGCTTTTTCTCTACATATACCCGATATACCATATTGGTATCCTCTCCTTAGTTCTTCAGCGCTTTCAGGGCCCGCCGGCCGATGTCGCGGCGGTAAAAGGCGTTGCCGAAGTGGATCTTCTCCACGTCGGCATAGGCCGCCCGGACGGCCTCCGGGAGGGTGTCCGCCACCGCGGTCACGCCCAGCACCCGGCCGCCGTTGGTCAGAAGCTTCCCCTCCGCCAGCTTCGCCCCGGCCACGTATACCTGGGCGCTGACCCCGCCGTCGCGGGTGATCTCATAGCCCTTCTCATAGCCGGCGGGATAGCCCTCGCTGGCCATGATGACGCAGCAGGCGTTCCGGTCGGAAAAGCGGATGTCCGTCTGCGCCAGCGTCCCGTTCCGGCAGGCCATCATGGCGGTGAGCAGGTCGCTCTCCATCAGCGGCAGCACCACCTGGGTCTCCGGGTCGCCGAACCGGCAGTTGTACTCGATGACCTTGGGCCCGTCGGGGGTGAGCATCAGGCCAAAGTAGAGGCACCCTTGGAAGGGCCGGCCCTCGGCGGCCATGGCCGCGATGGTGGGTTTGAAGATGGTCTGCATACACACGTCGGCGACGTCTTTCGTGTAATAGGGGTTGGGGGCCACGGTGCCCATGCCGCCGGTATTGAGGCCCTCGTCTCCGTCGTGGGCCCGCTTGTGATCCATGGAGGACACCATGGGCTTGACGGTGCCCCCGTCGGTGAAGACCAGCACGGACACCTCCGGGCCGGTGAGAAATTCCTCCACCACGATCTGGTCGCCGCTGGCGCCGAATTTTCTGTCCTCCATGATGGACTTGACGGCCTCCACCGCCTCCTGCCGGGTCTGGGCGATGAGCACGCCCTTTCCAAGGGCCAGGCCGTCGGCCTTCACCACCGTGGGCAGCGGCGCCGTCTGCACGTAGGCCAGAGCGGCCTCCGCGTCGTCAAACACCTGATAGGCCGCGGTGGGGATGCCGTATTTCTTCATCAGGTTCTTGGAAAAGACCTTGCTGCCCTCGATGATGGCGGCGTTTTTCCGCGGCCCAAAGCAGGGCACGCCCGCGTCCTCCAGCGCGTCCACCATCCCCAGCACCAGCGGATCGTCCGGGGTGACCACCGCAAAGTCCACGGCGTTCTCCCTGGCAAAGCGCACCGCGCCGTCTATATCCTTGGCGCCCACGTCCACGCACACCGCGTCGGCGGCGATGCCACCGTTGCCGGGCAGGGCGTAGATCTTCTCCACGGCGGGATTCTCCCGCAGCTTGCGGATGACGGCGTGTTCCCGGCCGCCGCTGCCGATGACCATGATCTTCATACCGGAACCCTCCTGTGTCTCAGTGGTGGAACAGCCGCATGCCCGTGAAGGCCATGACGATGCCGTACTTGTCCGCGGTCTCGATGACGTGATCGTCCCGGATGCTGCCGCCGGGCTCGGCGATATAGGCCACGCCGGACTTCCGGGCCCGCTCCACGTTGTCCCCGAA
>CANQDL010000146.1 GCA_947591105.1 uncultured Oscillospiraceae bacterium
GAAGATCATTGCCATCACGCTGGCCCTTGTGCTGGCCCTGAGCCTGGGCGCTTCCGCCCTGGCCGACGACACCGTCACCCTCACCATCGGCGCGTCCCCCGCACCTCACGCCGAGATCCTAGAGTATGCCGCCGAGCTGCTGGAAGAGCAGGGCATCAAGCTGGACATAAAGGTCTACTCCGACTATGTGCAGCCCAACCTGGCCGTGGAGAGCGGCGATCTGGACGCCAACTACTTCCAGCATGAGCCCTACATGGTGAGCTTCAATGAGGAGCAGGACACCAACCTGGTGAGCCTTGGCGCCGTGCACTATGAGCCTCTGGGCATCTATGGCGGCAAGACCACCTCTCTGGATGAGCTGGAGGACGGCGCTACCATCTATATCCCCAACGACGCTTCCAACGGCGCGCGCGCCCTGTTCCTGCTCCAGAAGGAGGGCCTGATCACCCTTCCCGAGGACGCAGATCCCGCCAGCGTCACCATCTATGACATCGAGGACAACCCCCACAACTACGAGATCAAGGACGCGGAGGCCGCCCAGCTGCCCGAGATACTGCCCGACGTGGATCTGGCCGTCATCAACGGTAACTACGCCATCGAGGCTGGCCTGAACGAGGTGGGCGCTCTGGCCAAGGAAGACCCCTCCGAGAGCCTGATCGAGTATGCCAACATCCTGTGCGTCAAGGAGGGCAACGAGGACGACCCGGCCATTCAGGCGCTGCTGGAAGTGCTCCAGTCTGACGATGTGGCCGACTTCATTACCGAAACCTACCAGGGTGCAGCCGTGGCCGTCAAGTACGCCGTGGAGGAGCTGGAGGCCGCCGAGACCGCCGAGACCGAAGAGGCCGCCGAATAAGGCAGTACAAAATCGCATAGCAAAGCCCCGGGCGTCCGCCCGGGGCTTATTCTGTCTGTTGGGCCTTACGTGTACCGCGCCATGACCGCCGCCACGGCGGCCGGGTCGACGTCGCCCAGGGGCAGCAGGGGAGCGGGGGGCACGTCGTACGGCCCCAGGGGCTTTTCAAACCAGGCAACGTCGTGCCAGGCGCCGTTTTTGTACCCGGAGCTGGGGGAGAGCCCCACCCGGGCAAAGCCCATGGAGGCGTGCAGCCTCTCGCTGGCGGCGTTGGGCACGGTGACGCACCCGATGGCCGTCTTGACGTTTTGCAGCGCCAGCAGATCCATGAGCAGGCCGTATAGCCTTTGGCCCCAGCCCCGGCCGGTATAGTCCCTGTCCAGATATACGCTCAGCTCCGCGCACCAGTCGTAGGCCGCCCGCTCCCTGATCCGGTGGGCGTAGGCGTAGCCCACGATCCGCTCGCCGTCGGTCAGCGCCAGGTAGGGGTACACCTGCTGTATGTCCCGGATGCGCTCTGTGAACGCCTCCAGGGAGGGAAGCCGGGTCTCGAAGGTGATGGAAGTGCCGATATACTGGGCGTAGACGGCCAGCAATCCGGCGGTGTCCTGTTCCGAGGCAAAGCGTATGTCCATAGGGATCTCCTTTTGTGTGTTATGCGTCCTTTTCCGCCAGCTTTCGCAGCCGGGCGATCTCTTCTTTGATCCGATCCGTCTCGGCCACGCAGTCGCCGTAGTCGTGCTCGTTCACGTCCAGGATGCGCTCATAGTCCCGAATGGCGGCGGCCCAGTCCTTTTTCTGCATGTGCATCTGCGCCAGGGAGTAGAGTCCGTCGGTCAGCCGGGGCGGGGACTGCATGGAAAAGCACTTTTCGTAATCCGCCTCCGCCTGATCCCACATGCCAAGCTTCTTGATACGGTCGGCCCGGCCGCACCAGGCCTGCCAGGCGTCGGGGCTCTTTTCCACCGCCGCGTTCCACAGCCGCAGCGCCTTGTCCCGGTTGCCACGGCCCAGGGCCACGTCTCCCAGGTAGGTGATGGCTTGGTAGTCGTCCTTGATGGCCTGCATGGCGTGGATATAGGGAACAGCCTCGTCATAGCGGCCGTCCGCCAGCAGGTTCTCGATGAGGGCGTAATAGCCCCTGTAATTGTCGGGGTTCTTCTCCACGAACCGCTTGAAATACTCGATGACTTCAAAGTGGTTGTCGTACCACTCGTCGCCGCACACGCCGCCCATGGCCTCCAGATAGGCCACCCAGCCGGGCTTCTCCTCCGGGGCCAGCTCCAGCGCCCGCTTGGCGTACTCCGCCGCCAGATAGTGGTCGTACTGGGCCCGGTGGTTGTAAAGGTAGGCCAGATCCGTCCAGGCCCGCACGTTTTTGGGGTCGTCCACCGTGGCCTGGGTGAGGAACGCTGCGGCCTGGGAGAACGCCTCCGGGGCGATGTGCCCCTCCCGATCCATCATGTTTTCCACCTGCTCGAAGCGGGTCTCTGTGGGAACCTGAAAAAGCTCGTCGATGGTCACGCCGAAGTAGACGGCGATGGCCGGCAGCAGCGTCACGTCCGGCAGGGACGCGCCGGTTTCACATAGTTAAGGATATGGTATGTAATGCTTGGGGTATCAGTCTATCTTGCCAACGAAGCGGTAGTAGATGTCTACTTTCTGCTCCCGGTGGCCGGTGTCGTCTTTGACTGGCTCATGTACCACGATCTTCTCTATCAGGGCGTTCAGAAGCTCGGCTGTCAGCCCCGTGGGGTCGGCGTATTTTTGGATCAGCTTTACCCATTTCTCGGCATCGTCGGCGGTCTGCTGTTCGGACGCCTGTTCTGCTTTCAGTAGCTCTATCTTCTCCAAAAGCTCCTGCTGTTCCGTCTGATACTTTTGCGACAGCATATTGAAGTTGTATTCCGTGATGCGCTCGGCGGACCAATCCTCATATAGCTTCGTGAACAGCCTGTCCACCTCGACCTGCCGCTTCTCCGCTTTTGCCAGCTCTGCCCGGCGTTTCTTTGCCGCCGCTGCCAACTCCTTGCTCCCGCTTGCCAAAAGCTGTTTGAGAAGCATGTCTTTTCCCTGTCTGGCCTGCCGAGACCAGTAGCGGATACGGCTCAGCACATAGGCATACAGAACGTCATAGCGGATGTAATGGGACGAACAGCGTCCTTTGCCGAACTGACGGTAGGCTGTGCAGTTGAAATAGCTGTACGGGGTCTTGTTCTGCCTGTTCGTAGCGAAACTCATAGACCATCCGCAGTCGGCACAGCGGACAAGCCCCGCGAATATCTGCGGCTGGGCGTCTTTCATGCTCCTGCGGCGATTGGCTATCTGCTGCTGCACCTGATCAAATACGTCCTTGGAGATGATGGCCTCCTGAGTGTTCTCCACCCGGACCCACTCCTCCGGCGGCTTACGGACACGCTTCTTGTTCTTGTAGGAGAGATTGGTCTGCTTGTTGTGGACGCTGTTGCCGATGTACGTCTCGTCCCGGAGGATGGACTTCACTTGTGAGATCGTCCATGCGTAAGATTTTTCCTCCGACGCTCCGGCGTAGATATTGGCGAACGTGCCATACCTCTTGTAGTTGAGGTAGCCCGCAGTGGGCACCTTCTCCGCAATCAGCACTTTCGTGATTTTTGCGGCCCCAGCCCCATGTACGGCCAGATCAAATATCTTCTCAATGATCCATTTCGTTTCCTCGTCGATGGCGAGGGCGTTTTTGACCTCCGGGTGTCGGATGTAGCCCAGAGGCGCATAGGTGAAGCTCCGCTGTCCTGCGGCGTGCTTGGCCCGGAGGGCCGCCTTTACCTTGCGGCTGGTGTCCTTGGCGAACCACTCATTAAACAGGTTTTTAAAAGGAACGAAATCGGACAGGCCCTTTTCGGTGTCCTCGTTCTCCGTCACGGCTATGTAGCGGATGTGCTTCTCCGGGAACACGAACTCCAGATAGTAATCCATCATCACATGTTCCCGCCCGAAGCGGCTCAGGTCCTTGGTGGCGATGCAGTTGATCTTGCCGGAGTCCACATCGTCCATCATCCGCTGAAAACTCGGACGCTCGAAATTCGTCCCGCTCCATCCGTCATCCACATATTCGCCTATGACGTTCAGACCGTTCTCGCGGGCGTATTGCCGGAGGATGGTGCGCTGGGTCTCGATGCTCACGCTGTCGCCGTAGTTTTCGTCATCACGGCTCAATCTCATGTATAGTGCGGTATTGTACGGTTGTTTCAAAA
>CANQDL010000147.1 GCA_947591105.1 uncultured Oscillospiraceae bacterium
ACGATGTTCACCATGTGGCTGGAGAAGGTGGACAGGGACTGCTCGATGGACTGCTCGTCGCCGATGTCCGCCAGGATATTCTCCACCACCGGCACGGCGCTGCCGTCCCCGGCGGGGATGTGCAGGCCGCATCCGGCCATGGCGCACATCAGCCCCAACGTCTTGAGGGTGACGGTCTTGCCGCCGGTGTTGGGGCCGGTGATGACCACCGCGTCATACTCCCCGCCCAGGGTCACGTCGATGGGCACCGCCGTGTCCCGGGGCAGAAGCGGGTGCCGGGCCTTTTTCAGGATCAGCTGGTTCTCCGTCAGGATGGGCTCCCCGCAGTTGAGATCATAGCTCAGCTCCGCCTTGGCGAAGATCAGGTCAAGCTCCGTCAGCACGGTGTAATCCAGGTCGATGCCGCTGCGGGCCCCGGCGCACTCGGCGCTCAGCTCCATGAGGATGCGCTCGATCTCCGCCTTCTCCTTGGCGCCCAGCTCCCGCAGCTCGTTGTTGGCCTTCACCACGCCCATGGGCTCCACGAAAAGCGTCGCGCCGCTGCCCGACACGTCGTGCACCAGCCCGGGAAGCTCTCCCCGCTTCTCCGCCCGCACAGGCACCACGAACCGGCCGCCCCGCTGGGTGATGATGGCCTCCTGCAAAACCTTGGCGTAGCTGGGGGCGGTGATGATCTTCTGCAGGGCGTCCCGGGCCCGGGCCGACGCAGCCCGCATCTTCCGGCGGATGTCGGCCAGCTCCGCGCTGGCCCCGTCGGCGATCTCCTCCTCACCGGTGATACACGCGGTGATCTTCTCCTCCAAAAACCGGTTGGGACTGATGGCGGTGAAAAGCCGCTTCAAGACGCCGCAGTCCCCCCGCCCGGAGGCGTAGGACGACACCGCCCGGGCGCAGAACAGCACCCCGGCGATATCCAGCAGCTCCCGGGTGTTGAGCATGCCCCCCATATCCGCCCGGGCCAGGGCCGGACGCACGTCCTTCAGCCCGGAGAAGGAGGGGCTCCCCTTTGTCTCCACCATGGTCTTGGCGCAGGTGGTCTCCTCCAGCCGCTCCCGCACCCGGCCCCGCTGTCCCGACGGACGCAGCGCCCGGGCCAGGGCCTTGGCCCCCTCCGAGGACGCCTTGCCCGCCAGCAGCTCCAGCACCGCCGGCAGCTCTATGGTCTGTAAAGATTTCTCGTATAGGCTCATTTCACACTCTTCCAATAATCCAGGGAATAGAAATTCCTGTCCAGCTGATACCGCACGAAAAGCTCCGCGGCCCGGCCCAGCCGCTCCAGCGACTGCTCCTGCAGGGCGAAGGAGAACTCCTTTTTCGGCTCCGCCGTCACGATGTGCCGCAGCGCCGCCAGCGCGGGTTCGTCCAGCGCCACCGACGCCCCCGCGGTGCCCGGAGCGCAGCCGGCGCAGTGGGTCATGCCGGACGCGGGGGAAAACATGGGCCCGTCCATATCCTCCCGGCCGCACACCCCGCAGCACGTCACCTCCGGCTGATAGCCCTCCAGGCACATGAGCCGCAGCTCGAACACCGCCTTCACATGGGCCGGGCCATAGATCCCCCGGCTCAGGGCATACAGGGCGTTGAGCGCCAGCTGCAGCGCCGGGCCGTCGGGCTGGTCTGCCTGACACACCGTCTCCAAAAGCTCGGCAAAATACGTCCCCAGGGCCAGCTGGCCGATGTCCTCCCGCAGGCCCAGAAACTGCTCCAGCGTGCCGCCCTCGTTGGCCGTCCAGCGGCCCCGGTTGCCGAAAAGGGTAAATTCTGACCAGCAGAGCGCCTGGCTGGCTGCCGCCATGCGGCTGCCCTTGCGCAGCGCGCCCCTGGCCCTGACCGTCATGACGCCCGCCTCCGCCGTCAGAAGGTTCAGGATCAGATCGGCCTCCTTATACCGGGTCTGGCGGAGCACCAGCCCCTTTACCGTCTCATACATCCTATGTACCGCCCCATCACCGGCGCTCCATGCGCCGGTACAGCACCCAGCACATGGGGTCGCCCGTATCCAAAAACAGCTGCCAAAACAGTTCCTGCTTCATGAATATCACCCCGCTTGGATCTAGTTTGCCACAGCGTGGGCCGTTTCACTCACTGGTCGGTAAAGCCAAAATTTCGCAGCAGCGCGTCGGAGTCCCGCCAGTTCTCCTTCACCTTCACCCAGGTCTGCAAAAACACCTTCGTGCCCATGAACGCCTCGATGTCATGGCGGGCGAGCTCGCCGATGTGCTTGAGCATGGCGCCCTTTTTGCCGATGATGATGCCCTTGTGGCTCTGCTTTTCGCAGTATATGGTCACGTCCAGATCAATGATATCGCTGCCGTCGTCCCGCTCGGCGAACTTCGTCACCACCACGGCGGTGCCGTGGGGGATCTCCTGATCCAGGCACAGCAGCAGCTTCTCCCGCACGATCTCCGCGCAGATCTGCTTTTCCGGCTGGTCGGAGATAACGTCGTCCGGGAACAGCGCCGGCCCCTCCACGGCGAATTTGTCCAGCTCCTCCAGCAGCTCCTCCACGCCCTCGCCCGTCTGGGCGCTGATGGGCACCACCGCCGCGAAATCATACGCCGTGCTGTAGGCGGCGATCACCGGCAGAAGCCGGCGCTTGTCCTCCACCGTGTCGGCCTTGTTGATGGCCAGCAGGGCGGGCACGCCGTTTTCCCTGATCCGGGCGATGAGCTTTTGCTCGGTATCCCCCACCGCGGCCACCGGCTCCGCCATGAGCACCACCGCGTCCACATCCGCCACGCTCTGGCGCACCACGTCGTCCATATAGTTGCCCAGCTTGGTCCGGGCCCGGTGAAAGCCCGGGGTGTCCGCGAACACGAACTGGGTATCCTTCCGGCTGGTCACCGCCAGGATGCGGGTGCGGGTGGTCTGGGGCTTGGGGGACACGATGGCGATCTTCTCCCCCACCAGGGTGTTGGTCAGGGTGGACTTGCCCACGTTGGGCCGCCCGCATATGGTTATCATGGCCGTTTTCGTTATCATCACTTATTCCTCCGTGTGCATATCCGGCTCCAGCGCGGCCATAATGACCTTCTCCCGGGCGCGCATCTGGCGCTTCATAGGCCCCTCGTCCACGTGATCGTACCCCAGCAGATGCAGCACGCTGTGTACGGTCAGGTAGCTGATCTCGTGCTCCCCGCCGTGGCCCAAAGCGTCGCCCTGTTCCTCCGCCCGGTGCACGTTGAGCACCATGTCCCCCAGCACGTACCGCCCCGTCTCCGGGTCGGTCTCCCCCAGGGGAAAGCTCAGCACATCCGTGGGCCTGTCCACATCCCGGAACTGCCGGTTGATGACCCAGATCCCCTCGTCGTCCGTCAGCAGCACCGAAAGCTCGCATGGCCCCGGCACGTCCTCCGCCCGCAGCACTGCCAGCGCCGCCTGCTTGATCCTCCGGCGCAGCGCCGGCGAGCACCTCTGGCCATTTTCACACCGGAGGGAGAGCTTCAGTTTCTCCATCAGCGCCGCCCTCCCGGGCCCCGGCCGTGGGGCTTGTACGTCTTGACGGGCGGCTTGTCCCGCTCGTGGCGCTCGTAAGCCTCGATGATGCGCTGCACGATCACGTGGCGCACCACGTCCGCCCCGGTCAGGCGGCAGATGGCGATGTCCTCCACGCCCTCCAGCACCCGCATGGCCTCCTTCAGGCCGGAGACCTTGTCCGCGGGCAGGTCGATCTGGGTCACGTCGCCGGTGATGACCACCGTGGAGCCGAAGCCCAGGCGGGTCAGGAACATCTTCATCTGCTCCCGGCTGGTGTTCTGGGCCTCGTCCAGGATGATGAAGCTGTCGTCCAGCGTCCGGCCGCGCATATAGGCCAGGGGCGCCACCTCGATATCGCCCCGCTCCATGTACTTCTGGAAGGAATCCGCCCCCAGCATATCGAACAGCGCGTCGTACAGCGGCCGCAGGTACGGGTCGACCTTGCTCTGCAGATCCCCGGGCAGAAAGCCCAGCCGCTCCCCGGCCTCCACCGCCGGGCGGGTCAGCACGATGCGGTTGACCCGCTTCTCCCG
>CANQDL010000148.1 GCA_947591105.1 uncultured Oscillospiraceae bacterium
CTCCCCGCTGTCGGCTTCCGTCTGTTCCTTTTCGGTGCAGGCGATGGAGATGATGCGGCTGCCCTCGGCCACCCGCATCAGACGCACGCCCTGGGTGGCCCGGCCGTAAACGGAGATGGCCCCCGCGTCTGTGCGCAGGATGGTGCCGTCGTCGGACACCAGCAGCAGATCCTCCTGGCCGGTGATCAGCTTCATATCTACCACGGGGCCGGTCTTTTCCGTGACCTTATAATTCTTCATGCCCAGACCGCCGCGGCCCTGGGCCTGGTCGCCCCGGAGGTATTCCTCTCCCGGGGTGCGCTTGCCGTAGCCATTGGCGGTGACGGACAGCACCATATCGCCCGGACGCACCGCCCCGGCGCCCACGACCCGATCCCCGGGACGCAGGCGGATGCCGCGCACGCCCATGGCCGTCCGGCCCATGGCGCGCACGTCCGTCTCCTTAAAGCAGATGGCCGCGCCGTTGGCGGTGGCAATGAGGATGTTCTGCCCGCCGTCGGTCAGACTCACGCTCACCAGCTGGTCGCCCTCCTCCAGGGTCAGCGCCCGGATACCGATGCTGCGGATATTCTTCAGTTCCGTCAGGGCCAGGCGCTTGACCGTGCCCTTGGCGGTGGTGAAGAACACGTATTTGTCCGGCTCCATCTGCCGGATGTGGAGCATGGCCTGTACCTGCTCGCCAGGTTCCACCGGCACAAAATTCACGATGGGCGCGCCACGGGAGGTGCGGCTGGCCTCCGGGATCAGATATCCCTTGCGGCTGTACACCCGGCCCAGGGAGGTGAAGAACAGGATGTAGTCGTGGCTGGAGGCGGTGAACACCGTCTCCACATAGTCCTCCTCCCGGGTGGCCATGGCGCGGATGCCCTTGCCGCCCCGGTTCTGGGCCCGGTACTCGCTGGCGGGCAGGCGCTTGATGTACCCGTTGTGGCTCATGGTATAGACGCACTCCTCCTCCGGGATCAGATCCTCCGCGTCTATCTCCCCGAACACGTCCTCGATCTCGGTCATGCGCTCGTCGCCGTACTTGTCCCGGATGGCGGCCAGCTCGTCCTTCAGCACGCCCCGGAGCATCTCCTCGCTGCCGAGAAGCTGCTCGTAGTAGGCGATCTTCTCCTCCAGATCCTTATACTCGGCCTCCAGCTTCTCCCGGTTCAGGCCCTGCAGGGAGATCAGGCGCATATCGCATATGGCCTGGGCCTGCACGTCGTCCAGGCCGAAGCGCTCCATCAGCCGCTGCTTGGCGTTGTCATAGCTGGTGCGGATGATGCGCACGACCTCGTCGATGTTGTCCTGGGCGATGAGAAGGCCCTCCAACAGGTGGGCCCGCTCCCGGGCCTTTTTCAGGTCGTACTTCGTCCGGCGGACGATGATCTGCTCCTGGTAGGCGATGTACTCGTCCAGGATGTGGCGCAGGGACAGGATCTTCGGCTGCTTCTGGTCGTCCACCAAGGCCAGCATGATGATGGAGAAGGTGGACTGCAGCTGGGTCTGGGCAAACAGGCGGTTGAGCACCACCTGGGGGTTGGCGTCCCGCTTGAGCTCCACGACGATGCGCATGCCGTTGCGGTCGGTCTCGTCCCGCAGGTCGGATATGCCCTCCAGGCGCTTGTCCTTCACCTGGTCGGATATGCTGCGGATCAGCTGCTTTTTGTTCACCTGGTAGGGCAGCTCCGTCACCACGATGCGGGTGCGGTGATCCCGGCCGTATTCCTCAAAATCCGTCTTGGCCCGCAGGGTGATCTTGCCCCGTCCGGTGGCGTATGCCTGGCGGATGCCCGCCCGGCCCATGATGATGCCTCTTGTGGGGAAGTCGGGGCCCTTGATATACTCCATCAGGTCGGCCAGCTCCGCGTTGGGGTTATCCAGCACGCAGATGGCGGCGTTGATGACCTCGGTCAGGTTGTGGGGCGGGATGTTGGTGGCCATGCCCACGGCGATGCCGCTGGAGCCGTTCACCAGAAGGTTGGGGAACCGGCTGGGCAGCACCCGGGGCTCCTTTCTCTCCTCGTCGAAGTTGGGATCCCAGTCCACCGTATCCTTGTCGATGTCCCGGAGCATCTCGTTGCAGATCCTGGACATCCGGGCCTCGGTATACCGGTAGGCCGCGGGCGGGTTGCCGTCCACGTCGCCGAAGTTTCCGTGGCCGTCCACCAAGGGATAGCGCAGGGAGAAATCCTGGGCCAGACGCACCATGGCGTCGTACACGCTGGCGTCTCCATGGGGGTGGTAATGGCCCAGCACTTCGCCCACGCAAGTGGCGGATTTCTTGAAGGGTTTGTCGCTGGTCAGACCCGTCTCGTACATGGAGTAAAGGATGCGCCGGTGCACGGGCTTCAGCCCGTCCCGCACGTCGGGAAGCGCCCGGCCCACGATGACGCTCATGGCGTACTCCCGATAGCTGTCCTGCATCTCCCGAACCAGCTCGTTCTCCACGATATGCTGCTCGGGGAATGCGATCTCCTCGGGCTTATAATCTCGGTTGTGTCCCATTTTCCGTCACCTCTCCTTTAATAATCCAGGTTGACGGCGTACCTGGCGTTTTCCTCGATCCACTGCTTGCGGGGCTCCACCTCTTCGCCCATGAGCACGGTGAAGATCTGGTCGGCGGCCACGGCGTCATCCAGGGTGATCCGCCGCAGGGTGCGGGTCTCCGGATCCATGGTGGTCTCCCACAGCTCGTGGGGATCCATCTCGCCCAGGCCCTTGAACCGGTTGATGTCCACCTTGGCGTTGGGGTTGTCGGCCCGCATCTCGGCGGATATGGCGTCCCGCTCCTCGTCGGAGTAGGCCACCCGCTGCTGTTTGCCCCGGGTCAGCTTGAAAAGGGGCGGCACGGCGGAGTAGACATAGCCGTTTTCGATGAGCGGCCGCATATACCGGAAGAAGAAGGTCAGCAGCAGCGTGCGGATATGGGCGCCGTCCACGTCCGCATCGGCCATGATGATGATCTTGTGATAGCGGAGCTTATCCATGTTGAACTCTTCGCCGATACCGGCGCCCAGGGCCACGATCAGCGGATAGAGCTTGTCGTTTCCGTAGATCTTGTCGGCCCGGGCCTTTTCCACGTTGAGCATCTTTCCCCACATGGCCAGGATCGCCTGGAAGCGGCTGTCCCTGCCCTGGATGGCGGAGCCGGCGGCGGAGTCGCCCTCCACGATGTAGATCTCGCACAGGGCCGGATCCCGCTCGTTGCAGTCCTGGAGCTTGTCGGGCATCTGGCCGGACTCCAGGCCGGTCTTGCGCCGGACGCTCTCTCTGGCCTTCCGGGCGGCTTCCCGGGCCCGGGAGGCGGTCATGGCCTTCTCCAGGACGGCCTTTCCCACCACCGGGTTTTCCTCCAAAAACTGTTCCAGCTTGTCGCTGACCACCCCGTCCACCAGGGTGCGCATCTCGGAGTTGCCAAGCTTGGCCTTGGTCTGGCCCTCGAACTGTGGGTTGGTGAGCTTGACGGAGATGACCGCCGTCAGCCCCTCCCGCACGTCGTCGCCGGACAGGCTCTCGTCGTCCTTGAGAAGCTTGGCCTTGTGGCCATAGGCGTTCAGCACCCGGGTGAGCGCCGTCTTGAAGCCGGTCTCGTGCATGCCGCCCTCGGGGGTGTGGATGTTGTTGGCAAAGGAAACCAGCGCCTCGTTATAGCTGTCGTTCCACTGCAGCGCCACCTCGGCGGTGGAGTCGGTGCGGTCGCCGCGCATATAGATGACCTGGCTGTGGACGGGGGTCTTGTTCCGGTTGATGAAGGTGACGAATTCCCGGATGCCGCCCTCGTAATACATCTCGTCAAAGGCCTCTTTTCCGGGCCGCTCGTCCTTCGTGGAGATGCGCAG
>CANQDL010000149.1 GCA_947591105.1 uncultured Oscillospiraceae bacterium
ATTCTCCTACAACAGGGGGCCTTTTGTCTACTGTCCTCTTTTTATGGGCCGGTGCAGAACCGCGCTCTTTTCATTTTCTGACGCCGATCAGCTTCCGATCCCCAAGAACAGGCTGTTGCACAGGTTGCCGGTGGCGTTGAAGGTGGCCGCCTCAAAGATCACGTCCTGCACCCCGTACGTCTCCACCATGTGGGAGACCGTCTCGTCCGTGTATCGGAAGTCCACCCAGTAGGTGTACTCGTAGTGATCCACCAGCCAGGGGATGAAGGCGTTGCCGTAGGAGTCCTTGACGACCATCACGGCGCTGCCGTCGTGGATGTTGGGGTTGTGCAGACTGGAGAAGGGCTGGTCGGCGGCGGAGAACACGCAGTACCACTCGGAGTCGGGGTAGTCGAACATGTCGTTGATGATCCGCCAGTCGTACTCGCTGCCGTCCCGCTGCACCATGTGCATATCCCGGACGGTGTTGTTGTCCGCGTCGACGCACATCGGGTACCAGGCGTACACCGTGTCCGGATTCATGGCCAGCACAGGCACCTTGCCGCTGCTGGTATAGTAGCTGCCCAGATAGGAGTCCGTGCCGAACTGGGTGGTGCGGAACTGGTCAAGGGTATGGGGCGTCCACCCCTTCAGGCCGCAGAACACCTGATAGGCGTAATAGGAGCCCAGCTGCGTCCAGTGGTGGTCGGTGCGGAAGTAGATATACTCTGCGTTGTGCTCCCGGAGGATGTCGTACACGGGGATAGGGGTGATGCCCGGATCGAGCTTGCTGTTGACGTACTCGATGGCGGCCCGCTCGTCGCTGCAGCCCATGTCGTTCCACACGTTCTCGTCCAGCATGACGCTGGCGCTGATGGGCACGTTCATCACATACAGATTGACCTTGCTGCCCACGTTTTGATAGATCTGGTTCATGGTGGAGATATAGGCGTCCGCGCCGCTCTGGCTGAAGCCATACAGGCCGTAGGCCGCGCCGTTGGTGATATAGATGCCGTTGTTGAACTCGCCGATCTCATGGACGGTGCCGTCCGGATGGGGCGTGGCCGTGGGCTCCGGGGTCGCGGTCGGGGTGACGTTGGGGTCGGCCGGCACAGAGGGCTCCCCGGCGTTGGGGTCAGCCGGCCCGGCGGAGTCCCCGGCGCCGGCGTCGGGGATATCGTCCACGGCCATATTGCTGCCGCCTATAATCTGGGTGCCCCGCAGGCCGTAGCGGCTCTCCATGCTCTGCTGGGCGTCGATCAGCTCCTCCCGCAGGGGGTAGGTATCCGCGTACCAGGCGTCGATGCCGCTGAAAAAGCTGCCGTCCCACAGGCCCTTGAAGGTGAACTTGGGGAAGGCTGTCAGCTCGCGCTTCTCCACCGTGGACACCGCCGGGCGCAAAAACCACATCAGCCCCAGCACGCACATGGCCGCCAGCACCGACGCAAAGACGATGCGCTTGATCCGCTGCACCGTTTTGACGCTATCCTGTCTGTCTTTCATCTGCCCGTCGCCTCCCGCTGTCAGAACTGGAAGTAGAGGAAGGGGTTATAGCTGTCGCCCACCAGGGCCATGGCCGCCAGCACCAGCAGCGCCACCGGATGCAGCACATCCCAAACGCTGTCCAATACAAAGAATACCCGATTTTTCCGGCCGAGATTCCGCAGGATCATCCGTCCCATCCGGCCCAGCGGCGTGCACGCCATCACGCAGAGGATGAGGAAATAGAGGTTATTCTTAAAGAGCAGGGACACCGTGGCGCTGGAAAAGCCGTTGTGGTTCAGACCGAAAAGGCCCTTGACGGCCGTGCCCAGCAGCGCCATGTCCGTGTACTTGAAGATGACCCAGCTGAACGCCACCAGAATGAGCACGCCGCCGTGGCGCAGCACCTGGGGCAAAAACCGCTGGGCATCCGGCCCCAGCACGAACCGCTCGATGGCCAGCAGCACGCCAAAATACAGGCCCCAGAAGATGAAGTTCCAGCTGGCTCCGTGCCACATACCGGTGAGGAACCACACCACGAACAGGTTCAGCAGCTGCCGTCCCGTGCCGCACCGGCTGCCCCCCAGGGGGATATACACATAGTCCCGGAAGAAGCTGCTCAAAGAGATATGCCACCGGCGCCAAAATTCCGTGATGGAGCCGGACATATAGGGGTAGTTGAAGTTCTCCCGGTAGTGGAGCCCGCACATGAGCCCCATGCCGATAGCCATATCGGAGTAGGCGGAAAAGTCCAGATAGATCTGCAGCGTGAAGACCGCCGCCCCCAGCAGCACGCCCATGGCGGGCACCGCCGCCAGCGCCTGCTGATCCATCACAAGCAGCTGGTCGGCCACCGCAGCGCAGCCGTTGGCCAGCACGGCCTTCTTGGCCAGACCGATGGCAAAGCGGCTGATCCCGGCGCCGATCTCCTCCGGCCGGGTCTGACGCGCCTGCAGATCCGCGCTCACGTCCTTATACCGGACGATGGGCCCGGCGATGCACTGGTGGAAAAGGCTGGCGTACAGAAGCAGCATCCAGTAGCTGCTCTGGGCCTCCACCTCGCCCCGGTACACGTCCGCCACATAGGAGATCAGCTGGAAGGTATAGAAGGAGATGCCGATGGGCAGTACGATCTGGGGGATGACCTCCGGCACGCCGAACAGGCTCTGCACATTGCCCAGCAGAAAGCCCAGATATTTGAATATGCCCAAGATCAGCAGGCACAGCCCCACCGTCACCCACAGCCACAGCTTCCGGCGGCCGGGGGCGTCCTCGTTGATCTGGATGAGAATGGCGCCGCCCCAGCAGATGAGCACCATTCCCAGCAGCAGCAGCAGATACCGGGGCCCCGCCCAACTGTAGAACACCAGGGAAAAGACCAGCATGGCGATGTTCTTCGCCCGCGCCGAGGGCAGGAAGATCTGGCTGAGCAGGTTCGCCGGCAGGAACAGAAAGACGAACAGCATACTGGAAAAGACCACGGCTCCACCCCCTTTCTTTCGTACTTCGCACTTATTCTCTATTCTTGACTAATTTTATATAATACTTCAATCTGGTCTAAAAATAAACCCCCAATCGACAATTTTCTTCCTGTTTTGACAGGCACATAAAAGGGCCCCGGCCGGAAAGCCGGGGCCTTGGTGATTTTGTCCGTGTCAGCCCTTGACGCCGCCGGCGGTCAGGCCGGAGGCCAGGTGCTTTTCGATGCACAAAAACAGGATGACGACGGGGATGGTGGCAAAGATGCTGGTGGCGAACAGGTACTGCCAGTTGATCATATTCAGCCCGTAGAACACGTTGATGCCCACGGTGATGGGCTTGAAAACATCGGTGCTGATGAGCGTCAGGGCCATGGTGTACTCGTTCCAGGAGTTGATGAACACGAAGATCAGCGTGGTCACGATGCCCGGCGCGGCCATGGGGATCAGCACCCGGATCAGGGAGCCCATGGTGTTGCAGCCGTCGATCTTGGCCGCCTGCTCCATATCCGGGGAGATGGACAAAAACGTGCCCCGCAGCAGCCATATGGCGAAGGCCTGGTTGAAGGCCGCGTTCAACAGGATCAAGCCCAGGATATTGTTCACCAGATTTATCTTCATCATCAGCCGGTAGATGCCCACCAGCAGCACCACCGGGGCAAACATCTGGCTCATGATGACGGCTCCCAAAAACACGCTCTTGCCCTTGAACTTCATCCGGCTCAGGGCATAGGCCGCCGGGATGCCGCACAGGATGGCGATGATGGTCGCGCCGCCGGACACCAGAACGGAGTTCAGAAAATACCGCAGCACCGGCGCGGCCGACCATATCTCCAC
>CANQDL010000150.1 GCA_947591105.1 uncultured Oscillospiraceae bacterium
AAAACAGCCTCATCAAGCGCCACAAGCCCCACTACAACATCCTTCTCCGGGACGACAAGACCTATCCCTGGCTGCGTCTGGACGAGCGGGAGGCGTACCCCCGCTTCACCGTCGTCAACCGGGTGGAACAGGACGGCGCCCGCTACTTCGGCCCCTACGGCGGCCGGGGCGTGACCAACAGCATCCTGGGCGCCTTGAAGAAGGCCCTGCGCCTGCCCTCCTGCGGCCGGCAGTTTCCCCGGGACATCGGCAAGAGCCGTCCCTGCCTGAACTTTCACATGGATGTGTGCGAGGGGTGGTGCCGGGGAGAGCCGGACGGGGAGGAGTACCGCCGGCGGATCGCCCAGGCGGTGCAGCTTCTCTCCGGCGGAGGCAAGGAGCTGGCCGCCCAGCTGGAGGGGCAGATGCTCCAGGCCTCGGAACAGATGCGCTTTGAGACGGCCGCCAAGCTCCGGGACAGGCTCATGGCGGTCAAGGAGCTGAATAACCGGCAGGTCGTTTTGAAGGCCGCCAGGGCGGACGTGGACGCGGTGGGCTTTTGCCGCAGCGCCCGGTGCTCCTTCGTGGTGCTCCACTACGCCGGGGGCGATCTGGCGGGAAAGGATCTGGAGCAGATGCCGGAGCCGCTGGAGGACGACGGCCAGGCGGTGTCCGCCCTGGTGCGGCAGTACTATACCCGCCGGGGGGCGTGGCCCCGGACGGTGCTGCTGCCGGTGGAGATCGAGGATGCAGAGCCTCTGGGGGAGATGCTCACCCAGATGGCCGGCCACAAGGTGGAGCTGGTCACCCCCCGCCGGGGGGTGAAGCGGGAGCTGCTGGAGGCGGCGGAGCGCAACGCCCGGGAGGAGAGCGTCCGGGCCGAGAGCGAGCAGGAGCGGCGCATCAAGACCCTGGAGTGGCTGCAGCGGATGCTGGGTCTGGAGGTGCCCATCCATCGGATAGAGTCCTTCGACATCTCCAACACGGGGGATTTCGGCATCGTGGCGTCCATGGTGGTGTTCGTGGACGGAAAGCCCGCCCGGAGCCGCTACCGCAAATTCAAAATGAAGACCGTGGAGCACCAGGACGATTTTGCCAGCATGCACGAGGCGGTGAGCCGGCGGCTGGCCCGGTACAGGGAGGGGGACGAGAAGTTCTCCCCGCTGCCGGACGTGCTGCTGATCGACGGCGGCGTGGGCCAGGTGGCCGCGGCGCTGCAGGCCATGGCCGAGCAGGAGCTGGCCGGCATACCGGTGTTCGGCATGGTGAAGGACGACCGGCACCGCACCCGGGCCCTGACCACCCCGGACGGGCGGGAGATCGGCATTTCCGCCAACCCGGCGGTGTTTGCCCTGGTGGGCGGCATCCAGGAGGAGACCCACCGCTTTGCCATCGAGTACCACCGGACGCTGCGGAAAAAGACCATCGGCTCCGGACTGGAGGACATCCCCGGGGTGGGGCCCAAGCGCAGGGGGATGCTTCTGAAGCGGTTCAAGAGCATAAAGGCCGTCGCGGCGGCGTCGGAGCAGGAGCTGGCCGCCGTGGTGGGCAGCCGGACGGCGGCGGCCGTGTACGGCCATTTTCACGGAGGGGACGAAGGGCAATGAGAGTGATCACAGGCACGGCCCGGGGCCGCAGGCTGGCGGAGCCGAAGGATATGTCCGTCCGGCCCACCACCGACATGGTGAAAGAGGCCATATTCAGCGTGGTGCAGTTCGACGTGCCCGGCCGGCGGGTGCTGGATCTGTTCGCCGGGACGGGGCAGCTGGGCATCGAGGCGCTCAGCCGGGGCGCCCGGGAGTGCGTTTTTGTGGACAGCAGTCCCGCCTCCGTGGCCCTGGTGCGGAAGAATCTGGAGATCTGCAGGATGCAGGCCCCGGTGATCCGCTCCGACGCGCTGGCCTATCTGTCCGGGTGCGGCAAGTTCGACCTGGTGTTCGTCGATCCGCCCTACCACGGAGGGCTCTATGACAAAATTCTCCAATCTCTTTTTGGATTTGACATCTTAAATGATGGTGGTATAATACTTGTCGAAAGCATGTACGGCGAGCCTATGCCACCGGCAGCGCCGCCGTATGTCTCCGGCAAGAGCTACCGCTACGGAAAAATATCTCTGACCACCTACAGGAGGCAGGGCCTATGACCACCGCCATCTATCCGGGCAGCTTCGATCCCATCTCGCTGGGACACCTGAATATCATCCGCCGGGCGGCGAAGATATTCGACCGGGTGGTGGTGTGCGTGATGAAGAACCGGGAGAAGACCCCCATGTTCACCATCGAAGAGCGGATGGATATGGTGCGGCGCTCCACGGAGCGGTTCGGCAATGTGGAGGTGGCCACCACGGATTTGCTGCTGGCGGAGTACGCCAAGCAGTACGAGAGCCCTGTGATCGTCAAGGGCCTGCGGGCCGTGTCGGATTTTGACTATGAGTTTCAGATCGCCCTCATCAACAAGAAGATGAACCCGGATCTGGACACCCTGTTCCTCACCGCCAGCGAGAAGTATACCTTCCTCAGCTCCACCGCCGTCAAGGAGATGGCGGCCTATGGGGCGGATCTGACGGAGTTTGTGCCCATGGAGATCATAGACGACGTGGTGGAGAAAACAAAAACTAGGAGGCAGACAGAGAAATGAACGAGAACCAAGGCATCCTTGAACTGATCGAAATGCTCTATACTATGATTTCCGACGCCTGGGGCGTTCCTCTCGGAAACGACAAGTGCCTGGTGGATCGGGAGAAGGCCCTGGATCTGATCGAGGAGATCAAGGCCCAGCTGCCCGCGGAGATGGCGGAGGCAAAGCGGCTCGTGTCCGCCAGGGACGAGTTCATCCGCAACGCCAAGAACGAGGCGGAGTCTGTCCGGAAGATGGCGGAGGAGCGGGCCCGCAAGATGGTGGAGGAGCAGGAGGTCGTCCGGGCGGCAAAGGCCCGCGCCGAGGAGATGATCGCCACCGCGGACAACAAGTCCCGGGAACTGCGCCGGGCCGCCAACGAGTATGTGGCCGAGTCCCTGCAGGGGGCGGAGGACGCCGTGGGACAGGCCCTGGAGCTGATCCGCACGTCCCGCAGCCGGTTCCGCAGCGCCGCCGGGAGCGCGGCCGCGCCCCAGAAGCAGCGGGAGCAGTGAGTCTGCCCTTTTGACCTGTACAGACCGGAGAGAGCCCCTTTGAGGGACTCTCTCCTTTTTTGACAAGCGTAAAAATGGACAGAGGTCAAATTGCGGAGGTTTAACGGGATGAGAGCACCATTTCAAATATTGGCAATCCCTTTCAGGAAAATAGCGCCGAAAGAGCCGCAGTTTTGTGTTTTTCATCGCGCGGATTTGGATCAGTGGCAGTTTATTGCCGGCGGCGGTGAAGATGATGAAACGCCGACAGAGGCGGCGATAAGAGAAATTTCGGAAGAAACGGGGATAAAAACAAACAGTATTATAAAGCTGACGTCCATGGCATATATCCCCGCGAATGTTATTTCAGAACGACATCGGAAATATTGGGCAAAGAACACTTATGTTATTCCCGAACATCACTTCGCTTTTGAGTGTGCATCAGACATAAAGTTATCCAACGAACACATCGGCTGCGATTGGCTGAGTTATGAAGACGCTATGGCGCGCCTGACTTAAGATTCAAATAAAACAGCTTTATATGAATTGCGCTGTCGGTTGCTTGAAGAGGTCTAAACCGATAAAGAAAGGTTTTTTGCTCGTATCAAAATCAGCAGGAACATAGATATAATCTTGCAGAATTTGATACAAAGCCGAGGAAT
>CANQDL010000151.1 GCA_947591105.1 uncultured Oscillospiraceae bacterium
CGTGGAGGTGGAGGAGGGCGACGATTACGTTCTCGTCCGCCGGGAGGGCCCCCTGCACCCCGCCAACGTAAAGACAAAGCCCTACCCCGGCTTCCCCACCGACATGCAGCCGCAGATGACGGCTGTGCTGTGCGGCGCGCCGGGGGTGAGCGTGATGACCGAGGGCGTCTGGAACGGCGGCCGCTTCAAATACGTGGCGGAGCTGAAAAAGATGGGCGCCTGCATCGAGGTGGAGGATCAGTCCGCCTTTATCCAGGGCGTCGGTCAGCTCACCGGCGCCACGGTGAAGGCCTGCGACCTGCGGGCCGGCGCGGCCATGGTCATCGCCGGTCTTGCGGCGGAGGGCGTCACCAAGGTGGAGGACGTGCTCTACATCGAGCGGGGCTATCAGGACATCGTGGGCAAGTTCCGCGCCCTGGGCGCGGACATCCGCTGCGTAGATGAGCCGGACGAACCCCAGCAGCGGCGCGCGGGCCAGATGGCCGGCTGACGCCGCCATGCGTCTGGTCGTTTTCGCCAGCGGCTCCACCGGCAACTGCGCCCTGGTGCAGGGCGCCGGCCGGAGCGTGCTCATCGACGCCGGCATCTCCGCCAGACGGATCTGCGCCGCGCTGGAGGGCGAGGGCATGGAGCCCGGCCGTCTGGACGGCATCTTCATCACCCATGAACACGCTGACCACGTTTCGGGGCTTTCCGTTTTCACCAAGCGGTTCCCGCTGCCGGTCTTTGCCCCCGGAACGGCGGCGGACGCTCTGCGCCGATCCCTTCCGGGGGTAAGTCCTTATATCCGCACGCTGGCTCTGGAGACGCCTCTCTCCCTGGGGTGCATGACCGTGACGGCCTTCCCCACCCCCCATGACGCCGCCCAGAGCGCCGGCTACCGGATCGAGGCGGACGGCGCGGCTCTGGCCGTCGCCACGGACACCGGCTGCGTCACGGACAGCATGCTCCAGTACCTGACCGGCGCGGACGCGGCGCTCATCGAGGCCAACCACGACGTGGCCATGCTGCAAAACGGCCCCTATCCCGCCTACCTGAAGCGGCGCATCCTCTCCGACAGAGGACACCTGTCCAACGCCGAGTGCACATGGCTGGCCTCGGTGCTGGCCGGGCGGGGCACCCGGCAGATCGTGCTGGGCCACCTTTCCAAAAACAACAATCTCCCCGGCCTGGCCCGCCGGACGGTGAACCGGGCCCTGGAGCAGACGGACACGGCCCTTCTGGTGGCCCCGGAGCTGGGGCGGCTGTGCGTGGAGGTGACGCCGTGCTGCGGGTGAGCGTGCTGTGTCAGGGGCGGCTGAAGGAGCCCTATTACATCGCCGCCTGTCAGGAATACCTCAAGCGCCTGGGCGCCTACTGCAAGGCGGAGGTCACGGAGCTGACCGAGGACGGGGACGTGGCCGGACGCATCCCCAAGGGCGCCTATGTGATCGCCCTGTGTATCGAGGGGGAGAAGTTCTCCAGTCCCGCTCTGGCCCGGCAGCTGGAAAAGCTGGCCAGCGCGGGCGTGAGCCGGATCTGCTTTCTCATCGGCGGATCGGAGGGCCTGCCCCCGGCGGCAAAGCAGGCGGCGGATCTGCGTCTGTCCATGTCGGACATGACCTTTCCCCACCACCTGGCCCGGGTGATGCTTCTGGAACAGCTATACCGGGCGCTGTCCATCAACGCCGGGGCGAAATACCACAAATAAGAACAATCGTTTGAAGGCCGGAGGCTTTCAAACGGGAAACCGGAAATCATATCCCACTTTATTTGGCTCTGCGGAGCCAAACTCTGCGAGGCAGCGAGGGGTCTATATGTCTTGGGGCTTGCACGAATACGGAAAGGAATATGACGCCTGGCCCAAGGGGCCGGACGGCGAGCCGGAGGAGCCGGCTTTTCTCACCAACTGTTCCCAGATCGACATGGCATCGGACATGCTTCGGAACATGCTGGACGCTTACGGTATACCCAGCACCGCCCGTTATCCCGGCGACGGCGCCTTTGGCAAGGTCATGATCGGCATGAGCGGCAGCGGTGTGGACATTTTTGTACCCAAAAGCCTCCTGGCGGACGCCCAGGAGCTATTGAAAGGAGTGCCGGAGGATGATGGACTACAGGAAGGAATATGAGCGCTGGCTGGACAGCCCCGCCCTTTCCAATGAAGAATGGCAGGAGCTGGACGCCATCCGCGGCGATGACGACGAGATCAAAAGCCGCTTCCGCGGCCCGCTGGAGTTCGGCACCGCCGGACTGCGGGGCGTGATGGGAGCGGGTCTGGCCCGGATGAACATCCACGTGGTGCGCTGGGCCACCCAGGCCTTCGCCAATCTGATCGTGGCCGAGGGCGACCAGGCCCGGAAAAAGGGCGTAGTGATCGCCCACGACTGCCGCATCAACAGCCCGGAATTTGCCCGGGAGGCGGCCTGCGTGTGCGCCGCCAGCGGCATCCATGTGCGGCTTTTCAAGTCCCTGCGCCCCACCCCGGAGCTGAGCTTCGCCGTGCTGCACTACGGCGCCACGGCGGGCATCAACATCACCGCCAGCCACAACCCCAAGGCATACAACGGCTACAAGGTCTACTGGTCTGACGGGGCCCAGCTTCCGCCCCACCATGCCCAGGCGGTGGCCCAGAACATGGCCGGGATCGACATCTTCACCGGCGTGACCGCCATGGACTTCGACCAGGCCGTGTCCAAGGGCCTGATCGAGATCATCGGCGAGGAGACGGACGAGCTGTTTTTGCAAAACGTGCTGGGCCAGGCCATCGATCCGTCGGTGGTGGCGGCCGTGGCAGACGATTTCCAGGTGGTCTACACTCCCTTCCACGGGGCCGGCCACATCCTGGTGCCCGAGGCCCTGCGCCGCCTGGGACTGAAGCATATCCACCCCGTGCCCGAGCAGATGGTCATCGACGGCTCTTTCCCCACGGTGGAGAGCCCCAACCCGGAGAATCCCGAGGGCTTCTACCTGGCGGTGGATCTTGCCCGGAAGGTGGACAGCGACCTGATCATCGGCACCGACCCGGACTCCGACCGGGTGGGCGTCATGGCCAGAGGCAAGGACGGGGATTACCACACCATCACCGGCAACCAGATGGGCGCCCTGCTGGCCGATTACGTCATCACCGCCCGGCAGAACGCCGGCACCATGCCGGAAAAGCCTGTGATCCTGTCCACCATCGTGTCCACCAGCATGACCCGCGCCATCTGTGAGAGAAACGGCGTGGCATACGGCGAGACCTTCACCGGATTCAAGTTCATGGCCGAGCGCCTGGCGGGCTATGCCGCCGCCGGCACCGGCGAGCAGTACCTGATGGCCTTTGAGGAGAGCTACGGCTACATGATGGGCGACTACGTCCGGGACAAGGACGCGGTCACCGCCAGCATGATGATCGCGGAGATGGCCGCCCACTACTACCAGAAGGGCATGACCCTGCTGGACGCCATCGACGCGCTGTACGCCAAGTACGGCTATTTCGGCGAGAAGACCGTGAATGTGTTCATGGAGGGCGTGGACGGCCCGGAGCGCATGGCGGCGCTCATGACCAGCCTGCGGGAGAAGCCCCCCGCGGAGCTGGGGGGCCAGCGGGTGATCCGCATGCGGGATTACCGGGACGGCACCATCACGGTGCCCGGCCTGGGCGCCGTGGGCAGAACGCCCATCTCCGGCTCCAACGTGCTGTTCTTTGAGCTGGACGCGGACACCAACTTCGTCATCCG
>CANQDL010000152.1 GCA_947591105.1 uncultured Oscillospiraceae bacterium
CTCCGGCGTGGGAACCGCCGTGGGCTCCGGCGTGGGAACTGCCGTGGGCTCCGGCGTGGGAACTGCCGTGGGCTCCGGGGTAGGAGCCGCCGTGGGTTCCGGCGTGGGCGCGGCAGTGGGCTCCGGAGTGACCTCCGGGGCGGCCTCCGGGGCCGCGGTGGCCTCCGGCTCGCCGGCCTGCTCTCCCTCCGCGGCCAGAACGGCCGTGGGCAGGCAGCTGAACGCCATCAGCAGCGCCAGGAAGAGGGCCAGAAAACGCTTGGAAGTCTTCATTTTTGTACCTCCTTATCATGATGCAAGGCTAAAATACGGTTTTGGGTTTCTCCTCTTGTCCGCCGGATCGCTTATTATAATAGGTATAGCGGCGGGCAGATCTTCACGCTCTGTCGCAAAAATTTTATTTTCTATATATTAAGACGTATCTGATTTCAAAAACGGCTCACAAAATCGACGATTTTTTGAATTTTTTCAAAAAAATTTGTCTTTTTGCCCTATTTTACTCCTTCCGAAGGAAAATTTCAAATTTTTTCCCGGGTTTTGAGCCGTTTTTCCTGAAAAATCCGTCTATAAATCAAGGGGTCATTATAGAAATTACATAATTCTATGTTATAATGGAGGACGAGATCCGTACCGCAGTACGGCTGACGCCCGGGATCGGCGGCCTTTCGTCCCCCGCCGGGCCCTGTCCCACCACCATTGTATGTCCCAAAGGCCAAAAAGGGACGGTTTTGACTGTGATTTCAGTCTTATGCATCAATATTCTATTGATTTCCTGGTTTATGCGGTCATATCCGCTAAATATCCAATCGTTATCCAGCGAATAAAGCTGTGAATACCGTGAATGAATACGCCAAATAATCTTCAAAAAATGGGTGAATGAAGCATGAATAACAATGAAAAGAATGAATGTGCATCCACTCCTGTCCCTCCCCGGGACGAGAGCACGCTCCTGCAGGAGATGATGCCCCAGCTGGGCATGGAGGCCACCCAGCCCAAGCGCCGGTACAAGCGCAAAGCCTTTGCCCGGTACGCCGTGCGGCTGGGGCTGATCCTGGGGGTGATCCTCCTGATCGGGGCGCTGGCGTGGCTGTACATGACCACGCCGGCCAAGTTCTATAACGTACAGACCACGGAGAGCGTCGAGAAGGTGACGGTGGCGTTCCAGGTGGATCACACCCCGGTGCTGGACAGCGTGACGGCCCAGCTGGACGGGCGGCTGCTGCCGGTGGAACGGCTCGATCCGGGCTCCTATACGGTGGAGACCGACCGGAACGGCCAGCTTGTGCTGACGGCCACCACCCTGGGCGGGAAGGAGAGCAGCACCAGCATAGCCGTGACCGCCATCGACGACGAGTCCCCCCACCTGGGCAAGCATGAGCGGGACGGGGACAAGATCACCATCTGGGTCACCGACGGGGAGAACGGCTCCGGGGTGGACTGGGACACCCTGCATGTCACCCTGGCCGACGGGAGCGGCGATTACCCGGTGGACGGCGCCGACGAGCAGGAGGGGTGCTTCACCCTGACCTACCCCGAGCAGCCCGTGCGCATCCAGGTGCGGGACGGCAACGGCAACGCCATGTCCGCGCTGCTCAGCCCCACCTCCGGGAGCGAGGAAGAATAAGGTCGAAAGGAAAACAATCCCCCTTGCCGGGAAGGGAAAACCGTTATATAATATAATTTGCGTTTTTCCTTTCCCAGCAGCGGGCCATTGAGGATCTATCACACGCAGGGGAGTTTACGCCGTGGCAAAAGGCAACTTTGACCAACAATACTATGCGTTGCTTGCCAGCCGCGTCCGGGAGGGAGATCCGGACGCCTTTGCGGAGCTGTATTCCGTCACCTATGAGACGCTGTACCGCAGCGTCTATCACCTGCTGCGCAATCCGGACGATATCCACGACGCCCTGCAGGAGGTATATATCTCCGTCTATAAAAATATCCACAGTCTGAAGATCGACCGGCTGATCCTGCCCTGGATGCGCCAGATCGCCTATCACGTCTGCTGTGACTTTCTGCGCCAGACCAAGGCGCGGCAGGATTTTTCGGTGGAGCTGGACGGGATGGACAGCCCGCCCCAGTCCGGGGAGGACAGCCTCCGCCAGGTGTACGACCGGGACGCATGGGACAGCGTGCTGTCCGCCCTGTCCCGGCGGCCCTTCAAGGAGCGGCAGGCCTTCCTGCTGCGGTACGAGACCGGCCTGAAGCTGGAGGAGATCGCCGGATTCATGGGGGTGAGCATCGCCTCCGTCAAGCGGTATATCAAGTCCGCCCGATCCGCCCTGCAAAACGATCTGCAACACTTGAAACCATAAGGAGCCTTCCGTCATGCGTAGTCTTTCCCGCCTCGCCGCTCTGTGCGCGCTGCCGCTGCTGCTGGTCTGCGGCTGTACCGGCGCACTCGCCGACGGCGGCGCCCGCTCCAATGAGCCGGTGATCTACGCCCCCCAGGCCCCCGGAAACTATGTGCTCGGCGCCGCGCCCCTGACTGTGGACGTGTCTAACGCCGGGCAAGGTTATGTTATGGCCCTGTATTCCGGCTCCGCCGCCAAGGCCGTGGTGCAGCTGACCGGCCCCGACGGGATCACCTATAAATACTTCCTGCCCCCCAGCCAGACCCCCGTCCCCCTCCCCCTCACCAGCGGGAGCGGCCTGTATCTGGTGGATGGGTACGAAAACATCGAGGGCACCAGCTACGCCGTGCTGTTCAAGGACTCGGTGGAGACTACCCTGGACAGCGAATTTCTGCCCTACCTCTACCCCAACCAGTACGTGCTCTTCGACGAGAATACCGAGGCGGTGGACGTGGCCGCCCAGACGGCGGAGGGCGCCGTCAGCGACCTGGACGCGGTGGAGCGGATCTATCACTACGTGATCGACAACGTTACATACGACGACGAGAAGGCCGCCACCGTCAAGAGCGGTTACCTGCCCACCGTGGACGATACCCTCCATACCGGCACGGGGATCTGCTTCGACTACGCCGCCCTCACCACCGCTATGCTCCGCTCCCAGAACATCCCCACCCGGCTGGAGATCGGTTACTCCGGCCAGGTGTATCACAGCTGGATCAGCGTCTATACCCCCGAGACCGGATGGATCGACAAACTCATCGAGTTCTCCGGCGACTGGACCCGGATGGATCCCACCTTCGCCTCCAACGGCAAGAGCAGCAAGTCTATCCTGAAATATATCGGCGACGGCAGCAACTATTCTTTGCAGTACCTCCACTGACACCCACACCACTGAAAGGGGTCTTATCCTATGAAACCACTGTCTAACGCGGAGCTGGCCTCCTTCTGCGGCCAGCTCGCCATGATCCTCCGCTCCGGTATCTCCGCGCTGGAGGGTCTGTCCATCATGCGGGAGGACGTGCCCGCCGGCGACGGCAGAAAGCTGCTGGAGGATATGACCGGGATCATGGAGACCGGCGGAAGCTTCTCCGACGCGGTGGAAAACGCCGGCTGCTTCCCCGCCTATATGTGCAACATGATCCGCCTGGGCGACCAGTCCGGCCGGCTGGACGACGTGCTGGGCTCCCTGTCCGCCTACTACCGGCGGGAGGAGGAGCTGGCCCGGAGCATCAAGAGCGCCGTCACCTACCCCCTGGTCATGCTGGGGATGA
>CANQDL010000153.1 GCA_947591105.1 uncultured Oscillospiraceae bacterium
TGGCCCGTTGGTCAAGTGGTTAAGACACCGCCCTTTCACGGCGGTAACATGGGTTCGAGTCCCGTACGGGTCACCACCACGTCGGAGGGGCTCTGAAGATGATAGGGGGCTGCAAGGCAGCCCCCTATCCATCGGTCAGAGCCCATTTTCCATTTTAATCACGCCCATAGCAGCATAAAAAAGCCCCCTATCAGGGGGCTTTTTTATTTCGTCTCTTTTATTTTTCCAATCCCATTTCCGTCAGCAGCGATTGCATGAACTTGCTCACGGCGATGGAGCTCTGCTCCCGCTTGAGCCACGCCGCGCCCAGCCGCCGGTAATAGGCCGGCTCCGCGGGGCAGGCGTAGATATGATAGGGCGTGCGCTGGAGCAAAAGCTCCGGCAGCAGGCTCACCCCCAGACCGCTCTCCACCATGCTCATGACGGTGTAATCGTCCTTCACCGTATACTGGCGCTTGGGCCGCAGGCCTGCGTCATGGAACATCTTCTCCACGATCTGGCTGTAGCCGGACTCCAGCAGCACAAACGTCTCGTTTTTCAGCGCGTTCAGGGACACCTTCTTCCCCGCCAGAGGGTGCTCCGGCGGCAGCACCACGTTCATCCTGTCGGCCAGCAGCTCCCGGAACAAGAATTCGTCCCCCTCCGGTTTGGTCGTGAAGCCGATGTCCACCATGCCGTTTCGCAGCCAGTCGCAGATCTGGATCATATCCCCCTGCAGCAGTTCAAAGCCGATGTTTGGATAGGTTTCCCGGAATTTTTTCAGATAGGGCGGCAGCCACTGGCAGGACATACTGGTGAAGATACCGATCCGGATCAGGCCGGCGTTCATATTCTGCAGCTCCAGGGACTTCTCAAACACGCTCCGCTCCCCGCCCACGATCTGGCGCATACTGGGCAGCAGATACTCCCCCTCCGCCGTCAGACGCACGCCGCTCTTGTTCCGGGCCAGGAGCGTCACCCCCAGATCCGCCTCCAGCGCGCGCACCAGCTGGCTCACCGCCGACTGGGTGCAGCCGAAAAACGCGGCCGTCCGCGTCAGGCTTTTCGTCTCAACGATCTTCAGGAACACTTCAAACCGTGATGTCCTCACCGCAACCACCTCATAAGGCAATCTAATTCACGTTCTCAAAATTACTTAAACTCCAGTATGGTGCCATTATATACTCTTGTTTCCGATTGGACAAGTGTTTTCTTTGCATTTTTCAAAAAACATCCGCTGATTTTCCGTGGGCGCGGGCATACTCCGTCCATTTGGGGAGATACTTGCTATGAGGTGATTGTAAAATGACGACAAAAGAACTGCTCTATGTTGACGACGCGCTCTCCCACGCCATGTTTCTGGTGACCCAGTGCCAGGACGCGGCCAACGCCCTGAAAGATCCCAGTCTGAAGCTCCAGGCCCAGCAGATGGCCGACCGCCACCGTCAGCTCTACCAGAAGTTCTACAATCTCGTGTAAGGAGACAGAAAATGGACGACAAATGCATCATGGAAAACATTCTTCTCACCACCAAGGGCGTCATCGACCTGTATATGCACGGCGCCATCGAGTCCTCCACCGCCAATGTGCACCAGGCCTTTTCCAGCGCCTTTGACGACACTCTGTCCATGCAGGACAGCATCTACAAGCAGATGGCCTCCAAGGGCTGGTACCAGATGGAGAACGCTCCCCAGCAGCAGCTGCAGCAGACCAAGCAGAAGTACAGTCCCACCTGCTGAAACGTATGCCGGTTCCACCGGCGAGGGGCGGATCATTATGGGAAATGGGCGCGTCCGAAGACGCGCCCATTTTTCTGTGCTGTTTTCGCTATTTGGTGTATTTGATGCTCTTGCCGGGGCTCTTGGAGTTATAAGTCGTCTTGCCGTCCTTGCTTACTACCTGCACCGCAAAGGTATATTTGGTGCCGCTCTTGGCCTTCGTCCAGGTATAGCTGGTCTTGGCGGTGTCGGCAATCTTCTTCCAGGGGCCGGAGCCAGTTTTATAATAGATGCGATACTTGGCCGCGCCGCCGACTTTGCCCCAGGTGATCTTCACACCCGCGGCCTTGTTCTCCAGCTTCTTGATCTTTGCCTGGCCGATGAAGGTCTTGCTGACGCTGGGACTCTTGGAGTTATAGGTCGTCTTGCCGTCCTTGCTTACCACCTGCACCGCAAAGGTGTATTTTGTGCCGCTCTTGGCCTTCGTCCAGGTGTAGCTGGTTCCGGTCACGTCCTTGATCTTCGTCCAGCTGGTCTTGCCGCCGCCTTTGTAATATACCCGGTACTTGGCCGCGCCGCCGACTTTCCCCCAGGTGATCTTCACGCCGGTGGGCTTGTTCTCCACCTTTTTGATCTTCGCCTGGCCGATGAAGGTCTTGCTGACGCTGGGACTCTTGGAGTTGTATGTCGTCTTGCCGTCCTTGCTTACCACCTGCACCGCAAAGGTGTATTTTGTGCCGCTCTTTGCCTTTGTCCAGGTGTAGCTGGTTCCGGTCACGTCCTTGATCTTCGTCCAGCTGGTCTTGCCGCCGCCTTTGTAATATACCCGATACTTGGCCGCGCCGCCGACCTTGCCCCAGGTGATCTTCACGCCGGTGGTTTTATTCTCCACCTTGCTGATCTTTGCCTGACCGATGAAGGTCTTGCTGACGCTGGGGCTCTTGGAGTTATAAGTCGTCTTGCCGTCCTTACTCACCACCTGCACCGCAAAAGTATATTTGGTGCCGCTCTTGGCCTTCGTCCAGGTGTAATTGGTCTTGGTGGTGTCGGCGATCTTCTTCCAGGAGCCGGAGCCGGTCTTGTAATATACCCGATACTTGGCCGCGCCGCCGACCTTGCCCCAGGTGATCTTCACGCCGGTGGTTTTATTCTCCACCTTGCTGATCTTCGCCTGGCCGATGAAGGTCTTGCTGACGCCGGTCTTGTTGTAATTGCCGGCCTTCCCCTTGCTGTCATAGGCCCGCACGGTGAAGGTATACTTGGTGCCGCTCTTTGCCTTTGTCCAGGTGTAGCTGGTGCCGGTCACGTCCTTGATCTTCGTCCAGCTGGTCTTGCCGCCGCCTTTGTAGTACAGCCGGTACTTGGCCGCGCCGGTGACCTTCCCCCAGGTGATCTTCACACCGTTGGTTTTGTTCTCCACCTTGCTGATCTTGGGCGCGGAAAGAGTGGTTCCCGTGGACGGCGCCTTGCCGAGAGACTTGAAGGTGTAGCCGTGTTTCTTGGCAAATGCCTCCGTCGTGGAGTCGTCGTAGCCGTGAAAAACCACTGATTTAGATACCCACAACATGGTAATGCTGATCGTCCCATCAGCGTTATTTGTGGAACGCTCAAGCTCCAGGTTAGGATTCAAAATAGTAATATTTTTAAGTTTATTACAGTACGGAAAAAAATTATTGAAACCAATCTGTGTCACACTGCTCGGAAGCGTGATGTCTGTCAGGCTCGCGCACCCCTGGAAAGCGAAATCGCCAATAACCTTTACGCCTTCCGAAATGGTCACCTTTGTCAATCCGCTATGGCTAAACGCACCCTCTCCAATACTGGTCACGCTGCCCGGGATCGACACACTCTTCAAGTTGTCACAGCCCGAAAATGCAGAATCTCCAATGCTGGTCACACTGCCCGG
>CANQDL010000154.1 GCA_947591105.1 uncultured Oscillospiraceae bacterium
CCCGGCACGGCGGTGTACGCCGGCATGATCGTGGGCGAGAGCCCCAAGAAGGAGGACATCGTGGTGAACGTGTGCCGCTCCAAGCACCTGACCAACACCCGTGCCTCCGGCTCCGACGAGGCCCTGCGCCTGATCCCGCCCCGGCAGATGAGTCTGGAGCAGTGCCTGGAGTTCATGGCCGACGACGAGCTTCTGGAGGTCACCCCGGAGCACCTCCGCCTGCGCAAGGCCATTTTGAACCACGAAAAGCGCATGAAGAGCCAGTTTCGGAAGTAAAACAAAACCGTCTCCCTCTCGCGGGGGAGGCGGACAATATTGAAAGGCCCCCTTGTGTAAAGGGGGCTGTCTCCGGCGCCAGCCGGAGACTGAGGGATTGTCATTATCGCGCATCGGTAACAACCCCTCCGCCTCGCTTCGCTCGGCACCTCCCCTTGCACAGGGGAGGCGTCCATAATGTGCGCCTGCGGCGCAACACAATATCGAAAGGCCCCCTTGTGTAAAGGGGGCTGTCAGCGAAGCTGACGGAGGGATTGTTTTACCGCCCGATCTATGTATTCGCAAACGCCGTCAAAGTTTTGACTTATCTCGTTGTTGGGTATCCTTATGACTGTCAGGCCATATCCTGTCAAAAAGTTCGTTCTATCAGCATCTTTCGCCATGGCATCCGGCTCAAAATGCTGTGAGCCATCCAATTCAATGACCAGTTTTGCCTGTGCGCAGTAAAAATCAACGATATATCTTCCCAAGACCTTTTGCCTTGAAAAAGGAATGGGATACCCCCGAAGGAAATCATACCAGAGGTGCCGCTCTTCTCTCGTCATGTTTCGGCGCAGCTCTCTGGCCCTTGACGTGAGCACTTTATTATGCTTTCGCTCCATGACAATCCCTCCGCTGTTACAATCCCTCAGTCAGCGCTTCGCGCTGACAACTCCCTTTGCACAAGGGAGCCATAAGCGGTGCCCCCCGGCGATGGAATGCCTCCCTTGTGTAAGGAGAACCATCTGCAGCAAAGTCGCACATTTTATGCCTCCCCTGTGTAAGGGGAGGTGGCCGCCAAAGGCGGCCGGAGGGGTTGGCACTGCAAAGGCAGACCAACATAACAATCCCTCAGTCAGCGCTTCGCGCTGACAGCTCCCTTTGCACAAGGGAGCCAAAATTGATGGTATGGGCGCGCACTTGGCGCGCCCATTTCTGTTTTGATTTGAAAAAACCTCTTGCGCCGCGAGGCGTATCGCGCTATAATGGTCTTGCGAGACATCCAAAGGCAGGCCGCGGGGCGCTACCAACACCCCACGGCCCTATGCAGGAGACAGACCCTCCCACACAGCAGAATCACTGCGCCACGCCCATTATACCCGCTTGCCTTGTAATTTACAAGGGGGAGAAGGTGAACGGGCGGTGTTGTGTCCTTTCGCGGTGTAGGGAAAGATCCCTGCGCCGCTTTTGCGTTGTCTCGGCGGAAAGACCCGGGGCGGGCGCGCCCCGCTCCGGGTCTGCCTGCCGGAACAAATCAAAAAAAGAAAGGAAAGGAACAACACATGAAAAAGCGCATTATTAGTTTGGCCCTGGCCCTGGTGCTGACCCTGGCCCTGGCCGCCCCGGCTTTTGCAGAGGAAGAACCGGCGGCGGACGCCGCCCCTACCCAGCGGATTAAGGAGATACACTACACATTTTACAATTACATTTCCGGAGGTACCAGTGAAAATACCGATGTTTATTCCTATGATAAAGGAGGTGTGCTCCCCAGTTCCATGACCAGTAATAATCGCGAACATATCTTTACCTACGACGACGCTGGACGCATACTGACAGGCGAAGGATTCACTTGTACCTATGATGAGAATGGTCGCCTGGCAAAAATGGAGGTCGATCATGAGGGAGTCTACTCCTATCGGTATGATGAAGAGGATCAGCTCCAGGGGTATACTTTGGAGTATAGCGATGGTACGACAGAAGAAAAAGAATATGAGTATATATGCGAATTTGACGAAGAAGGCCGCGTAATCAAAGACAACTGGGAGAACAGGGAATATGCCTATGCTCCTCAACTGCGGGTAGGATATTGTTCTGCGGATGTTGAGGATCGGATTACGCAGGAATACGGCAGTTTTGACCTTGATCGTGATCTTTGGTATACTTATTTTCAGCTAGATGTTCTGGACGCAGCGGGAACGCCCATCCAGTACCATGACATCGTCCCTGGCTGGATTCCGCCCATCGACATGACCTATGACGACGCCGGATATCTGACACACATGGAATCCTCCAACGGTTACACCGCCGATTTTACCTACGAACCCGTGGCGTGACACCCCGAAAAACGCCGCTTTCCTGCGGGAGAGCGGCGTTTTTGCGCCCGGACGCAAATATTTTTTGACAAACAGGATAATCTGTGTTATAGTACCAGAGCTTGGAACCCGCGGACTTGGTCAGGGGCGCAGTCCCCTCACTCAGACGCTGGGATTAGTAAAAACCGAAAGGAAGGGCAAAATACCATGATCACCAAGGATCAAAAGACCGCTATCATTGAGCAGAACAAGACCCACGAGGGCGACACCGGCTCGCCGGAGGTGCAGATCGCCATCCTCACCGAGCGCATCAACCAGCTGACCGAGCACCTGAAGGTGCACAAGAAGGACAACCACAGCCGCATGGGCCTGTTCAAGATGATCGGTAAGCGCCGTCGTCTGCTGGACTACGTGGCCAAGAACGACATCGAGCGTTACCGCGCCATTATCGCCAAGCTTGGCATCCGTAAGTAAGTTTCTTACTTGCACTGAGGGGTATGAAGGTTTTTGAGTGGGACAAGTTCATACTGTCCCACTCATTTTATTATACCACTTTGAACGCCTCCCCTGTGTAAGGGGATTTGTTAAAGTCATAGCAGACCCAAAGCCTCCCCTGTGTAAGGGGAGGTGCCGAGCGACAGCGAGGCGGAGGGGTTGTTACTGCGCAATAGAATCCGAGAAACAATCCCTCAGTCAGCGCTGTGCGCTGCCAGCCCCCTTTGCACAAGGGGGCCAATAAGGAGGCAGACCAACATGACAATCCCCCAGTCAGCGCTGTGCGCTGCCAGCCCCCTTTGCACAAGGGGGCCAATAAGGAGGCAGACCAACAGACAATCCCTCAGTCAGCGCTGTGCGCTGCCAGCCCCCTTTACACAAGGGGGCCTTCGATATTGAGAGTTACCCGCTGCGGCGGGTGTTCTGGATAGAATTTGGAATGCGAAAGGAAAGGTACAAATGATCATCAAACACAAGACATTCGACAACCTGCACCGCTGGGAGATGGACTTCTGCGGCCGGCCGCTGAAGATGGAGGTGGGCCGGATGGCGGAGCTGTGCAACGCCTCCGTCCTGGTGCAGTACGGCCAGACCACGGTGCTGGCCACCGTCACCGCCTCCGCCCGCCCCAAGGACGGCATCGACTACTTCCCCCTCGCCGTGGACTTCAACGAGAAGCTCTACGCCGTGGGCCGCATCCCCGG
>CANQDL010000155.1 GCA_947591105.1 uncultured Oscillospiraceae bacterium
AGCGACACGGTGGGCTTCATCCGCAAGCTGCCCACGGAGCTGGTGGACGCCTTCAAGGCCACGCTGGAGGAGCTGACATACGCGGATCTGCTGCTGCACGTGATCGACATCTCCAACCCGGACTGGGAGACCCAGGCCCGAGTGGTGGAGGATCTGATCGTCCGCCTGGGCGCGGGACAGACCCCCTGTCTGCGGGTGTACAACAAGTGCGACGCCTACTTCGGCCGTCTGCCCGACCGGGAGGACGAGATATGCGTCTGCGCCCGGACGGGGGAGGGAACCGGCGCGCTGCGCTTCGCCATCGGGCGAAAGCTGGCCGGCGAGCTGACACGGATGCGCCTGTGCATCCCCTATGACAAGACCGCCTTGGTGGAGCGGCTGCGCCGGGAGGCAAATCTGCTGGATCTGCGTTACGGCGAGACCGGCGTGGAGGCGGTGGCCGTGGTGCGCCCCGCCCTGGGGGACGTTCTGCGCCCCTATGAGGAGCAGGGCGATGGGTGAGCGGCGAAAGCTCTCCGGCCAAGGCGCGGGGGAGTACGAGGAAAAGCGCTCCCGCTTTATCGGCCAGGTGTTCCCCGTCCGGGACGAGGCCCAGGCAAAAGAGCGGCTTTCCCAAGTCAAAAAGAAATATCCGGACGCCCGGCACCACTGTTGGGCCTGGGTGCTGCCGGACGGCGCCTGCCGCTGGTCGGACGACGGAGAGCCGGGCGGCACCGCGGGCTCTCCCATGGCGGCAGTGCTCAAGGGCGCCCAGGTGTACGGGGCGCTGTGCGTGGTGACCCGGTACTTCGGCGGCACGCTGCTGGGCAGCGGCGGACTGGTGCGGGCTTACTCCAAGGCCGCGGCCCTGGCCCTGGCCGACGCCGGCACCGAGCCCGATCCGGAAAAGGCGCTCCTGCGGGTGGCCTGCCCCTGGGACAGTCTGGATCGGCTCCACCGGCTGGTGCGGGAGATAGATGGTACGCTCTTGGAAAGCGACTACGCCTCCGACCCGGAGCGGGCCATCCTGACCGTGGAGCTGCTGGCGGAGCAGGCGGAAGCCTTCACCCGCCGGGCCGTCGACGCCACCGGCGGCCGGGCATCCGTGACGGAACAGTAGGAAGGAGAAGCTATGGATAAGGAAAAGATACTTCGCATAAGCACTGCCGTGCTCTCTGCCGCGGTCATCTGCCTGGCGGCCTTACAGCTGCTGGGGGTCTGGGAGAACGCCATCCTGGTATATGAGCCGCTGATGGGGATCATCATGCTTTTGCAGTCCGTCCAGTATTGGAACAAGGATCGCAAGGTGGCGGCATTCCAGCTCTGCGCCGCCCTTTTCGTGCTGGGCGTGGCGGTATATATCCTTTTCTTTTAGAAAAGCTTCCTTATCAGCGGATCAACGAAAAAAAGTCAAAAAATTTCTTTATATAAAAAGGAAAAACGGCGTCCGGCGGCGTATAAAGGTATTGCAGAAAGCTCTGCGATACCTTTTTTACATATGAGGCGGCGCCATGTCTACCTACCGGCAGCTCCGCCAGGAGCAGGAAAAATATATCATCGGCCCCTATGGGACGCTGTCCGCCTCCAGCAAGGGACGGCCCGTGCCGGAGCCGGAGGATGAAGTGCGCACCTGTTTTCAGCGGGACGTGGATCGGGTGACCCACTCCAAGGCCTTCCGCCGCCTGCGCCACAAGACCCAGGTTTTCCTCCGCCCCGAGGGCGACCACTACCGCACGCGGCTCACCCACACCCTGGAGGTGGCCCGCATCGCCCGCACCATCGCCCGGGCCCTGGCCCTGAATGAGGATCTGACCGAGGCCATATCCCTAGGCCATGATCTGGGCCACACCCCCTTCGGCCATGCCGGAGAGCGGGCTCTGCGGGATCTGACCGGCTCCTTCCACCACTATGAGCAGAGTCTGCGGGTGGTGGACAAGCTGGAGAAGGACGGCCGGGGGCTCAACCTGTGCCAGGAGACCCGCATGGGCATCCTCAACCACACCACCGGCCAGCCCCGGGACACCCTGGAGGCGGACGTGGTGCGTCTGGCTGACCATATCGCCTATCTCAACCACGATCTGGACGACGCCCAGCGGGCGGGGATCGTCCGGCCGGAGGACGTGCCGGAGATCATCCGTACCCGGGTGGGCACCCGCAATTCCCAGCGCATCAACGCCATGGTGACCGACGCCATCCGCAGCAGCGGCCAGGGCGAGATCACCCTCTCCCCCGCCATGAGCCAGGCGTATACCGCCTTTGAGCAGTTCATGTACGACGCGGTGTACCGCAATCCCACCGCCAAGGGGGAGGAGTCCAAGGTCAAGGGCATCCTGGCGCCCATCATGGAGTACTTCGTCCGCCATCCGGACAAGCTCCCGCCGGAGTATCAGGCCATCGCCGGCCAGGAGGGCGCCCAGACCGCCGTCACCGATTATGTGTCCGGCATGACCGACAGCTTTGCCATCTATACATTCGAAAACCTGTTCATTCCCGCCAGCTGGTCGGTGCGATAAACGGCAGCTGAAAGCCTCCCCTGTGCAAGGGGAGGTGCCGAGCGATAGCGAGGCGGAGAGGTTGTTACCAGTCTTGAGGTAGCTTCCAGTCCGGTAACAATCCCCCTGTCAGCGCTTCGCGCTGACAGCCCCCTTTGCACAAGGGGGCCTTATAAGGTGGAGGTGACCATACTTGCCGTTTTCAGAGGATTTTCTCGACGAGCTCTGCCGCCGGAATGACATCGTGGACGTGGTGAGCGGCTATGTGGCGCTGACAAAGCACAGCGGCGCCAACCAATTCGGCCTGTGCCCCTTCCACGGAGAAAAGACCCCCTCCTTCAGCGTCAACCGGGACAAGCAGATCTTCCACTGCTTCGGCTGCGGCAAGGGCGGCAACGTCATCGGCTTCATCATGGACATAGAAAACCTCTCCTTTCCGGACGCGGTGCAGTTTCTGGCCAAGCGGGCGGGCATGGAGGTGCCGGAGGACGACTACGACCCCAACCGGAACCGCCGCACCCGGCTTCTGGAGCTGAATCGGGACGCGGCCCGTTTTTTCCGGGAGCGGCTTCTGGAGAGCGAAGGCGCCCCCGCCCAGGACTACGTCCGGCGCCGGGGCATCGTCCGGATGGTCAAGCCCTTTGGTCTCGGCTTTGCGCCGGACAGCTGGGAGGCGCTGACGTCGGCCATGCTCCGCAAGGGCTATACCCGCCAGGAGCTGGTGGACGGCGGGCTCTCCCGGGTGGGCAAAAACGGGGGACTTTACGACTACTTCCGCAACCGGCTGATGTTTCCGGTCATCGACGTGCGGGGCGGCGTCATAGGCTTTTCGGGGCG
>CANQDL010000156.1 GCA_947591105.1 uncultured Oscillospiraceae bacterium
TGACCATGCCCGAGGACGACAAGACCCACCCCATCCCCGACCTGACCGGTTATATCACCGAGGGCCAGATCATCCTCTCCCGTGAGCTGCACCGCAAGGGCATCGTGCCGCCGGTGGACGTGCTGCCCAGCCTGTCCCGACTGAAGGACAAGGGCGTGGGCGAGGGCCGTACCCGCGAGGATCACGCCGGCACCATGAACCAGCTGTTCTCCGCCTACGCCTCCGGCAAGGAGGCCAAGGAGCTGATGACCATCCTGGGCGAGGCGGCCCTGTCCGAGACGGACAAGAAGTTCGCCCACTTTGCGGATGAGTTTGAAAAACGTTATGTCAACCAGGGCAACCAGACCAACCGCTCCATCACCGAGACGCTGGATCTGGGCTGGGAGCTTCTGAGTCTCCTGCCTCGCAGTGAGCTCAAGCGTCTGAAGGTGGAGCAGATCGAGAAGTACATGCCCAAGAAGGCTGAGGAATGAGCCGGACGTAAGGTTCGGATAGCGAGGTGATCTTATGCCGAAAAGCGCCGTGACACCCACACGGATGGTGCTCAACCAGCTCAAGGGGCGGCTGCGCACGGCCAGCCGGGGCCACAAGCTTCTCAAGGACAAGCGGGACGAGGAGATGCGCCAGTTTATGGACATCGTCCGCCGGAACAAAGTCCTGCGGGAGAAGGTGGACGAGGGCCTTTCGGGGGCCTTTGCGGCCATGAGCATGGCCAGCGCGGTCATGAGCCCGGAGATGCTGGAGCAGAGCCTGCTGTACGCCCGGCAGCGGATAGAGTTGGGCGTGAGCCATAAAAACATCATGAGCGTGAACGTGCCGGTATACGACTTCAAGAATCAGTCTCCGGACGAGAGCGGCGAGCTTCCCTACGGCTTTGCCCAGACCAGCGGCGAGCTGGACGACGCCCTGCGCCGGCTCTATGAGGTGTTCAACGACATGCTGGAGCTGGCCGAGGTGGAAAAGACCATGCAGCTGCTGGCCGAGGACATCGAGAAGACCCGCCGGCGTGTCAACGCCCTGGAGTACGTGATGATCCCGGAGCTGCAGGAGAATATCCGCTACATCACCATGAAGCTGGCGGAGAACGAGTCCTCCACCAAGGTGCGGCTTATGAAGGTCAAGGAGATGGTTCTCCAGCAGGCCCACCACTACGAGCGGTAAAAACGGACAAATGAAAAAAGAGCCTGCTGCGCTTGCAGCAGGCTCTTTATGTAATGATCTCAAGTGGACGCCAGATCCACTTTCTTGTCCGTGACAAACACGATGGGGCCGTCGCAGGGGGCGGGCCGGTGGTAATTATCGAAGAAGCGGTCGAGCACGCCCATGATGGTCGGGCTGTCGTAGATATGGGAGAAGGTGTCCTCCAAGAGCCGGGCCTGGCCCCACTTGGGCAGCTCATACACCAGGGAGAAGTGGAGCAGAAAGTCGTACAGCTCCCAGGGCTCCCGGTCGTCCCGGACGATGGAGCGCACGGGCACGGACACGTTCATGTCCCCGAAGGTGTTGGCCCAATAGCGCACGGCCAGCCGTGCCACGTGCCGGGGCACGGTGGCGTTCACGGCGTAATGCTCCGGCTGGATGCCCTCGACGGCCCGGCCTGTCAGGTCGGTGTTGTCCACCACAAGGCCGCCCTGGCCGCCCACGTTCAGTCCCAGGGCGGCGGCGATCTGTCCGGCCCGGTTGCCGGTGGGGACGGCGTGGATGTTCTTCCGGGAGAGCTTGAGCTGATCCACCGCCTGCACGCAGGCGGCCAGCGCCAGAAGGGAGGAGGCGGTGCGGTCGATGCCCACGGTCAGGGAGGTGGCGCCCTGGGCCATCATCCGCCGGGCCAGACCGTCGGCCTGCAGGGACAGGATGCGGGGCAGCATCTCCGGCATAGGCGTCCAGGGGGTGAGAGGCTGGCCGGCGACCTCCTCCTCAACGGGGGGCTTCAGATCCCGGCGGGGGATGGTGACGGAGGCGACGGCGTAGCCCTGCTCGGTGTTGACCAGGGTGTAGCCGTTCTGGGCGATGACGCACTGGCCGGTATAGAGCGTTCCGCCCTCGCCGCCCCGGGGGCAGGCCATGACCACCACGGCCTTGTTCTCGTGACTGGCCATGGCGGCCAGCTCCTCGTTCTCGTAGTTGGAGGAGGCGGTGGCCGCGCCGTTGGAGGAACAGCACAGTACGTCCATCTCATGGCGGCCCGTCAGTTCCTCCCGGGTGAGAGAGGGGTGGGTCAGGGGATAGACCGTCATCTTGCCCGCCTGGCGCTCGATGGCGCCCCGGTTCATGTCCTCGGGCAGATCCGCGGGCAGCACCAGCAGGGAGGCGCCGTCGTCTCGGGCCCGGCTGATGGCGGCCAGTACGTTGCCCATATTCCGGCCGGGCTGGCCGGGGACGATCTCCGGCGCGGCGGCGGCTACTTTGATCTTCACAGACGTTCAGCCCCTTTCAAAAGTAATCAGATCTTCGGGAAAATAGCGCAAAATGGCGGAACGGGCGGCGGCAAAATTGCCCTCCTCCACCGTCACGGTGACGGTGTCGCCGGTGACCTGGGCGGACAGCCGGTACTGGGTCAGCGCGGGGAACACTTGGGTTTGCAGCACGTCTGCCAGCTGGGACAGGTCGTTTTCATAGCTGGCCCTCTCCGGGGGCGTATACCCGGGGATGGGGTCGCGGCCCGCGGTGAGGCACACCGCCGTCACCAGCACGGCCAGCAGCAGAAACAGCGCGCAGCCGGCCTTGCCGATGTTCTTTACAAAGGACTGGCCCGCGGTGAGTTTTTCCTCTGCGGGCCGGTTTTCCTGGTTCATTGTCAATACTTGATCCGCTGGGCGATGTAGTCGGCCACCTGATCCATGGGGATGCGCACCTGCTCCATGGAGTCGCGCTCCCGGACGGTGACGCAGTGATCGGCCGGGATCTCCCCATCGCCCACGGTCTGGAAGTCCAGGGTGACGCAGAAGGGGGTGCCGATCTCGTCCTGCCGGCGGTAGCGCTTGCCGATGGAGCCGGTCTCGTCGTAGTCGCAGGAGAAGAGCTTGGCAAGCTGTGCGTGCAGCTCGCGGGCCGGCTCAGAGAGCACGTCCTTCTTGGACAGGGGCAGCACCGCGCACTTGTAGGGGGCCAGCTGGGGGTGCAGATGCAGCACCGTGCGCACGTCCGGGCTGCCCTTCTTGTCCACGCCCACCTGTTCCTCGTCGTAGGCGTCGATGAGGAAGGCC
>CANQDL010000157.1 GCA_947591105.1 uncultured Oscillospiraceae bacterium
ATGGTCTGCTGGCGGATCTCCTTGCCGCAGCGGGGACAGTGGGGTATGCCGATCTGCGCCCACAGCAGGCGCAGATAGTCGTGTATCTCCGTCACGGTGCCCACCGTGGAACGTGGGTTCCGGGAGGTGGTCTTCTGGTCGATGGAGATAGCCGGGGAAAGCCCGCCTATGTAGTCCACGTCCGGCTTATCCATCTGGCCCAGAAACTGCCGGGCATAGCTGGACAGACTCTCCACATACCGGCGCTGGCCCTCGGCGTAAATGGTATCAAAGGCCAAACTGGACTTGCCGCTCCCGGACAGGCCGGTGAACACCACCAGCTTATCCCGGGGCAGCTCTATGTCTATGTTCTTCAGGTTGTTGGCACGGGCCCCCTGAATGGTGATCTTCTCGGGCATAAACGCTTCCTCATCCGTATGCTTTAACAACTCATTATACACTATGGAAAACACCAAATTCAATCCATAAGCGCAAATTTAATCTATCCGCTGAAAGTTGGATTTCTCCCCTGCCTGCGCCAGCGGGCACCGGTCGAAGATCTCCGCCGTCAGAGCGAGAAACTCATCCCACCGCCGGGCCTTTGCAAGTCTCTTTTCATAGGCCTCGCCGCCCGCAAAGCTTGCCAGCATATAGTGCCAGATCGCCTTCATCCGATGCAGGGCGCTGCCCGGGCCGCCGAACGCCTCACAGTAAGCGGCGCACAGCTTTTCATGAAAAAGGCGCAATGTCTCCTTTTTCACCTCGCCGCCGGCGGCCGCCATGGCAAGGCCCGGCGATGCCGCCAAGCCCCGGCCGATCATCACCCCGGCCAGCCCGGGAAAGCGCTCCCCGACCGCCCGGATGTCCGCCGGAGAGCGGATGTCCCCATTGTAGCACACCGGCGCTCTGCTCTTTGCGGCCGCCTCCGTGAACACGTCCATGTGTACCGGCCCGCCATACATCTCCCGCTTTGTCCGTGGATGGATGATGAGCTGGGCGATGGGATAGTCGTTATATATCTCCAGAATGGGAGCAAATTCCTCCGGCCGCTCCATGCCCAGCCGTGTCTTGACCGACACGGCCACCGGACAGGCGGCAAAGATCCCGTCCAGAAGCCGCCACAGTGCCTCCGGCGCGGCCAGCAGTCCCGATCCCTTCCCCTTGGCGGTGACGGTGCCGGAGGGACACCCCACGTTGAGATTTACCTCCTTATACCCCATTTCGGCCAGCCGCGCCGCCGCCCAGAGAAAATCGCCGGCGTTTTTCGTCAGCAGCTGGGGCGTCAGCGGCACGTCCCGGTTGTTCTCCGGCAGCACCTGCCGCAGCTCCCGGGGCGGAAAGACGTGGTTTTGGGTGGGGCTCAAAAAGGGCGCAAAATACCGATCCACACCCGGAAAGTATTCTCGGTGGATGCGCCGGTAGATATAGTCCGTGATCCCCTCCATGGGGGCAAAGTAAATTTCCATAACCGCTATTTTAACATATTTGCCCGCCTGCCGCAAGGATTTGGGCCGCACTTGCCGAACGGGCGGACATATGGTAGAATCTTCTCTGCAAAGCGGGGTGACGGATATGATAAACGAGATACGCTCGCCGGAAGATATGGAAGCGCTGGTACAGGAATGGGGCTTTCTCCCCTTCTTCAAAAACGAGATCAGGGGCTTCTCCATCGAGGAACACACGCCGCCAGAGCTGTGGTACGACGGGGACGGCGAATGGGCGCCCTGGGACTGGAAGGGCCCTGTGGCCAGGATGGGCACGTGCGTCTACGGCAAGCTTTTCTGGAAGAAGGCCGGCTTTGTGAGCATGGAGTGGTTCCCGGATCTTGCCAACCTGCGCCGGGACGGCTACGATTTTGACGCCCGCTTTGACGACGAGCTGGCCTCCTATAAGGACAAGGAGATCTTCGACACCGTCCAGCGGCACGGCTCTCTGCAGACCGGGCAGCTGAAAAAGCTGTGCGGCTACGGCGGCAAGGACGGCAAAAAGGGCTTTGAGACGGTCATCACCCGCCTGCAGATGCAGACCTATATCACCGTGGCGGACTTTGACTATGCCACCGACCGGCACGGGAACACCTACGGCTGGGGCATCGCCCGCTATTCCACACCGGAGGCGATCTTCGGCTACGAGGCCGTCACCGCCGCCTATTGCCGCACGCCGGAGCAATCCCGCCGCCGGCTGACGGCACACCTGGAGAAGCTCCTGCCCCACGCGGGGGAAAAGCAGATCGCAAAGCTGCTGAATATATGAAAAAAGCACCCTTCGTGGGTGCTTTTTATTACGCCGTGGCCGGTTCCAGCAGCGTCAGGGTCTTTCTGTCCGCGTCCAGGCGGCAGTTCACCCCGATGGGGAGCACGCCGATGGGCTCCGCGTGGCCGAAGTTGACGTTGTACAAGATGGGCAGCTCCGGATGCCCGGCCTCAAATCCGATGACCCTCCGGTAGACCTCCTTGTAGGGCTCATACTTGCTGCGCCGGGCGGGCTTTCCCACGATCACGCCCTTTATCACGTCGAACAGCTCCTGGGCGGCCAGATTGCGCAGATACCAGGTGAGATAGTCGCAGGAGGGATCGTCCTCGCTGGTCTCCAGAAACATGATCTTTCCCGTCCATTCCTCCTTGGAGGGCCAGACGGCCGTGCCCACCACCTCCGGAAACACGTCGATGCACCCGCCCAGCAGCGGCCCCTCTGCCGCGCCGGAGCCCTGGAGGATCTCGTAGCCGATCTGCTCCGGGTGATACGCCTTGCGCCGGTGCATGTTCTCCGGCTTCCACCAGATCTTCTCGTCCTCGTCGTCGTACCAGTAAGGCGCGGAGGGGATATCCAGGGTGGGCTTGGGTTCAAAGAGCGTGTCCCGGATCATCGCGGCGGTGTAGTCGTTGATGCGCACATACTCGGAGAAATTGTTCATGACGCTGGCGCCGTAATAGGAGATGAGCCCGGCCTTGTACATCATCAGGTGGTTGGTGGTGGTGTCGGAAAAGCCGGTGAAGATCTTGGGGTTATCCCGGAGCACGTCAAAGTCGATGTAGGGCAGCAGCCGGATGGTGTCGTCCCCGCCGATGGCG
>CANQDL010000158.1 GCA_947591105.1 uncultured Oscillospiraceae bacterium
CATGGTCTCGATGAGGATGGAAAGGTGCATCTCGCCCCGGCCGGCCACGTTGAAGGCGTCGGTGCTGTCCGTCTCCGTCACCCGCAGGGACACGTCCTTGAGAGTCTCCTGCTCCAGGCGCTGGCGGATGTTCCGGCTGGTGACCCACTTGCCCTCCCGGCCGGCATAGGGGCTGTCGTTGACGGAGAAGGTCATCTCGATGGTGGGGGCGGAGATCTTCACAAAGGGCAGGGGCTCCGGGGCCTCGGGGGCGCAGATGGTGTCCCCGATGGTCACGTCCCCGATGCCGCTCATGGCGATGATGCTGCCCGCCTGGGCCGCCGTCACCGGCTGCCGGCCCAGGGGCTCGAACTCATACATACTCACGGCCTTGGCGTGGCGCACCGGCCGCTCGTTGTGGTAGTCGCACACCACGATCTCCTGGTTCTGGTTCACCTGGCCCCGCTCGATGCGGCCAATGGCGATGCGGCCCACGTATTCGTTGTAGTCCAGGGAGCTGACCAGCATCTGGAAGGGCTCGTCCACAGGCCGCTCCGGCGCGGGGATGTAGTTGACGATGGCCTCAAAAAGGGGCGTCAGATCCGTGCCGGGCTCGTCCGGGCTCACGGAGCAGGTGCCCTGCCGGGCGGAAGCGAAGAGCATGGGAGAGTCCAGCTGCTCGTCGGTGCAGCCCAGATCCATCAGCAGCTCCAGCACCTCGTCGATGACCTCATACACCCGCTGGTCGGGCCGGTCGATCTTGTTGACCACCACGATCACCTTGTGGCCCAGCTGCAGGGCGTGCTCCAGCACGAACCGGGTCTGGGGCATGGGCCCCTCCGCCGCGTCCACCAGCAGCAGAACCCCGTTGACCATCTTGAGGATGCGCTCCACCTCGCCGCCGAAGTCGGCGTGGCCCGGGGTGTCCACGATGTTGATCTTGATGTCCTTGTAGTGGATGGCGGTGTTCTTGGCCAGAATGGTGATGCCCCGCTCCCGCTCCAGGTCGCCGGAGTCCATGATCCGCTCCTGCACCTGCTGGTTCAGCCGAAAGGCGCCCGACTGGCGGAGCATGGCGTCCACCAGGGTGGTCTTGCCGTGGTCCACGTGGGCGATGATGGCGATGTTTCTCAAATCCTGCATAACGATCACTTCTTATCTCTTAGTCTTTGACACAAGTTGGTATTGTATCACGCCCTCGGTTCGATTGCAACCGCCCAGAGGCAAAATGACCGCCCGGAGGCGGCATTTTGTGCGGTATGCCGATCCCCAAAGCCGGGCTTTTCCTGATTCTACGATTCGGAGAATCCCCGGTCGAAAGGCGGTAGAGCGGCAAAACGAAACAATGGATTGGCTCTCTCCCCCCACTTGGGATATGATGGTCTCATAGACCAAGGCCCTTGCCGGAAAGGAGACTTGCATATGAACTGGCTCATCGTATCGGACAGTTCCTGTGACATCCGCGCGCTGGAGGATCTCTCCCCCGGCGTCAGCTTTGCCCTGGTGCCCTTCAAGATCACCATCGGCCAGCGGGAGTACACAGACCTGCCCGGTCTGGACGTGGAGCAGATGCTCCAGGCCATGACGGAGTATAGCGGCACCAGCACCAGCGCCTGTCCCAGTCCCGGCGAGTGGGCAAGTCTGTTTGAGCAGGCCGACAACGTGATCGCCCTGACCATCAGCAGCAACCTCTCCGGCAGCTACGCCGCCGCCATGGCCGCCCAGCATCTGGTACTGGAGGCCTTTCCGGAGAAGAACATCTTCGTCCTGGACACCTTGAGCGACGCGGGCGCGCTGGCCAGCGCGGCCCATCTTGCCAACCGGCTCATCGGCCAGGGCGAGAGCTTCGACGGGGTCTGCCGGGCGCTGCGCGAATTCAATGACGCCGGCCACATCCTGTTCGCCCTGTCCAGCTTTGAAAACCTGGTCAAAAACGGCCGGGTGAGCCGGCTGGTGGGCTTTGTCGCCGGGCACCTGCACATGCGGGTGCTGGGCCGGCGCACGAAGGACGGCCGGATCGACTTCTTTTACAAGACCCGGGGCGAGCGCCGGGTGCTGGCAAAGATCCTGGAGGAGATGGCCGACACCGGCTTTGACGGCAGCCGCCCGGTGGTCATCAGCCACTGCTTGAACCCGGGCGCCGCCCAGACGCTGCGCCAGCAGATCACAGAGCGCTGGAGCGCCGCCCAGGTGCGCGTCATCCCCTGCGGCGGGCTGTGCAGCTTCTACGCCCAGCAGCAGGGCATCATCCTCACCTACTGAATCCGCGTCTATGCAAGCGCACCCGGGGCTGTTTCAGCCCCGGGTGCGGTTTTCTATTCTCCCGTAAGTTTGCCCCTTCACGAATGGCCCGGGGCGGCGGATCCGCGCCAGTTTTTGTCCCAGCCGGAGAACCGGTAGCACAGGGAGATGACCACGCCGCAGATGACCCACCCCAGGGGATAGGCGAAGGCCACCACCTGCAGATTGCCCGGCATCACCCGGCTCACCACCGCCAGAAACGCCTGCCGGAAGAACACGTGGGTGCACAGGGTGACCACCATGGGGATGCGGCTTCTGCCCGCGCCGCGCATGGCTCCGGAGAACACCTGATTGAGGGAGCACAGGGTGGCGAAGGGGGTGCACAGCCTTATGAACAGGGTGCCGAATTGGATGGTCTGCCCGTCGTCGATGAACAGCCGCACCAGAGGCGTTGGCACGGCGCATATCACCGCCGCGGCCAGGGCCGACACGCCAAAGCTGATGCCCAGCGCCGCCCAGACGCCCTTCTTTGCCCGATCCAGCCGCCCGGCCCCCAGGTTCTGGGCCACAAAGGTGGCGGCGGCCTGACCCATGCTCTGCATGGGCAGCATCAGGTACTGATCCAGCTTCCGGTAACAGGCCCAGCCGGCGATGGCGGCGGTGTCGAAGGCGTTGATATACGCCTGGATGAACACGTTGGAGAAGGCCACGAT
>CANQDL010000159.1 GCA_947591105.1 uncultured Oscillospiraceae bacterium
TCTGCCGCAGCTCGATGCGGGTGCGGAACACCCCCGCCAGATCCTTCACCAGCTCCCGGAAATCCACCCGGCCGTCGCTGGAGAAGAAAAAGATGATCTTGTTGCCCTCAAAGCTGCACTCCACGTCCACCAGCTTCATGTCCAGGCCGTGGGCCTCGATCTTCTGCCGGCCGATGGCGTACGCCTCCTGCTCCCGCTGGCGGCAAAGCTGGGCGATGCGCAGATCGTCCTCCGTGGCCGCCCGGGCCACCGGCCGCAGGGGGGACACCACCTGCTCGTCCGCCACCTGGTGGACGCCCTGTACTACCGTACCGATCTCCAGGCCCTTGGACGTCTCCACCACCGCCTGGTCGCCGGTCTTGAGCGGCAGACCCGCCGGGTCGAAGAAGTAGCTCTTGCCCCGGTTTCTGAATTTGATGCTCACTACATCTTGCATATCTCGGTTACCTCAATGTTTCCGCGGCCAGCACGCCGAAGATCTGCCTCGGCTGCACGTTGTGCCGCAGATAGTCCTCTGTCTCGTCCATCAGCGCCGCCAGGCGCAGCAGCCGCTCCGGGGTCAGCCCCGGGTTGGCCTCCCGACCGCACAGGATCCCGCTCACCGCGTCCTTCACCTCGCCGGCAAAGGCCTCCGTCTGCTCCGCCGTAAGCTTGGCGCGGCTCATGCAGCAGAGGGTCACCTCCGCCATGTCCCCGGAGGCGGCCGCCTCCAGATAGGCCCGGGCAAGCTCCGTCATGCCCGGCAGCCGGCTCTGGCGCAGGGCGGGCTCCCCGGCCAGCACGCACCGGGAGCGTACCGTCTCCAGCAGTCCGTCGGCCGCGGCCGTACACAGGATAAAGCAGGCGTGGCCGGGGGGATCTTCCAGGGCCTTGAGCAGGGCGTTCTGGGCCTGGGGATTCATCCGCTCCGCCTGGTCGATGATATATACCTTCCGGGCGGCCTCGTTGGGGGCGATGGCGGCGTCCGCCGTCATCTGCCGGATCTGGCCCACCCGTATCTCCCGGCGCAGCTGATTGTCCCCCTGCTCCCGGCGGATCACCGTCACATCCGGGTGGATGCCCTCCAGGGCCTTCCGGCAGTCCCGGCACTGTCCGCAGGGGGGCTCCTCCGACGGACACAGCAGTGCCGCCGCCAGCCGGCGGGCAGCCTCGTCCCGCGACCGGCCCTCCGGCCCGACCAACATATACGCATGGGATAACCGCTTGTCCGCCATATCGTTCTCGGATCGCTCCTGTTTTCCGCCGGTGACAGGTCATTTTTCGTCATTATGCTGTCCCGCTCCGGTCTCTTTATAGGCATTATAGCATATTTTCGCCCCAGCTTACAATATCATTTGCAAGTTTCCCAGAAATATGGTAAATTGTATATGCTATATGATATATCTTTAACATTGTTGGCGCCATAAAGGAGGCAAACACCCGTGAAACGCACCAATGTTTCCAATAACGTGATCCGTCGTCTGCCCCGCTATCTGCGGAAGCTGGACGATCTGGCCAGCAAGGGCGAGGAGCGCATCTCCTCGGACAAGCTGGGCCGCCAGATGGGCCTGACCCCCTCCCAGATCCGGCAGGATTTCTCCTGCTTCGGGGAATTCGGCCAGCAGGGCTACGGCTACAACGTGGACTCCCTGCGCAAGGAGATCGGCCTGATCCTGGGCACCTACCGTGGCTATTCCGTCATCCTGGTGGGCGCGGGCAACCTGGGCACCGCCCTGGTGCAAAACTTTGACTTCATCATCGAGGGCTATTCCTTCCTGGGCGCCTTCGACATCAACCCGGAGATCATCGGCAACACCATCGACGGCTTCCCCATCTACGACGTGAAGGATCTGGCCGACTTCGTCCGGGAGCACAAGGTGGACATCGCCATCCTCACCGTGCCCCGCCATGTGGCCCAGGAGCTGACCGATACCCTGGCCCAGGCCGGCATCCGTGCCATCTGGAACTTCACCAACACGGAGCTGGACGTGGGAGAGGACGGCCCGCTGGTGGAGAGCATCCACTTCTCCGACAGCTTCCTGGTGCTGACATACCACCTGGCCCAGAGCGACGACGGGGAAAAGAAATGACCCAGACGAAGAAAGACGCCGCCCATCCGGGCGGCGGTTTTGACACCATAGCCGCCATCGCCACCGGCCAGGTGCTGTCCGCCATCGGCATCGTGCGCATCAGCGGCCCCCAGGCGCTGGCGGTGCTGGATCGGGTATTTGCCCCCATGGGCGGAGAACCCATGAGCCGCCGGCCCGACCGGCGGCTGGTGCTGGGCCGGCTCACGGCCGCGGACGGGGCGCTGCTGGACGAGTGTCTGGCCACCGTCTCCCGGGGGCCCAACAGCTACACCGGCGAGGACACCGCGGAGCTGCAGTGTCACGGCTCGCCGGTGGTGCTGGCCGCGGCGCTGGAGAGCCTGTTCGCCGCCGGCGCCCGGCAGGCCAAGGCCGGGGAGTTCACCCGCCGGGCCTTTCTCAACGGGCGGATGGATCTGACCCAGGCGGAGGCTGTCATCGACCTGATCGACGCCCAGACCACCCGGGTGGCGGAGAACGCCGCCGCCCAGCTGGGCGGGGCCATCCGCCGCCGGACGGACAGGATATACGAATCCCTCACCGCCATCTGTTCCCACTACCACGCGGTGATCGACTACCCGGACGAGGACATAGAGCCCTTCGTCCTGACCGGCTATGCCCACACCCTGTCAGACGCCGCCGCCCAGCTGGAGCGGCTTCTGGCCACCTTCCGGCGTGGCAGTCTTTTGAAAAGCGGCGTGCCCTGCGCCATTCTGGGCCGTCCCAACGCGGGCAAGTCTTCCCTGCTCAACGCCCTGGTGGGCTATGACCGGGCCATCGTCACCGACATCCCCGGCACCACCCGGGACACCATCGAGGAAA
>CANQDL010000160.1 GCA_947591105.1 uncultured Oscillospiraceae bacterium
ACAGCCCCCGTAGGCCCGGTGGGCCCAGTGGGGCCGGCAGGGCCAGCCGCTCCCGCCGCACCGTCAGCGCCGGCGGGGCCGACAGCTCCCGTGGGCCCGGTGGGCCCAGTGGGCCCAGTGGGGCCGATGGCTCCCGCTGCGCCGGTGGCGCCTGTCGCACCGGTAGCGCCCGTGGCGCCGACCGGGCCGGCAGGGCCCGTTGCACCCGTAGGGCCGGTGGGGCCAACAGGGCCAATCGCGCCCGTGGCGCCGGCAGGGCCCGTGGGGCCCGTGGGGCCGGCGACGCCCGCCGTTCCGGGAACCCCTGGGGCGCCTGTGGCGCCGGTGGCTCCCGCAGGGCCGGTGGGCCCGGTGGGGCCGGCGATCAGCGACGGGCAGCAGGGCTGCGTCTGGCAGGGATAGGAGTACCTTCCCAGACCGTTGGCCTGCTGGCCACAGATAATGTTCATGTTTTCAGAAGCACAGTCCGCCATATAAACCTCCTTTGGGCTTTGTGCGCCCATTTTCACTATATGTCGAACCGGCGCGGGGTGTGAGGACGCCTGGGATGGACAGAAAAAATTTCCGGTTTTGGGATATTTTGATGTATATTTTGCCCCCTGACCGCGCAAACTAGGCCCTGCAAGAGCATAAATCAGTCTGATCGAAAAGGAGTCTTTTTCATGGTCATCGACAGAATCGCGCTGATCCTCGCCATCATCGGCGGTCTGAACTGGGGCAGCGTCGGCCTGTTCCGGTTCGACATCGTGGCCTGGATCTTCGGCGGGCAGACGAACCCGGTGTCCCGGGTGGTCTACACGCTGGTGGGTCTGGCGGCGCTGTGGTGCGTGTCCCTGCTTTTCCGCGCCCGCGACGAGGCGGATGAAGAGGCGTAAAAAAACGGGGCCTGTTTTCACAACAGGCCCTATCCATATGGGGCAACAGCGCCGCCGGATGCGTTGCATCCGGCGGTATATTTTGTCTTTCAAATTTCCGTCAGTTTTTCAGACTGTGCAGCGGCGCGGGGATGTGTCCGCCCCGGGCGATGAACGCTGCGGCGCTCTCGGTGTGGACGGGCATGATGGGCGCGGTGCCCAGCAGGCCCCCGAAGTCCACGCTGTCCCCCACCCCGCAGCCCACGGCGGGGATCAGGCGCACGGCGGTGGTCTTGTTGTTGACCATGCCGATGGCGGCCTCGTCGGCGATGATGGCGGCGATGGTGTCCGCGGGGGTGTCCCCCGGCACGGCGATCATGTCCAGGCCCACCGAGCAGACGCACGTCATGGCCTCCAGCTTATCCAGGGTCAGCGTTCCGGAACGGGCGGCGGCGATCATGCCCTCGTCCTCGCTGACGGGAATGAACGCGCCGGACAGGCCCCCCACCCGTCCGGAGGCCATCAGGCCGCCCTTTTTCACCGCGTCGTTCAAAAGGGCCAGGGCGGCGGTGGTGCCGTGGGCGCCGCACACGGAAAGGCCCATCTCCTCCAGGATGCGGGCCACGCTGTCCCCCACCGCCGGGGTGGGCGCCAGGGACAGATCCACCACACCAAAGGGCACCCCCAGCCGGTCGGCGGCCGTCCGGGCCACCAGCTGGCCCATGCGGGTGATGCGAAAGGCGGTCTTTTTGATGAGCTCCGCCACCTCGTCGAAGGGCTTTCCCTTCACGTCCTGCAGGGCGGCGTACACCACCCCCGGGCCGGACACGCCCACATTGACCGCGCATTCCGGCTCGCCGGGGCCGTGAAAGGCGCCGGCCATGAAGGGGTTGTCCTCCACCGCGTTGCAGAACACCACCAGCTTTGCGCAGCCGATACTGCCCCTGTCGGCGGTGGCGGCGGCCGTGCTCTTCACGATCCTGCCCATGACCGCCACGGCGTCCATATTGATGCCCGCCTTGGTGGAGCCCACGTTCACGCTGGCGCAGACCAGCTCCGTCTCGGCCAGGGCCCGGGGGATGCTCTCCATAAGGCGCCGGTCGCCGTCGGTCAGGCCCTTCTGCACCAGGGCGGAAAAGCCCCCGATGAAATCCACGCCGCAGGTCTTGGCGGCCCTGTCCATGGCCTTGGCCACAGGGGTATAGTCCGCCGCGCCGCTGGCCTGGGCCACCATGGCGACCGGCGTGACGGAGATGCGCTTGTTGACGATGGGGATGCCCAGCTCCGCCTCGATCCCCTGACAGACCGGCAGGAGCCTGGCCGCCTGGCGGCAGATCTTGTCGTACACCCGGCGGGCGCAGGCGTCGATGTCCGGGTGGGCGCAGTCCAGCAGATTCACCCCCATGGTGACCGTGCGGATGTCCAGGTGCTGGCTTTGCAGCATATCGATGGTCTGAAGTATATCAAATGTGTTGAGCATAAGACCTGCCTCACTTGATCGGCGCCGCAGGCGCACAGACTTACAGGCCCCCTTGTGCAAAGGGGGCTGTCACGGTGCAACCGTGACTGAGGGATTGTTCATCATACATCGGCAACAACCCCTCCGAGCCACCTAGCGGCGGCCCACCTCCCCTTGCACAGGGGAGGCTTAAAAGGTAAAATCAGATACGGTGCATGGCGTCGAAGATATCCTCCCGCTGGATGCGGATGGACAGCCCCAGCTCCTTGCCGCTGCGGGAGAGCTTCTCCTGGATCTGGTCAAAGGCCAGATCGGAGGTGGCCGTGTCCACCAGCGTCACCATGGTGAACATCCCGTCCATGATGGTCTGGCTCAAGTCCAGCACATTCACCCGCATCCCGGCCAGCAGCGTACACACGTCCGCGATGATCCCTATGCGGTCTTTGGAAAAAACAGATACGATGGCTTTCATGGTGTTCTCCTACAATAAAGATTGTGGCAAGTAGCACGGCAGCCAGCCGTGTTTTGCCAACTCAAAGCCGAAGCTGTAG
>CANQDL010000161.1 GCA_947591105.1 uncultured Oscillospiraceae bacterium
TGCCGGCCATCGGCAGCATCGTCCGGCGGCTGACCGCCCCGGGGGAGAAGGTGCTGATCCAGTCGCCGGTGTACAACGCGTTTTTCGACTGTATCACCGACAGCGGCCGGCAGGTGAAGGACTGCCCGCTGGAATATGACCGCCGGACGCAGCGGTACGGGATCGACTTTTGCAGGCTGGACGAGGCCCTTTCCGATCCCCAGGTGACGCTGATGCTGCTGTGCAATCCCCACAACCCCTCGGGGAACATCTGGGATCGGCAGACCCTGGCGGCCATCGGCGAGCTGTGCGCCCGCCGCGGGGTGACGGTGCTCTCCGACGAGATCCACTGCGACGTGACTGCCCCGGGCGCCGACTACGTGCCCTTTGCCTCCGTGTCAGAGGCCTGCCGGGACATGTCCGTCGCCTGCATCGCCCCCACCAAGGCGTTCAACCTGGCGGGGCTGAAATCGGCGGCGGTGGCGGCGGCGAACCCCACCCTGCGAAACCGTGTGCAGGCGGGACTGCACGCCGACGGGGTGAGCGATGTGGGCGCCTTTGCCGTGGACGCCACGGTGGCCGCCTTTACAAAATGCGGCCCCTGGCTGGACGAGCTGCGATCCTATGTGGCACAGAACAAGCGGCGCGTGCAGGCTTTTTTGGAAGAGCAGCTTCCCCAGGTGAAGGCGGTGCCCTCCAAGGCCACCTATCTTGCGTGGCTGGACTGCTCGGCCCTGCCCGGGGACAAGCGGGATCTGGCCCGCTTCATCCGGGAGAGAACGGGCCTTTTCCTGAACGGCGGCGGGATGTACGGCGATAAGGGCAGGGACTTTCTGCGGATGAATCTGGGCTGCCCCCGGTCGCTGGTGGAGGACGGCCTGGGACGGCTGAAGGCCGGCGTGACGGCCTGGGAAGAGCTTTACGCGCAGGACAGGAGCTGAAAGATGGAATACAGACTGAAAAACGGAAAATTCACCGCTGCGGCGACCACACAGGGCGGTGAGCTGATCTCCTTCCGGGACGGGGAGGGGACGGAATACCTCTGGCAGGGAGATCCGGCCTTCTGGGTCGGGCGAGACCCCATCCTGTTTCCCATCGTGGGGGCGCTGAAGGACGGGAAGATCCGGTTCCCAGAGGGGGAGTATGCCATGGGGCGTCACGGCTTTGCCAGAAACGCCCGATTCACCCTGGCGGAGCAGGGGGAGGACTGTGTGACGCTGGAGCTGACGGAGAGCCCCGAGACCCTGGCCCAGTACCCCTATCCCTTCCGGCTGCGGGTGACCCACAGGCTGACGGAGCGGGGGTTCGAGACTGCCTACGGGGTGAAAAACACCGGGGAGGGCCCCATGATGTACTGCGTCGGCGGGCACGCCGCGTTCAACTGCCCTGTGAGGGCGGGGGAGCGGTTTGAGGACTACCGCCTGGTGTTCGACGAGCGGGAGGACGCCGGCTCTGTGGCCGTGGGCCCCGGCGGCGTGCTGGGGGGCTTTCTGGAGGAAGAATACCTGCGCGGCACGGATACCATCGCCCTGGATCATGGGATCTTCGACCGGGCGGACACCCTCATCTTCGACGGCCTGCGCTCCCAGGGGGTGTCGCTGGTGCACAAGGACACGGGCCGGGGGCTGCGGATGGATTTTCACCAGTTTCCCATGCTGGGGATCTGGACCATGCCGGAGAAAAACGCCCCGTATATCTGCATCGAACCCTGGCAGGGCTGCGGCGCCTATGGGGACGAGAACGGGCGCTTTGCGGACAAGCCCTACGCGGTGATCCTGGCCCCGGGCGAGGAAAAGACCCTGCGCTTTTCCGTGGAGCTGCTCTGAACCGTGAAAATTTGGCGAACCGGGGACATGACCGTATGTCCCCGGTATCATGCGAAATGGATTTGAGTGGCAAGAAGCGCCTACCGGACGGCAGGCGCTTGCGCTTTTCAAAAATGGGCAAATAGAAGGATAGGCGGAGATCTGTGCGCAGCAGGCGGGGCCCTATGACAGTCAGTAGCTCTTTTCCCGGCTGAGGAGCAGCGTGCCATCGGCCCGCCAGCCCACCAGGTGGCCCATGGTGTACCAGAGCTGCCGGACGTCCCGCCACTGGGACACCTCCAGTCGGAGCCGTTCCTCGGGGATGATGGCGCCGGCGGGGATGTCCTCACCATTCCAGAGGGCCGCCGTCTCGCAGTGGCCGCCGGCGAAGGCCACCGTTCCGTCCTTTCGCAGCCCCGCCACGGCGAAGCTGCCGGATCGGGGGAAGGGATCTCCGCCGCCGCACAGCTGCACGATATCCGTCCAGCCGGCAAGCTCGCGGAACACATACCGGTACAACTCCGTCATGTGGCCTGTCCGCCGGCACAGGGCGCGGACAGTCCCGTCAAAGCCCAGGCCCAGGATCACGCTCTTCTGCTCCCACTCCCACTCCGGCCAGCCCTCCGCCATGCCCGACAGGGCCGTGAGCGACCGGACGCCCTGCCAGCGGGTCATCTCCTCCAGCGCCGGACAGGGGCCGCCCGCCAGATCGACGCTGCCGTCAAGCCCCAGCAGCGCCAGATAGGGGCGCTCGTCCATGGCGCCGCCAATGACCTGCACCACCGGGCTGGGACGGCGTATATGGGCCGGGAACCGCGCCGCCAGCTCGCCGCCCCACGGGGCGCAGACGCGCACCTCGCCGGTGTGGGTCAGCCCCACCAGCAGGGTGTTCTTTGTAAAGGATCGATCCAGCCGGATGATCTGCGCGGAGCGGATATCCCGCCAGTCCGGCAGGAGCCGCGCCCTATAGAACAGGAAAAAATCGCTCATGCCCGTGGACACCAGCGTCCCGTCACGCCGGACGCCCACGGTGAAATGATCCCCCGGAACCAGCTGCCGCA
>CANQDL010000162.1 GCA_947591105.1 uncultured Oscillospiraceae bacterium
TGTCGATTCCAATTCCGTAAGGCAGTTGCCGCTTTTCAATTATTCGTTGTCATACTGTCTTACGAACACTTGCCTGGCGATGGGTTCGGATTTGTCTTTTGGTTCGAGCCGTATGAGGCGACGCACTTCAGGAATGGAGTGCGAAAGAGGCCGGAATCAAAGCCAAAGGAACAGAAATCAAAATGTTTGAAGTAGATTTTGTTGTAGGAATTTTGAAAATGTGCTATTATGTTTTATCATACTCGCAACTATATAATTGGAGGGGATCGTATGGGCGAAAAACTGAATGAAAAGAAGCTGGAGGCTGTTACAGGCGGCGGTGCCGAGCCACCTTCATACCCGCCATGCAAGTTTCGCTGCTTGAAGTGCGGCTACGAGTTTATGATGGATGGAGCAATAAACGCAGCTAATATCCATTGCCCAAAACAATTTTGCGATGGGGCTGTGATCAAGGTGAGGGACACCTGACGCCGGACTGGCCGGGCCGTGGCGGCTTGCTACCCCCGGCTGGTTTTTATTCAAATTCGGAGTATTACGAAGGCATGAAAGAGCAACAAGGGCATGTCTCCCGTTGTCCCGTCTGCGGCTCTCCTGACATCAAAAAGATATCCGGCCTTTCCTGCGCCGTCAGCTTTGAAGCATTTGGCTTTGCCAGCAGTACGGCCAGAGCTCAATGCCAATGCAGAAACTGCGGATATAAATTCTGAATTACCAGCATTGACATTACTCAGAGAAGGAAAAACAAATTGGGAGAAGGGCACCGTGGCTGGCGCACGGCGCCCTTCTGTGTTTATATCCTTTGCACCATCCAGAAAAAGCGTCAAAGTGCTGTGACGCCTCTGTTATTCAAACTCTATACTGCTTCTGGGATTGGACTCCCGTGCCGGTCTTTCACCAGCGAGTATAGAACCGATATGGCCTAACAAAGAAAACCATAACGGCAATTCCGACTGTATCTCACACTTGTGGAGCGCCCCCTTACAGTCTGTGAGCCTTCCCGTTCATCACAGATTCCAACGTGATGCAGCCCTGCGTGAGCAGGAGACAGGCTCGCCGGCATGCCCCGGCTGTGAACCTTGCTATTTCACGGGGTTCGTGCTATATTGGCACAAATTGGCGCCGCAGAATGAAGAAAGGAGATAGAATGGATCACTGGGAGACGACAGACCAGACCATCGACCTTTTCCGTGGAGAATATGATTTTTTGAGCAATTTTTATCCGACGAAAATATCGTTCGACGGTATCACCTATTATAATGCGGAGGCCGCATATCAGGCGCAGAAATGCCTGCGCCCAACGGACAGAGAACAGTTTGCCCGCCTCTCCGCCGACGAGTCGAAAAGACTCGGCAGGAAGGTGGAGGCGCGGCCGGACTGGGATGATGTGAAGCTGGGGATCATGGAACGGGTGGTGCGTGAGAAGTTCGCGCAAAATCCCACGCTGGCGCGGGATCTGCTGGACACTGGGGAGCGAGCGCTGAAAGAGGGAAATCGCTGGAGGGATCTCTATTGGGGCGTGGATCAGAAGACAGGCGAGGGCGAGAACCATCTGGGGGAGATCCTCATGTCCCTGCGGGATGATCTGCGTCGAAATGGGGCGCCGGCGGCGCCGGCCTGTCCCTCGCTGACAGGGCCGTTTGAGGGGATGTGGCTCGACGATCGGGATATCACGCTGTCCGAATGCGAGTGTATCGTGAACGCGGCGAATGGGACGCTTCTGGGAAGCGGCGGCATTGACGGCGCGATCTACCGCGCCGCGGGGCCGGGATTGAGAGCGGAATGCGCCGCGCTCGGCGGATGTGGAGTGGGCGAGGCCAAGATAACGGGGGGATACCGCCTGAAAGCGAAGTATGTCATCCACACGGTGGGGCCCAAATATCCGTCCGCCCATTGCCGGGAGGATCTGGCAAGATGCTATACGGCCAGCCTCGACCTGGCGCGGGAACACGCCATCCGCAGCATCGCCTTTCCGTCGATCTCCACCGGAAGATCCAGCTACCCCCAGAAGGGGGCCTGCGAAATCGCCGTGGGGGCTGTATACGCCTGGCTGGCGGAAAACGGCGCCCATCCCATCAAGGTGGTTTTTTCCAGCGTCGATCCCAAGATACACGATCTGCTCTATCAGAGCCTGCGCCGTGTGCAAGAGGAAGGGACTTTATAAAGCAGCGGCGGCAGTCGGGAGACTGCCGCCGCTGGCGTTTTATGCGGTCGATATAAGCCCTTTTATCCCCGCTTTTTCTCCCGCTCCTGCCAGAGCGCTTCGGCGGCGGGCTGCCAGCGCTGGGCGTAGCCGTCGCACTTGGCGCACAGGTGCTCCGCGCTCTCCGGGGACTGCATGTCCGTGCTCCTGGCGCCGGTGGCGGATACCATGGCCCGCAGCAGATGGGGATTTTCCAGCATGGGGCAGGGCCGAAGCATATTCTCGTTGAAGGGCTGGCCGTCGTGGTAGGCCATGAACAGCGGCCCGCGCAGGATATCCAGCAGGGGCTTTTCCCGGATGTTGCCGTCGGAGTAGTGGACGAACACGCAGGGATCCACGTCCCCGTTGGCGTTGATGTGCAGATACCGGCGGCCCCCGGCGATGCACCCGCCCACGAATTCCGCGTCGTTTTGAAAGTCCATGGCGAACAGGGGCTTTCTGGCCCGGTAGTCCCGGATGCGGCGGTACACCACCTGGCGCTGCTCCGGCGTGGGCAGCAGCGCCGGGGAGGCGTCGTTGCCCACGGGCATGTAGTGGAAGTACCAGATGAAGTACGCCCCCATGTCGATGAGGCTG
>CANQDL010000163.1 GCA_947591105.1 uncultured Oscillospiraceae bacterium
GATCCAGGTACTGCATGCCCTCGTATATGCCCCGCCGATCCTGGCACAGGGGCATGATGTTGCCCACGAACTCCTGGGGGGTGATGATGCTCATCTTTACGAAGGGCTCCCGGGCCTCGGCAATGGCGGACACCTCCGGGTAGTTGTGGGGGTTGTCCACGTACTTCACCGTGCCGTCGGTCATCTCGATCTCGTAGATGACGGAGGGCAGGGTGGTCACCAGATCCAGGTCGAACTCCCTCTCCAGCCGCTCCTGGACGATCTCCAGGTGGAGCATACCCAAAAAGCCGCACCGGAAGCCAAAGCCCAGCGCCACGGAGGACTCCGGCTCAAAGGCCAGGCTGGCGTCGTTGAGCTGGAGCTTCTCCAGCGCGTCCCGCAGATCCGGGTACTTGCTCCCGTCCTCGGTGTATATGCCGCAGTAGACCATGCTCCGGGCGGGCCGGTAGCCGGGCAGAGGCTCCGCGGCGGATGCCTCCGCGCCGGTGACCGTGTCGCCGATGCGGGTGTCCCGGACGTTCTTGATGCTGGCGGTGAAGTAGCCCACCTCCCCGGCCTGGAGCGCGTCGCAGCTCTCCAGGCGGGTGGGAAGCAGGTGGCCCACCTCCACCACCTTGTAGGTGGCGCCGGTGGCCATGAACTTCACGTCCATGTCCTGCCGGAGCACCCCGTCCTTGAGCCGCACCAGCACGATCACGCCCCGGTAGCTGTCGTACTGGCTGTCGAACACCAGGGCCTTCAGGGGGGCGTCGGGGTCGCCCTTGGGGGCGGGGACGTTTTGGATGATGTCGTCCAGCACTGCCTGGATGTTGACGCCGTTTTTGGCGGAGATCTCCGGCGCGTCCATGGCGGGGATGCCGATGATGTCCTCCACCTCCGTCTTGACCCGGGCGGGGTCGGCGGCGGGCAGGTCGATCTTGTTGATAACGGGCAGTATCTCCAGATCATGTTCCATGGCCAGGTAGGTGTTGGCCAGGGTCTGGGCCTCCACGCCCTGGGAGGCGTCCACCACCAGCACGGCCCCCTCGCAGGCGGCCAGGGAGCGGCTCACCTCGTAGTTGAAGTCCACGTGCCCCGGGGTGTCGATCAGATTCAGCTGGTAGTCCTTCCAATTGAGCGTCACGGCCCGGGCCTTGATGGTGATGCCCCGCTCCCGCTCCAGATCCATGTTGTCCAGGATCTGGTCGGCCATCTGCCGGGCCTCCACCGCGCCGCACAGCTCAATGAGCCGGTCGGACAGAGTGGACTTGCCGTGGTCGATGTGGGCGATGATGGAGAAGTTGCGAATGTTTTCCTGATGTATCATATATAGCTCTCCGCCTGCTCTGCGATCTGGCGCAGCTGGGAGGCCAGCTGCCGAATGGCCTCCGGGCCCAGCCGGGCGCCGGTCTCGTCCCCGGTGCGGCCCAGGAGAAAGTCCGCCGTCACGCCGTAGTAATCACAGGCCCGGCACACAAAGGCCAGTCCCGGTTCCCGGGCGCCGTTTTCATAGTGGCTCAAAAGGGCCTGGGAGATATGCAGATCCGACGCCGCCTTCCGCTGGCTGACGCCCTTCTCCCGGCGCAGCCGGGACAGATTCGCGCAAAACTGCCGCTCTTGCATAGCCGTCTCCTTCCGCATATGAGGTGATAACGGATAGTATTATACCGGATGGGGCAAAATTTGTAAATACCAACTTGCAATTTCTCCGTAGCCGTGCTATCATGAATTAAAGCGATGCAGATTGTCCTGTATGGCTTACTTCTGTTTGCGATACTGTGTTTGAGAGGAGAAATACATATGTTCCAGAAGCTCATTGATTCCCTGCGGGCACAGCCCCGTAAGATCGTGTTCACCGAGGGCAACGACCCCCGTATCCTGGAGGCCGCCGCCCGGCTGCTGTCCGGTACCTTCCTGACCCCCATCCTCATGGGCAACGAGCGGGAGATCCTCCAGACCGCTTTTCAGGCCGGATACAATATCCGCGGCGCCATCATCATCGACCCGATGACCTATGTGGGTATGGAGGCGATGGTGGAGAAGATGTTTGAGCTGCGCAGGGGAAAGATGACGAAGGATCAGTGCGTGGAGGCTCTAAACCACAGAAACTACTTCGGCACCATGCTGGTGGCCATGCACGAGGCCGACGCCCTGCTGGGCGGCGCAACCTACTCCACTGCGGACACCGTCCGTCCCGCCCTGCAGCTGATAAAGACCAAGCCGGGCAACAAGATCGTCTCCTCCTGCTTTATCATGGTTCACCCCTCTGCTACCGGCGACAACACCGTGCTGGCCATGGGCGACTGCGCCATCAACATCCACCCCAGCGAGGACGAGTTGGTGGAGATCGCCACCGAGACCATCAAGTGTGCCCAGATGTTCGGCGTCGATCCCAAGGTGGCCTTCCTCAGCTACTCCACCTTCGGCTCCGGCAAGGGCGAGGACGTGGATCGGATGCGCAACGCCGCCAACCGGGTCAAGGCGCTGATGCCCAGCGTGCCCATCACCGGCGAGATGCAGTTCGACGCGGCGGTGAGCCCCCGGGTGGCCCACACCAAGTGCCCCTCCGATCCCGTGGCGGGCTATGCCAATGTGTTCATCTTCCCGGACATCAACGCCGGCAACATCGGCTACAAGATCGCCCAGCGGCTGGGCGGCTTCGACGCCTA
>CANQDL010000164.1 GCA_947591105.1 uncultured Oscillospiraceae bacterium
ACCGTGTCCGGGTTGTGGGAGGATAGGCCGATGTGCCGCACCACGCCCTGCTCCTTCATGTCCAGCACATATTGCAGCGCCCCGCTCTTCTCGTATGCCTCCACGTCGATCCGCTCATCCAGGCAGTGGATGAAGCCGAAGTCGATGGTATCCGTTTTCAGGTTGTCCAGCTGCCAGCCGATGGAGCGCTTGATGGCCTCCAGATCGGTAGTCCAGCCGTACTCCCCGGTGGTGTAGTCAGCGCCGAAGTGGATCTGCAAGTACACGTTCTTGCGGCAGTCGGCCAGGGCTTTTCCGTAGGCTGGGAAGCAAGATGCGTGGCCCGCCGCCAGGTCGAAGTAGTTCACACCCAGCTCCACCGCCGTGCGCACCGTCTCGATGATGTCCTTCTCCTTCTGCTGGCCTACCACCGCCGAGCCCATACCGATGACGCCGATCTTCTCCCCGTCGTGGGGCAGTGTGCGATATTGCATAGCAGCCTCCTTTATTTTGTCGTGAGCGTGACGGTCACGTCGCCGTTTCCCAAAAGCGCGCGCATCCCGTCGACCGCTGTCTTTTTCATGCTGTACTCACGCATTTCATATCACCTTGAACTGTTTCCACCTGCCGGACCTTTGCCGGGCCAGGAACACCGCCGCCCGCACGGTCCAGTCCGCCGCCATGGCGAAGGCGATGCCGATCACGCCCATATGCAGCGTCAGCCCCAGGAGGTACGACAGCACCAGCCGGCAGCCCAGGGTGGACGCCACGGACACGATCATGGTGTACTTCACGTCCCCCGCCGCCCGCAGGCCGCAGCTCAGGCCCCCGCTGAAGGGATAGGCGAAGGCGTTGAACAGGTTGTGGATCACCACCAGCTGGAACACCAGAGCCTTCGTCTCCGGCTCCAGGGCGTATACCCGCATGAAAAGCGGCGTGGCCGCCAGAATGAGCCCGTTCCAGACCACGGATATGGCCACCGTGAGCCGGTTCAGCTTTTTGAGATAGGCCGCCGCGGCATCTGTGTCCCCCGCGCCCACACACCGGCCGATGACCGTGATGTACACCGGCCCCATGGCCACCCCCGCCAGCGCCGCCAGGGACCAGATGCTCTGGGCCACGCCGTTGGCCGCGATCTGGTAGGTGCCGAACAGGGCCACGATGCTGGAAAGGGCCACCTTCACCAGCTGGAAGATGCCGTTTTCCGCCCCGTTGGGCACGGCCACGCCCAGGATGCTCCTGAGCATGGGCCGCTCCCAGCGGAATATCCACGCCTTTTCGTAAGAAACCTCCCGCTTCGGCCCGAAGCACAGCGCCGTGATGGCAACGGCGGAAAACACCCGTGCGATAAAGGACGGCCAGGCCACGCCCGCCACCCCGGCTTTCAGCACGAACACGCCGATCAGGTTGCCGATGACATTGATGACGTTGGACACCACGGAGATATACATGGTGACCTTGGTCTTGCCGATGCTCCGATACACCGCCGCCCCCGCGTTGTAGACGGCCAGCGCCGGATAGGAGTAGGCGGAGATGCGCAGATACGTCACGCAGGCGGCCATCACGTCATCGTCCACCCGGCCGAACAGCAGCCGCAAAATGCTCCGGCCTGCCGCCAGCACCAGGATCATCAAACCCAGGGAGAACACGGTGGAGAACATCAGAAGCTGGCTGGCGGAGCGCCCGGCATTGATCCTGTCAGCCCGGCCCAGATACTGGCTCACCACTACCGCGCCGCCGGAGGCCAGGGCGGTGAAGAAATAGATGAAGATGGTGTTGAACTGATTGACCAGGGACACGCCGGACACGGCGGCCTCCCCGGCGTAGCTGATGACCAGCGTGTCGGCCAGGCCCACCAGCATGGCCAGCAGCTGCTCCAGAAACAGCGGCACGATCATTGCCCGCAGCTGCCGGTTCGTAAATACCACGCTCTCGGTCATCAGCTCTGCCTCCCATACAAAAATGCGGACGCCGGGGAGCGCCGCTCCCCATGTCCGCATTATACCTGTTTGATCTCGTTATATCAAATACCTTGTTTTTGTGCCTTATCCATGCTCAAAAAGCATGACGCGAATTGGATAAACCTCTCCGCCGCTCGGCCCAGGGGCTGCTCCCGCTTCCAGGCCAGGGCCACCGTGACATACAGCGCCGGGGAGAGCGGCCGGACGGCCAGCTTATTCTCATCCCAGAACGCGGACAGCCCCCCTACGGTCAGGGCGCAGCCGCATCCCTCCCGGACCGCCACGGCGCTGCTTGTTTTGAGGTTGCCCGTGCAGGCTACCGTGAGCCGGGAAAAGCGCGGCCCGAACCAGCTGGCAAGTTCACTCTGCATAGTCAGCCTCTCGGGCAGGATCAGAGGACGCTGCTCCAGATCCGCCGCCGTCACGGTGTCCTTGGCCGTCAGCGGGTCCCCGGGAGGCAGCAGCGCCACCCACTGCTCCCGCTCCGGCAGGCGGATGTAGGAGAACCGCTCCATGTCCACCGGCTCCAGCATCAGCCCTATATCGGCCAGGCCCCGTTCCAGCCGCTCCCGGATCACATCCGACGCGGCAGTGTGCAGCTCAAACCGGACACGGGGATAC
>CANQDL010000165.1 GCA_947591105.1 uncultured Oscillospiraceae bacterium
TCGGTGTTCATCTCCCACCGCCTGGCCTCCACCCGGTTTTGCGACAGGATACTGTTTTTGCAAAACGGGCGGATCGCCGAGCAGGGAACCCACCCGGAGCTTTTGGCCCTGGGCGGGGCGTACAGCCGGCTATTTGAGATACAAAGCTGCTGGTACCGGGACGACTACAGGGCAGGTGAGGCGGAATGAAGCTTGGCGAGCACATCAAAATTTACAGGCGGGGCATGGCGGCCCTCTGGCGTCTTGGCCGCGACGAGGCGGCCTTCCGGTTTCTGGGGGCCGTGGTGGAAGCCGTCACGCCCTATGTACCCATCTGGTTCTCCGCCCGGCTCATCGACGCCATCGCCGCCGGACGGCCCGCCGGGACGCTGGCCCTGTACGCCGGACTCACGGTGGGGCTGGCCTTCGCCCTGGGGCTTCTGGCGGCATGGTTCAAAAAGCGGATGGACGTGGGGCAATTCGAGTTCAGCGACAACCTGGCCTTCAGCTGGTCCCGGAAGGCCATGGAGATGTCCTACGCCTCCATCGAGGATCGGGACGTGGCGCTGCAGCGGGAGCGGGTGCAAAGTGAGTCCACCACGGGGTACAACTTCTACACCCTGCGCGAATGTACGCAGAGCGCCATCGGGCACCTTACCCAGATCGCGGCCAGCGTATCCCTGACCGCCTCCTTCTTCGCGCTGGGGAGCGTGGCGGTGTGGATGAAGCTGGCCCTGGCGGCCGGGGTCGCGGCTGCGGTGGCATGGCAGATGATCCTATACTCCCTGTCGTCCAGACAGGTTCGCAGGCTTTTGAGCCGCGTGGTGGACGTCAATCTCCAGGCCGGCAAGCTGGGCGAGCTCGAAGGCGACTACGCCTACGGCAAGGACATACGCCTGTACGGCATGGGCGAGGGTCTTGTCCAAAAGGAGCTGGAGCTGATCATGACCTGGTCGCGGGCGTACAACAGGGTGCAGCTGCGGGCCGAGCTGCTGAACTGTCTGGGGAAGGCGGCGGACTTCGTCCTGCGCTTCGGGGTCTACATGGTGCTGATCTACGCCTCCCTTCAGGGGGAAGTGTCCGTGGGCTCCATCGCCCAATATGTCTCCTGCGTCACCCTCCTGCTGTCGGCGGCCGCCGGGCTCGTGAGATCCATCCAGCGGCTCGCGGTGAACGACGGATACCTAAAGCGCCTTTTCTCCTGGTTCGACATCCCCAACGAGATGTACAAGGGCACCCTCACCGTGGAGAAACGGGACGACAACGAGTATTTTGTGGAGTTTCGGGACGTGTCCTTCAAGTACCCCCACGCGGACACCTGGGCGCTGCGGCACGTCAACATGAAATTCAAGGTGGGCGAGAAGCTGGCTGTGGTGGGCATGAACGGCTCCGGGAAGACCACGTTTATCAAGCTTCTGTGTCGGCTCTACGACCCCACGGAGGGGGAGATCTTGCTCAACGGCGTGGACATCCGCAAGTACGACTACGACGAGTACATATCCCTCTTCTCCGTGGTGTTCCAGGACTTTAAGCTCTTTTCCGTCTCCCTGGGCCAGAACGTGGCGGCCAGCACGGATTTTGACCGGGCGCGTGCGGACGAGTGCTTGAAGCGCGCCGGGTTTGACGTGCGGGAGGTGATGATGCCGAAGGGCCTCGACACGCCCCTCTACAAGGACTTCGACAAGGACGGCGTGGAGATTTCCGGCGGCGAGGCCCAGAAGATCGCCCTGGCCCGGGCTCTCTATAAAGACGCGCCCTTCATCGTCCTGGACGAGCCCACCGCCGCCCTGGACCCGGTTTCGGAGTATGAGGTCTACAGCGGCTTCAACCGCATCGCCGGGGACAAGACAGCCGTCTACATCAGCCACCGCCTGGCCTCCTGCCGCTTCTGCGACAAGATCGCCGTCTTCCACGAGGGACAGATCGTCCAAACGGGCCGCCACGAGGATCTCATAGCCGACGCGGCCGGAAAATACCATGAGCTTTGGACTGCCCAGGCGCAGTATTATACGGCGGAGTAATCAGATTTGTATCTTTAACTATGCGACACGTCCCAGCCGTACATAGAGAGCGCGTTCAGCGTGCGGCCCACCGGGGCCACGCTGCTGTATGCGGACGTGGACGTGGACGAGATCAGCTTCAACCGGGGCTACTACACGGTGGACGTGACCTATTTCTACGAGGTCACCGGCACCACCTTCCCGGGGGAGAACCCGGTGAGCGGCCTGTGCGTGTTCAACAAGCGGGTGATGCTCTTCGGCAGCGAGGGCTCCGCCAAGGTGTTCAGCTCCGACGGAACCTTTGCCGACAGCTACACCCAGCCCATCGCCGTGGTGGAGTGCGTCGATCCCATCGCCCTGAACATGAAGATCGTGGACGCCTGCCCCACCGGCCTCATGGCGGACGTATCCGCCATCCCGGCGGCCATCCTGGCCCGGTTTGGGGAGGATCTGGTGCTGACCGACGGCTCCCGGCTGCTGCTGACCACCCTGGGGCAGTTTTCCATCATCCGCCTGGAGCGGGACAGCCAGCTGGTGGTGCCGGTATACGACTACTGCCTGCCCGACAAGGACTGCGT